>CACHWN010000001.1 GCA_902583585.1 uncultured Pelagibacteraceae bacterium
TTGTTAAATAATTTAAAAAAAAATAAAAAAATATCTAAAATAGGTATCACAATATATGATACTAAAAATTTAAAAAAAATATTAAATAATTTTAATATAGATTTTATACAGATGCCCTATAATTTTTTGAATTATCGTACTTTTGAGACAACCAAAAAATTAATAAGAAATAAAAAAATTGAAACACACATAAGGTCAATTTTTTTACAAGGTCTACTTTTAAAAAAAAACTATGAATTACCATCTGATTTGAAAGGTCTCTCAAAATATTGGCTTAAAATAGATAAATATTTAAGTTCAATAGGAATGAGTAGATATTCAGCGTGCTTAAATTATGCGGCAAAATCTGGTGCTAATAAATTAGTTATTGGAATTGATAATGTGAGTCAATTAAAGCATATTTTTAAAATCAAAAATTCGAACATAAACATTCAGAAATTTAAAATTAAAGAAAAAAAATTAATAGATCCAGTTTATTGGTTAAGATTTAAGAAAAAATGAAAATTACAAAAGCTAAAAGAAAAGATTTAAAATTTTTATTCCAAATTTATAATTTTTATGTCAAAAAAAAATTATTTTCTTCAAGTAAAAAAATTGAATATTTAGATCATAAAAGGTGGTTTGAAAAATACTATTTAAATGAAAAAAAAATTTATATATTTATCTCAAAAGTAAATAGGGTAAGAATAGGATATGTTAGATACGAATATATTAACAAAAATATTTTTGAAGTATCGATTGCACTAAAAAAAAAATATACTGGTCGAGGTCTAGGTACAAAAATGTTGAATATATCGTTAAAAAAATTTTTAAAAAAAAAGACCTATTTAATTATTTCAAAAGTAAAAAAAAATAATAAAAATTCTATTTCTTGCTTTATTAAAAATAATTTTGAGCAAATAAAGTTTGACCATGATTATTTTTTTGATCTAAAAAATAGACGTAATTATTTTTTTCTTAAATATGTTGACAAACAAAACCCAATTGATAATTACAAAATATGAAATTTAAATTTAAATTTAATGAAAATGAAAAATAAAACAGTTCTAGTTATAGCCGCTCATCCAGATGACGATGCTTTTGGTTGCGGAGGTACTATAAGAAAATTAGCTAATCAAAAAAACAGAATTTACGCGATTTATTTTACAGATGGAGTTTCTGCTAGAATAAACAAAAAAGGACTTAAAAAAAAAATAAATGATAGAAAAAAAAACTCTGATAAAGCTTCAAAAATTATGGGTATTTGTAAGTGTATTTATCATTCATTTCCAGACAATCAATTAGATAAAGTCTCTTTGTTGGAAATAATACAAAAAATAGAAGAACAAATTAAAAAAATTAAACCAGATATAATTTTAACACATTTTGAAAATGATTTGAATTTGGACCACCAAATTATAAATAGAGCTGTGGTCACAGCCACTAGACCTAAACCAAATCTAAAATTAAAAAAAATTCTTTTATTTGAAACTTTATCAAGTACAGAGTGGAAATTTTCAAATAAAACAAAAGTTTTTAATCCTAATTATTTTGTGGATATTTCTAAAACACTAAATCATAAAATAAAGTCAATTAAGTGCTACAAAGAAGAAGTTTTTAAATGGCCTCATCCAAGATCAGAGAAGGGCGTTAAGACTCTTGCAATGTATAGAGGGCAATCTGTTGGTCTTAAGTTTGCTGAAGCATTTCAATTGTTAAGAAATATCGACTAAAATGTTTAGAAAATCAAAAATATGTGTGGAGTAGCAGGAATTTACAGTTTAGATGGATCAAGAATTAATGATTTAGAATTTAAATTAAAAAAAATTTTAAGCGAAATAAAACATAGAGGTCCTGATCAAGAAGGTATATATATAAGTAAAAAAAAAAATTGTGGATTAGTCAATAATAGATTAGCAATAGTTTCTCCAAATGAAAAAATAAATCTTCCTTTCTCAAAGAATAAAAATCAATATTTGAGTTTTAATGGAGAAATTTACAATCATCGTGAAATTAGAAAAAACTTGATTAGTAAAAAAATTAATTTTGATGGGTCAACTGATACAGAGGTTTTATACGAATATTTAATCAACAGTGGTAACTCAAATAATTTTGAAGATTTAAACGGGATGTGGTCTTTTGCATTATATGATGATAATGAACATAAACTATTAATAAGCAGAGATCTTCTTGGGGAAAAACATCTTTTTTATACAGTTCAAAATAATGAACTAATTTTCTGCTCAGAAATTGATCCTATTATAAATTTAATCGAAAAAGCTGAAATTGATTATGAAAACTTAATTGGCGCATGGAAGTTTAACATCCCCTTACCCGGTAAAAGCTTAATCAAGAATATTTTTAGAATGAAAGCAGGAGAAAATATAATAATACAGAATAAGACCTTTACCAGACATGACAATTCATCTCTACAGCCAGATAAATGGTTTCAATTTTTTAGGGAAATAAAAGATGAGAATGAAATTTTTAAGAAATTTGAAGAAATCTTTTCTGAGGAGCTAAGTCTCAGAATTCCAAGTGATGTTAGTTTCTTCTCAACGCTAAGCGGTGGTATTGACAGCACTACTCTTAACTATTTTCTATCAAATTTATCACCCAATTTTAACTCAATATTTGGAATATCTAGTCCGTTGCAGAAAAATGAAAAATATAATTTAATTTCTGAAGTTGAACTTAGTAATAGGGTATCTAAATTATTACAAACAAATCACTCACTTGAAAATCTTTATGAAAAAAAAGGTTATGAATTACTTAAAAATAATGCTCGTACTGCATTTGACGGATGCTTTGACCCTGGTTTAGCTAATATAATGGCTTTAGCAGAAAGTGTAAAACATAAAAAATCTAAAGTATTTTTTTTTGCAGATGGTCCGGACGAACTATTAAGTGGATATTCTTCTGATATAGAATTGAATAGAATAGATAACTTTTTGGGAAAAAAAAATAAGCAAAAAAAATTAGACTTTATTAGGAAATTTAAAATTTTTAAATTCGCTGTGTCTAGATATTTAAATTTAAAGAAAAATAATGAATTTAATTTTTCCTATAATCCTTTTATTACAAGACCAAACCATTTAATGTCACAAAACGAATTTTTGAGTAAAGTTTTTTCTAGTTACGATCAAGAAAAATTTTTCGATTTTTGTACATTAGACGAAAAATATAAACATCTGCTTGATTATATGGATCTTTCTCAAATACGATCATTGATTTATGCAACTAAAACTTTACCTGATATGTTTAATTATAGATTGGACAAAGCTTCAATGCATTATTCTGTTGAGGCAAGACTTCCTTTTTTGTCAAAAAACATAGTTGAATTTTTTATAGCTATTCCATCTAAATATAGATTTTGTAAAGACAGCTCTAAAGGAAAAATGTTTTTAAGAAATTTTCTTAAATCAAAGTCAAAAGAATTGGAAAAGTATGTGTGTAAAAGACCAAAGATGGGATTTGGAGATAATTTTTGGCAAATCAAATCTATAAATGATAAATTAGATATGAAAAAAAATATAAATGAAGATGCATTTGATAATAAATCCTTTAACAAAGGAGCATACAATTTTATTGCGAAAAACAATAAAATACATCAAGGCAATATATGGAATTCATATGTTCTGTCTGAGACTCTTCAAACTATTAAAAATAAACAGAAAAGATAAATACAATGTCAACTAACGTTATTATACAGTCGAGAATGGGTTCCAAAAGGTTGCCAGGAAAAAATTTATTAAGTGTGACAAAAAATAATCTTAGCTTAATTGAAGTTGTTATAAAAAGAATTAAAAAAAGTAAATTAATTGATAATATAATACTGGCTACTTCAAAAAAAAAAGAGAATGACATTTTAATTAAAATTGCAAAAAAAAATAATGTTTTAACTTTTAGAGGAAAAGAGAACGATACCCTTAATAGATTCTATAATGCAGCAAAAAAATATAATACAAAAACTATTATAAGAGTCACATCTGATTGTCCTTTGATTGATGCAAACCTCATCGATAATTTTATAAAAATTTACAAAAGAAAAAAAAGCTCTTACTTGTCCAATACTTATCATCTTATAGATAACAAATTTGTAAAAAATGAAAAATCTTATTATCCAGATGGTCTTGATATTGAAATATTTAGCTTCGATTTATTGGAAAAAATTGAAAAAAAAACCCCAATTAATAAAAGATTTGAAGGTGGAGTTGTTACACCTTTTTTAAAAAAAAAAAATATAGATTTTTTAAAAAGATTAAAAATATGTATTCCCGAGTCTCCATATCCTAGTACTAAAAATTTAAAATTATCTGTTGATACGTCTAAAGATTTAAAAAAAGTTAGAGAAATTTTTAAAAATTTTTATCCAAATATTTTTTTTAGTTTTAAGGATATAGTTCATTTTATAAAAAAAAAACATAATTCTAATAAATCACGAAATTTAGATTATATGAATAAGGCAAAAGAAAATATAATGGGTGAAAATATGCTTTTGTCTAAAAATCATAAAATGATATTGCCTAATCTCTGGCCAACTTATTTTTTCAAAACTAAGGGAATTAATGTTTGGGATCTAAATAATAAAAAATTTTTAGATATGAGCACAATGGGAGTAGGAACAAATTTACTAGGTTACTCAATTAAACAAATTGATAATGCTGTTATCGAGACTGTAAAAAAAGGAAATCTAAGTACTTTAAATTGTCCTGAAGAGGTAAAACTGTCTGAAAAACTTTTAGAACTTCACCCGTGGTTTGGAAAAGTGAAATTTGCTAGAACTGGAGGAGAAGCTAACTCTGTAGCAATAAGAATTGCTAGATCTAATACAAAAAAACAAAACGTTGCTATTTGCGGATACCATGGATGGCACGATTGGTATTTAGCTGCAAATTTGAAAAGTAAAAAAAACTTAGATAAACATTTATTAAAAGGCTTAACACCTTTAGGTGTTTCAAATAAACTTAAAGACACATCTTATCCCTTTAATTATGGTGATATTGAAGGTTTAAAAAGATTAATTTTTAAAAAAAATATTGGAATCATAAAAATGGAGGTGTGCAGAAGTTCTAAACCAAATATAGCTTTTCTAAAGAAAGTTAAAAGCCTATGCATTAAAAATAAAATAATCTTAATATTCGATGAGTGTACGACTGGTTTTAGAGAATGTTTAGGAGGATTGCATAAGAAATTAAAAGTATATCCCGACATATTGATTTTAGGAAAAACACTTGGAAATGGTTATGCGATTACTGCAGTTTTAGGAACAAAAGAATTAATGAATAATTCAGCAAAAAGTTTTATCAGCAGCACTTTCTGGACTGAGAGAATAGGTCCAAGCGCAGGTTTAAAAACCATTGAGCTAATGGAAAAAATTAAGCCATGGAAAAAAGTAAATTCTATAGGCAAAACAATGATGAACGTCTGGAAAACAACAGCTAAAAAAAATAAAATCAATATTAAAGTATTTGGAATTCCCACTTTAGCAAAATTTATGTTTTTAGAAAGACATGAAGAATTTAAAACTTTTCTAACACAGGAATTTTTGAAAAAAAATATTTTAGGAACAACAAGTTTTTACCCAAGTTATGCCCATGATAAAAAAACATTGATTAAGTATAAAAAAATACTAGATAAGATTTTTAAAAAAATAAGATTTTTTCAAAAAAATAAAATAAGCTCTTCAGAATTTTTAACAGATGAAGTCAGCCGAGCACCTTTCGGGAGACTAAATTAATGGTTAAAAAATCAAAAAAATCTTTAAGTTTAAATTTATTAATAACTTGTGTGGGTGGAGATTATGGTCCTGAGATTATTTTAAGATTCAAAAAAAACAAAATTACGAAAAAGATAAAAATATTTGGTACGGATATTAATAGAGGTGATGATTTAGTAGCCAGAAAATTTCTTGACAAATTTTACCAGGTTCCAAGAGGATATAAATCTGCATATCTAAAAAAAATTGATCAAATAGTAAAAAAAAACAAGATAAACTTGATATTAGTCACTTCCGACGAAGAAAGTCTTGCATTATCTAAAAAATATCAATTTTCAGATACTAAAATTGCTTGCAGTAAATATGAAAACTTAATCAAAATATCTAATAAAATAGAAACATACAAGTTATTGGAACAAAATAAAATAGAACTTCCTTATTGGTTAGAGATAAAGAATGAAGAAGAAGTTATGAGAGCAATAAAAAATTTTGAAAAAAAACGTTTAGAATTTTGTATTAAACCTGCAATCTCGAGAGGTGGAAGAAATGTTTATGTAATTAATAATAATTTAAAAAAAATTACGAGTTTTCAAAATAGTAGAGAAAAACATTTGAATTTAAAAGATTTCAAAAAAAATTATAAAAATCTTTTAAAGAAAAAGTATCCTTTATTGATGATGGAAAAATTAAAAACCCCAGTCTATGATTTGGACATTTTATCAAAAAACGGTCTTTTGATTAATTCAGTTTGCAGGAGAAGAATACATTCAGCTTTGCCAAATAGTGGACATATTATTGTAAATAATAAAAAGTTGCATTTATTAGCAAAAAAATTAAGTAAAATTTTTAATTTAAATTTTTTACACGATTGTGATTTAATGATTGATAATAAAAATAAGTTTAAAATACTGGAAATAAATCCAAGACCAAGTGGAAGTTTTGTGGTTGCAGAAGCAGCAGGTTTCCCACTAATAGATAATATAATTAAAATATATTTTAATGACAAAAACTTTTTAAAACCATCGAAAGTTTATAAGAAAATCGTTCCTTATAAAAGTTTAAGTAATTTTGGTAGAGTCAAAATAAAAAGATAATATGAAGAAAGAAAAAATTGCCTTTATAACTGGAGCAAGCGATGGAGTAGGAAAAGCTATTTCAATGAATTTCGCAAAGAACGGATTTAGTATTTATTTAATGTCAAGATCAAAACAAAAACTTAAAAAACTTAAAAAAGAAATCATTAGAAATTATTCAAATAATCGTGTTGAATTAATTCCATTTAATATGGAAAAAAAATTCTCAGATAATTTATTAAATTTTTGCAAAAAAAAATTAGGACCTCCAAATATTTTAATTAATAACTCAGGCGGTCCTGAACCAACAAACTTTTCAAGTACAAATGACAGAATGTGGGAAAAAACAATAAATAGAAATTTATTAAGTGTAATAAAACTCTCTACTATATTTTCAAAACAAATGATTAAAAATAAATGGGGAAGAATGATTACTATCTCATCAACAGTTGCCAAAGAGCCGTCACCAACAATGGTGCAATCAGCAACTTCAAGAGCGGCAGTACTAGCTTTTAATAAATCAATTTCGTTTGATCTAGCGAAATTTAATATAACAAATAATTCAATCTTATTAGGCGGAATAGAAACAAACAGGTTAAAAAAACTAATTAAAATTAATTCTACAAAAATAAAAATTAGTGAGAAAAAATTAAGAAAAAATATCTTAAAAAATATTCCAGCAGGAAGATTTGGAGAACCTGATGAGGTAGCATCTTTAGTTGAATTTTTAATTTCAGACAATGGAAGATATATTAATGGTCAAAGCATTATAATAGATGGCGCAATGTCAAAAATAATTTAATTAAAAAATGAGATAAACTGCTGAATATTTTAGGAAATTTTAAACATGAGTAAAACTAAATTGATAGCAGAAAAGTTTTTGTTAAAAAATAAAAACAAAAAAATAAAAATTTGTATAAAAAACTATGAGCTTAAAACTTAACTTTAAACCTCAAAATAGTTTTAAATTAATAAGGTGTGGTAGAAATTTTGATGGTGGTTACCTTTTAACAAAAAAATCTATTGAATTAGCAGAGTGTCTAGTTTCATTCGGTATCTTAGATGACTGTTCTTTTGAGGAAGAATTTTTGAAAATTAACTCAGTAAACAGTTATTGTTATGATCATACTGTAAATAATTCTTATTGGAAAAAAAGAATTTATAATGATCTCGGTGCTTCAATTTACAATTTAAACTTAAAATTTTTTAAAAATACTTTAAACAGATATATAGAATTTAAAAAATTTTTTAAAAGAAAAACAAACTTTTTAGAAATAACTACCATCAAAAAAGGCAGTTTAGAAAAAATAATTTCTAAAAATAAATTAAGACAAAATATTTTTCTTAAGATTGATATAGAGGGATCCGAATATCGAATATTAGATGATATTATTAAAAATCGTGAAAAATTCACCGGTATAGTCATCGAGTTTCATGATGTTGATATAAATAAAGATAGGATTGAGAATTTTATTGAAAAATTAAATTTAAAACTCACTCATATTCATCCTAATAATTACGGAGGTGTGGATGAGTTTGGTGATCCTTTAGTAATTGAAATGACTTTTGAGAAAGATCCTGAAAAAAATAGTGAAGAATTTTCATTACCAAATAAATACGATCAACCTAATAATCCTGAGGCCCAAGATATAAAGTTAATATTCGATTAAATTCAAATGACAAGTTTAAATAAAATCGCTGTTGTTATGGAAAATCTCGAATATGGGGGAGCTACCACTCACTTGAAAGCTCTCATAAAAAACAAGGCATTTAATAAATCAAAGTTTATACTAATTACAAACAATTCAAATAAAGCAATAGATAAATTCTTTAAAACAAAAAATAAAAAAATTGAAATAATATTTTATAATTCGTTTAACGTTTTAAATTTGAATGCAAAAATATTTAAATTATTTTTCATAATATTAAAACCATTTCTATTTTTATTATCAATTTTACAAATGTATAAAATTTTTAAAAGATTAGAGTTTGATATTTTACTGGCTAATTGCGGAGGATATGGAGATTTTAGATCTGAGATGGCAGGTTTGATTGCTAATAAAATTTTAAAAAATAAAAAATCATTCTTACTTATTCACCACTGTTATTCAAAACCAATTCTTTGGAGTTCATTTGTTGATCTTTTTAATTATCTGGTAGCTAGAAGCGTTAACGGAATTATATTTGTTTCAAGGGCTACAAAGCTATCAATCAAAAAAAATACTTCAATTCTTAAAAATTCAAAAAAAAACAATATTGTCATTCACAATGGTATTGAAATTAAAAAATTTTCAAAAAAAAAAATTGCTAGTTTTAAAATAAGAACAAATAAAATTAAGATAGGCATGTTGTCTAGAATAGAAACTTATAAAGGTCAAACTGATTTGGTTGAAGGTTTTAATGATTTACCCATAGGTCTAAAATCTAAATTTATAATTTTTTTTGTTGGCAACGGAAAAAAAGATGAAGTGAATTCTCTTAAAAAAAAAATTAGTGATTACAAACTTAACAAGAATTTCAAAATTTTGAGATATTTAAATGAAGATAGCTACAAAATTATAAATAATTTTGATTTGTTAATTTCTTTGACCAGAGATTTTGAAGCATTTGGATACTCTATAGCAGAAGCTTTGTATGTAAAAACTCCAGTAATTTGTACTAATGTTGGGGGAATAACAGAATTTGTAAATAGTCAAAACGCGATCATTATTAAACCTAAAAGAAGAGATTTGATTACTAAATCTTTAAAAGAATTTTTGCTAAAAAAAGGATCAATACAAAAAAAAAAGACAAACGGTTTTAAAATAATAACAAAAAAATTTAATTCTGACATAATGAGTAAAAAATTTCTTATGTATTTTTCTAATGCTTAAAAAAATAATTCAAAAAAGGAAAATGTTAATAGTTGGAGGGACTGGTTTTATAGGCTACCAACTTTCAAAATTAGCAATAGAAAGCGGTTGGAGCGTAGATAGTATTTCAAGGAAATTACCAAAAAAAAATAGAAAACTATCAAAAGTTAAATATTTGATTTGTGATATAACAAAATTTAAAAATATTAAAAAAAAAATAAAAAAAAAATACAGTTTTGTTGTCAATTTAGGAGGAGAGGTTGACCACAAAAATAAAGCCAAGGTATATCAAAGTCACTATATTGGCTGTAAAAATATTTCAAATTTTTTTTTGGATAAAAAAATTACAACCTTCGTTCAGATTGGTTCAAGTAGTGAGTATGCAAAACTAAAGTCTCCACATAAAGAAAGTTTTAAATGTGATCCAAAATCTTACTATGGAAAGTCAAAATATCTCGCAACAAAATTCTTGTTGAATCTAAAAAAAAATGAGGATTTTCCTGTTGTAATTTTAAGACTATATCAAACATTTGGATCAAACCAGGACTCCAATAGATTGATACCATTTGTTATTAAATCATGTCTCTCGGGAAAAAAATTTCCATGTTCTGACGGAAATCAATACAGAGATTTTTTAATAGTTGATCAGGTGGTTAAAGCTATTTTTAAATGTTATAAAAATCCAAAGGCTTACGGTCAAATTATCAATGTTGGATCTGGTAAAGCACGTAAGGTAAAAGATATAATTGAAGAGATTAAAAAGATAATTAAAAAGGGAAAACCACAATACGGTATGATAAAATTAAGATCTGAAGAAAGTATAAAAGCATATCCAAACTTACAAAAAGCAAAAAAACTTCTTAATTGGCAGCCAAAAGAAGATTTTAAAAAAGATCTTTCCAAAACAATTACATTTTATAAAAATAGATGAAATCAAATAAAAAAATCTCAAAGGTAGTAATTTTAGCAGGCGGTATGGGCACTAGAATTTCTGAGTATACAAAAACTATTCCAAAACCAATGATTAAAATTGGTAAATTTCCGATTATTGTTCACATTATAAGACATTTTAATAAATTCGGTTACAAAAACTTTTTGATAGCTGCGGGATATAAAGGAAAAGTAATTAAGGATTATTTTAATAAGAAGAAAAAATTTTTTAAAAATCTAAATATAAATGTAATTGATACTGGTCTAAAAACAATGACAGGGGGAAGAATAAAACGACTTAAAAAATATTTAAAAGATGAAGATTTTTTTCTAACTTATGGAGATGGTCTGTCTGATGTAAATTTAGATAAACTTTATAATTTTTATAAAAAAAGTAAAAAAAAAATTGTCCTGACTGCAGTAAGACCACCAGCAAGATTTGGTTATATTAAATTGAAAGATAGTGAGGTTGTTCAATTTAAAGAAAAATCGAGAATTGACGAAGGATGGATTAATGGAGGTTTTTTTGTAATGAGTAAAATTATCTTTAAATACTTGAAAAATGATAAAACTTATTTGGAAAAAGAGCCCTTAGAAACTATTGCTAAAAAATCTTTTTTAGGCGCGTATAAACATCATAAATTTTGGCAGTGTGTTGATACCAAAAGAGATAAAGATAATTTAGAAAATCTATTTAAAAAGAGAAAAAAATAAATTTGAAATTACAAAATATGGATAAACAATTTAAACTTTTCAAAAATAAAAAAATATTAATAACGGGGCACACCGGATTTAAAGGCTCTTGGCTTACTCTTTGGCTAAGCAATATCGGAGCTAAAGTTTATGGAATTTCACTTAGAACGAAGGGTTTTAATCATTTCAATTCTTTAAGAATTAAAGGAGTAAAATCAAATTATTTTGATATCAAAGATCAAAATAAATTAAAAAAAGTTTTCAAAAAAATTAAACCTGATTTTGTTTTTCATTTAGCAGCACAAGCTTTAGTCAAACATTCTTATAAAAATTCAACTGAAACTTTTCTGAGTAATTCTATTGGAACTCTTAATGTACTAGAGGGACTTAAAACTTTAAGAAATAATTGTATTGCAGTCATAATAACTAGCGATAAAGTTTATAAAAATTTTGAGGTAAAAAGAGGATATAAAGAGGATGATATAATTGGAGGACAAGATCCTTACAGTGCATCAAAAGGTTGTGCAGAATTGATTATAGAGTCTTACTTTTCATCTTTTTTGCAAAAAAATAAAAATTTAAGAATTGCTACAGCTAGGGCCGGAAATGTTATAGGCGGTGGTGATTGGAGTCAGGATAGATTAATTCCAGATTGCGCTAAATCTTGGAAAAATAAAAAACCTGTTATGTTGAGAAATCCAAATTCAACAAGACCGTGGCAGAATGTTTTGGATGTAGTAAGAGGTTACATGATACTAGCTAAGGCATTAAAGACCAAAAGCAAATTAAATGGGAAGCCCTTTAATTTTGGACCGCAAAGTAAAGAAAATTACTCTGTAATAGATGTAATTAAATTATTGAAAAAGAATTGGAAAAACTTTAATTTCAAAATTCAAAATTCAAAAAAAAATTATAGGGAAGCCAATCTTCTGAAACTAAATAGCAGTAAAGCAAATAAAGTTCTGAAATGGAAGTGTGCTCTTAAGTTTAATCAATCAGTTGAATTAACTGCAAAATGGTATAAGAATTATCTCTATTCAAAAAATGTTAAAAAAACCTCACTAGATACTTTAAAAGATTATTACTATTATTTAAAAAAAAAAAACATTTTTTATAAGTCTGATATTTAATTTGGGCGTGTAGTTCAGTGGTAGAACGCTACGTTGACATCGTAGAGGTCATAAGTTCAATTCTTATCACGCCCACCACACAAAGAAAGACCTTTATTTAGATGAAATTAATGGGTATTTACATACTTATTCAAAACCACTATAAGAAATTGCCTGGTAATTATTGCGAAGGGGCTACACCCGATCCCATTCCGAACTCGGAAGTTAAGTCCTTCAGCGCCGATGGTACTTTGTCTTAAGATATGGAAGAGTAGGACGTTGCCAGGCTTAACAATTATGAAAGTAGCTAGTTCATTAAAATCTTTAAAAAAAAGAGACTTAAACTCAAAGCTCGTGAAGAGAAGAGGAAAACTTTACGTAATTAATAAAAAAAATCCAAAATTTAAAGCTCGTCAAGGTTAGTTATGAGTGAAAATGACTTCAAAAAAACTTACAATGGTTTTACTAAGTTTGTTTTATGGGGAACAATTGCAGTAATTGCGTTATTAATAATACTAGCAGTAACTTTGCTTTAAAATCAAAGAGATTAACTAAATGATAGTAGGCTCAATTAAAGAAGATTTAACATTAGAGAAAAGAGTTTCAATTACACCAGAAACTGCAAAAAATATTATAGGTCTTGGTCTCAAGGTATGTATTGAAAAAAATTATGCCAGTCATTTAGGTTTAGAAGACAATGAATATGAAAATGTTGGAGTCGAAATAAAAGCTTCATCAAGTAAAGTTTTAGACTCAAGCGATCTAATTGTTAAAGTCAATTGTCCACTTGAAAATGAAATAATAAATCTGAAAGAAAATACAATTTTGATTGGAATGCTTAATCCTGCGAAAAATAAAGATTTAATTTCAAAAATAATGATTAAAAAAATTAAAACGTTTTCACTTGAATTACTTCCTCGAATTACAAGAGCTCAATCAATGGACGTATTGTCTTCACAATCAAATTTAGCTGGTTATAGAGCGGTAGTTGAGAGTGTAGCAGAATTTGAAAAAGCTGTTCCAATGATGATGACAGCAGCAGGCACTGTGCCGGCTGCAAAAATCTTAGTTATCGGAGCAGGTGTAGCAGGTTTACAAGCAATCGCTACCGCTAAGAGACTGGGTGCAATAGTTTCAGCTACTGACGTAAGAGCTGCATCAAAAGAACAAGTAGAAAGCTTAGGTGGAAAATTTTTAACTGTCGAACAATCTGAAAATATGGAGACTAAAGGCGGATATGCAAAAGAAGCCTCTGATGATTATAAAAAAAAACAAGCAGAACTAATGAAAGACGCATTAAAAAAAAATGATATAGTTATATGCACTGCTTTAATTCCTGGAAAACCTGCACCAAGAATATTAACTGAAGATTTAGTTAAATTGATGAAACCTGGTTCTATCATTTTTGATTTAGCTGCTGAACAGGGAGGAAATTCTGCATTTTGTGAGGCAGGAAAAATTAATACGGTTGATGGAATAAAGGTTATAGGAGTGAAGAGTTTAATGAATAGATTACCTCTTACTGCTTCAAGTTTATATGCTAAAAATTTATTTAGCTTCATAAGAAACTTGTATAGTAAAGAAAAAAAAGATTTTAATATTAACTTAGAAGATGAGATAATAGAAAAATCTTTAATAAAGGAGACTTAATTATGGAAATAGATCCGTTTATATTTAGATTAAGTATATTTATTTTATCAATTTTTATCGGTTATTACGTGGTATGGAGTGTAACCCCATCCCTTCATACACCTCTTATGTCCGTCACTAATGCTATTTCATCTGTAATTATTGTTGGTGCGATCATCGCTGCTTTAGCAGGTGTTTCTGATAGTATTTTTAGCACTTCGAGTATTTTTGGGTTTATTGCGATCGTTTTGGCTGCGGTTAACATTTTTGGCGGTTTTTTAGTGACCCAAAGAATGCTTCAAATGTATAAAAAAAAGAAAGATAAAAATAAATGATATCTGCAAATTTATCAGCAATTTTTTATTTAGTCTCTGGAATACTTTTTATACTTGCATTAAGAGGATTGTCATCTCCAGATACATCAAGGCAAGGAAATTACTTTGGAATTGTAGGAATGATAATTGCAATAGTAGTTACATTTTTATCTATAGGTAATTTTTCTGCATCATTAGTTTATGTCATAATTTTCTTAACTATTGGTGGGGCAATCGGAGGTTTCATTGCTTTTAGAATTCCAATGACTGCAATGCCAGAATTAGTTGCAGGTTTTCATAGTTTAGTTGGTTTGGCAGCTGTTTTTGTTGCCATAGCAGCTTTTTTAAATCCTGAGGCTTTTAATTTAGGAAACGTAGGAAATATTAAACTTGCTAGTCTAATTGAGATGTCCATAGGAGCAGCTGTTGGAGCAATAACTTTTTCAGGATCCATAATAGCTTTTTTAAAGTTGAGAGGGATCATGTCAGGTGCCCCAATTACATTTAGCGGGCAACATATTGTAAATTTATTACTTGGAATAGGTATTTTTGTTTTAATCTTTTATTTGTGCAAAACCCAGTCGTCAAATATTTTTTGGACTGTGATTGTAATTTCTTTTTTAGTTGGTGTTTTACTTATCATCCCTATTGGAGGAGCAGATATGCCAGTAGTAATTTCTATGCTTAACTCTTACTCTGGATGGGCAGCAGCTGGTATAGGATTTACGTTAGAAAATACTGCTTTAATTATCACAGGTGCTCTTGTTGGATCCTCTGGAGCAATTTTATCTTACATAATGTGTAAAGCAATGAATAGATCTTTTATAAGTGTAATACTAGGAGGATTTGGTGCTGAAAGTTCATCTGATGATAAAAAAGAAAAAAAAGATCAAAAGCCAGTTAAGAGCGGTAATGCTGAAGATGCAGCCTTTTTAATGAAAAATGCTTCCTCGGTTATAATAGTTCCTGGATATGGTATGGCTGTGGCACAAGCCCAACATGCGCTTAGAGAGATGGTTGATAAATTAAAAAAAAATGACATTAAAGTTACTTACGCAATACATCCAGTTGCTGGAAGAATGCCAGGACATATGAATGTTCTACTAGCAGAGGCCAATGTACCTTACGATGAAGTTTTCGAATTAGAAGATATTAACAATGACTTTGCTAACTCGGATGTAGCATTCGTTATTGGTGCAAATGACGTTACCAATCCTATTGCAAAAACTGATCCTAAAAGCCCTATCTTTGGTATGCCAGTATTAGATGTAGAAAAATGTAAATCAGTTTTATTTGTTAAAAGAAGTTTATCACCTGGGTATGCTGGAGTAGACAATGAATTATTTTATAAAGACAATACATTAATGTTATTTGCCGATGCTAAAAAGATGACCGAAGATATTGTTAAAAATCTGGATTAATGAAAACCAAAATATTTTGCGATATCGCTGATCTTAAAACAATAGAATATTTTAATAAAAAAACTATTGTAGATGGATTCACTACCAATCCAAGCTTAATGAGATTAGCTGGAGCCAAAAATTATAAAGATTATTCTCTTAAAATTCTAAAAGTATGTAAAAAAAAACCAATATCTTTTGAGGTATTTGCGGATAACCCGAAAGAAATGCTTGAACAAGCCTATGAAATTAATTCATGGGGAAAAAACGTTTATGTTAAAATACCAGTTGTTAATTCTAAAGGGATATTTATGGGTTCAGTTATCAATGAATTAAGCAAAAAAGGTATTAAACTGAATATTACTGCAGTATTTACATTCGAACAAACAAAAAAGATTTTCAAAAATTTAAACAAAAAAACAAAAACAATTATCTCTATATTCGCAGGTAGAATGGCTGATAAAGGAAAAGATCCACTTCCAATATTTAAAAAAAGCATTTATTTAACAAAAAAAAATAAGAATATTGAGATCTTATGGGCTAGCACAAGAGAAGCATATAATTATACTCAAGCTAAACAATTAAACTGTGATATTATTACAATGCCACCAAAAGTAATAAAACAAATCAGCAACTTTGGAAAAAACTTTAGCACAATGAGCATAGACACAGTAATAGGTTTTTTAAATGATAGTAGAAAATCAAAATTTAAGATTTAAACCTAAATAACCTAAAAAATCTTAAAAAATATTCAGTAAAAAATCTTAAAACTAAACTTCTTAAACCATTATTTGTTTTTGTTAATGCATAATCAAAACTTATAATTTTTTTGCGATTTTTTTTTATGAATTTCACAAAATTTTCGAAATCTTTTTTATTCCATGTATTTAAATGTATTTGTGAAGATTGAATTCCAAATGGTAAAAAAACATTTTTATAAAATAGCTGAGGAATAAAATTAATACCCGACTCAGAATATGGAAAGAAACCATAACCATCTATAACTTTGAATATACCAACTGTTTTTAACGCTCTAAATGTATTTGCGTCATAAGTATGATTAGGGGCAAAAAAACTTCTTACTTTTATATTATTTTTTTCAAAAATTTCACAACTTTTTTTTAACTTTGATATTTGATCTTCTAAAGAATATCCAAAAAATTCTGATTTTCCTCCGTAACTAAAATAGTCATTTTTTTTAGTGATTGAAACATATCTGTGATTGTAACCATGAATAGCAATCTCCCAACCGTAAGATTGCCATTGACGGACTTTCTCCCAAAAATTTTTTTTATGAGGAAGAGATAATAGTTTTTCATCTTCATTATTTGGAATAACGCCAAGAACAGGTTTAATTTTAAATTCTAAAAATAGCTTTTCGCATTTATCCATTAGCTCCCAGTTCATATTTGGTGCAATATCATCAAATCTTAAAAGAAGGCCGGTGTTTTCTTTAAAAAAATTCATAAATTTCTATAATAAGTTATAATATATCAATCAAAATAAATAAATTATTTAATAATAATGGAAGAAAAAAAAGGTTTAGTAAGCATAATACTTAATTGCTACAATGGTGAAAAATATCTTCAAGCAGCTATAAACACTGTAATTCATCAAAGCTATAGTAATTGGGAGTTAATTTTTTGGGATAACAGATCAAGTGATAACAGTAAAAAAATTTTTGACTCAAATAGATCTGATAAATTAAAATATTTTTTATCCAAAACCCACACATCTTTATACGAGGCAAGAAAATTTGCATTAAAGGAGTGTAATGGAGAATATATTGCATTTATTGATGCCGATGACACTTGGGAAAAAGATAAACTAGAAAAACAAATTAAACTTTTTAAAAATCATGCTGTAGGTGTGGTGTACGGAAATATGTGGATTTATAACGAAAGATTAAAAAAGAAAAAAATTTTTGCCAAAACTAATTTAATTAAAGGAAAAATTTATGAAAAAATTTTTTCTGATTATAAAATTGGAGTAATTTCATCAATGATAAGAAAAAAAGTTCTGTTACAAAATAAAATAAACTTTGAACGTAAATATAATCATATCGGAGATTTTGATTTATTTGTAAAACTCTCACGAATTTGTGAATTTGATGCTGTTCAAGAACCAGTAGCAACTTACAGAATCCACGGGGGAAACTTATCGTTAAAAAATACAGACATAGAAATTTCAGAAATGAAATATTGGCTGAAGTTAAATGGGCGTAATTTAGATACCAATCAAATGCATCAATATAATAATAGAATGATAAATAGAGAATTTATTAATATTAAATTTAAAAATGATTTTATAAATACTTTGAGATTTTTTTTTAAAAAAAAAAAATACTTGATGAAATATTTAAAGAATTATTTTTTTCTTCTTACTCCGATTTTTATACTTAAGAAAATAATGTGGTATAAGTAAAATGTATCAATTTTTCAAAAAATTAATAATATATTTTAGAACTATCGAGATTTATGAGAAAAATACTTCTCTGGATTCAAAAAATTTAAAAAAATATAAATTTAAAATTTTTAAAAATCTTTCGAGTGTAAAATCAGAGGAAATTTCGAATTATTTCAAAATATACAAAGAAAAAAAAAAAAGATTTAATCAAAATTCTATTTTCTTAACTTTATCTTTTAAAGGAAAACTAGTTTCAAGTGGTTGGCTTTTTAAAGGCAAAAGTTGGAAAATTACTGAAATTGATCGCAAAATAAATGTTAAAAATAAATTAGTTATTTTTGATTTTATCACTCCACTAAATTATAGAAATAAGGGTTTTTATACAAAATTATTGAAATTTATTCTTACTAAATTTAAAAATAAGAATATCTTAATCTATGTTTTATCTTCTAATATTTATAGTAAAAAAGCGATTTTAAGAGCAGGTTTTAATTTTAAGTATCTACTAAAAAAAAATATAATTTAATGAACAATAATCTTACTTTTAAAATTTTTAATAAACTTGAAGATAAATTGAAAGAGGACTGGTTAAATTTGGAGTCAAATAGTAATTTTTTCTTTTTCCAAAAATACTATTATGTCAAAAACCTTATAGAAACTCTAAACTTAAATTCATTTTTTATTACTGTGATTTATAATGAAAATTCACCTGTTGCAATTTTACCTCTTGAGATAAAGATTTATAAAAAAATTAAAATTTTACAATGGCTTGGTACTGATCAATCTGATTATTGTTGTCCAATTATTAAAGATGATGTTTTTATAAATCACCAAAAGTTTATATTTGTCTGGAAAACAATTCAAAAAGAAATAGATGATTTTGATATCGTTTACTTGAACAAACAACCTGAATATATTGAAAAAACTCTCAATCCTTTTGTTCGATTTCTAAAAAATAATTTTCATTCGTACGTTTATCAAATTCAAATTTCTAAAATTGACGATGATATCTTATCTTATATAAAAAATAAAAAATTTACTTCTGAATTTAAACGAACAAAAAAAAAATTAATAGAAAATCATCAAGTAAGATTTCACAACTATTATTCAGTAAATCAAATTGATTTAATAGATGAAATTATTAAAAAAAAAATTTCTTATCTTGAAGAAAAAAAAATTTTTCACTCTGTAAATGATAACCTCATACATTTAAATAAAAATTTAACCAAAATTTATCCTGATAAATTGGTTATAGGTATGTTAAAAATAGATAACGAAACTGTTGCAGCAAATATCGGGGTAATTGAAAACAAAAGGTACTATTATTTAATTCCCGTAATTTTTTCAAATAAATATAGTTCTTTTTCCCCAGGCAAACTATTAATCTATAAACTTATAAAATGGTCCAAAAATAACAAAATTAACAAATTTGATTTTGGAATAGGAGATGAGGCTTATAAAAAATATTGGAGCAATGTCTCAACAAAAATTTTCAGGCATGTAGATTATAAAGGGATAAAGGGATTTGTTTTTTACTTAATTATAAAATTTTCTCTAAAGATGAAAGAAATAATCAAGAAGTTTTAGATTTTGGTTGCGGGGGTAGGATTTGAACCTACGACCTTCAGGTTATGAGCCTGACGAGCTACCAGACTGCTCCACCCCGCGATAATTACTTTTTCTTTATATTAATAGCTTGAAGTTTATCTTTCTCTTCTTTTATATCGTAAACAATTGATTGTTCTTCCTTTAAAACTCTTAACTTTGATTTTTCAAGTGCTGACACGTGAAGAAATATATCTTTTTGTGTTTCATCATCTGTAATAAAACCATATCCCTTTTTAGAATTGAACCATTTAACTTTACCTGATGGCATTATGAATCCTCTCATTATAATATTAATATCTATTCTTAAGTTTTTGCAGTTTCTTAATTCTTTTAAGATTTTCTGTTTGAACTCTTTTTTTTCTCTCAGAAGGCTTTTCATAAGTGCTTTTCATTTTCATAACTTTGAAAAAACCTTCTTTTTGAAGTTTACGTTTTAAAACTCGTATTGCTTGCTCGACATTGTTATCTTTGACGTCTATTTTAATAAAAACCTCCAGTTAATTTTCATGGTTGTTATCATTTGAAACTTTGTTTGTCTAGATAGAAGCTGTTTGCGCCTTCTTTTCCTCTCTAATTTTAGCTTTTTTCTCTCTCTCAATTCTTCTTTTTGCTTTTTCCAAACTCTTCTGAAAAGCTTCTTGAGTACATAAAGCTAAAATAACAGGGTCTCTTGGTTTAAGATTTGAAAAATTCCAATAACTTCTTTTTCTAATTAATGAAACAGTGCCTTTAGTACTGCCAACAAGCTTAGATATTTGCCCGTCTGTTAGTTCCGATGCATTTTTGCATAACCATAATATTGCATCAGGCCTATCTTGCCTTTTAGATAATGGAGTATATTTTGGTTTTTTTCTCTCCTTGACTTCAACTTCTTCTACCTTTTTAAGTAGACTTAATTTTTTATCAGGGTTTTTAGAGCACAATTCAATTTCTTCTCTTGAAACTTGACCAGCCAAAATAGGATTATAAGCTTTAATTCCCTTGGCCACATCTCCATCGGCTATTCCTTTAATTTCAAGCTCGTGTAAATGACAAAATTCTGCAATTTGTTTGAAAGTTAGAGTTGTATTTTCGACTAACCAAACAGCTGTTGCTTTTGGCATGAAAGGAGTTTCTGACATATTTATTTTTTATTTCTGAGATTGCTAAACTTTTTATTATATTTGCTAACGCGTCCCTTATCTAAAATTTTTTGAGCACCCCCTGTCCAGGCGTAATGAGATTTTGGATCAATATCTAACTTGAGTGTATCATTTTCTTGACCCCAAGTAGATCGTGTTTCAAATTCTGTACCGTCAGTCATAACCACTTTAATTTTGTGATAGTTAGGATGTATGTTTTTTTTCATGATCGGAGTTTTATATTATTAATAGTTTTTACTCAATATCTTTTTTATTTATTAAATCTTTAAATTCATTATGAATCTTGGAATTTGTGGCTAAAATATTCTTTTCAAGTGGGTGATTTTTATTATTATCAAAAAATTCAATAAAACCTCCAGCTTCTCTAAGAATAATTAGTCCTGCAGCTATATCCCAATAATTCAATTCTCTTTGCCAGTACCCATCAAATCTTCCACATGCAACATAAGCTATATCTAATGCTGCACTTCCAAGCTTTCTTACGTTAGAAACATTTTTTGAAACAACTATATATTCAGAAAAGATTTTGTCTTTAATTTTGCTTGAGCCCTTTGGACCGCCAGTTACAATTAATGAATCTCTTAATTGTTTTTTGTTTGAAACTCTAATTCTAGTATTATTGAGATATGCACCATTTCCTTTTTCTGCACAAAACATTTCATTCATTATTGGGTTGAATATTACTCCACATAGAATATCACCCTCTTCTTCGTAACCAACAGAAATTGCAAATTGGGGTATTCCATTTAAAAAATTCATAGTGCCATCTATAGGATCTATTATCCATCTATTTTTTGTGTTTGATTTATTTATTATACCACTTTCCTCTGTTACAATTCCATAATCAGGATGAGCTTTTTGTAATTCTTCAATAAGTATTTTTTCAGTTCTTCGATCTGCTGAGGTAACAAAATCTCCTGGGCCCTTAGTAGATACTTGAAGATTTTCGATTTCTCCAAAATCTCTAATTAAACTTCTCGAGGCTTTCATACATGCTCTCGAAATTAAATTAATTTGGGGAGAATTTAATCTCATTTATTAATTCTTTTCACATATTCCAATGTTCGAGTATCAATGACAATTTTTTCTCCACTTTCAATAAAGGGTGGAACATTGATTTTTATACCGCAATCGAGCAAAGCAGGTTTATACGAAGATGATGCTGTTTGATTTTTTAAAGCTACATCAGTTGACTCAATAGTGCACTCAATATTGTTTGGTAATTCTACTGAAATTGGTTTTTCTTCCATAAATGAAATTGTTACCTCTAAATTTTCTTTTAAAAGTTTATATTTTTCTCCCGTAACAGATTTGGGAATTTCAACCTGTTCATAATTAGAGCTTTCCATAAAATGACAATTTTCTCCGTCTAAGTATAAAAAATTGAATTTTCTTTCTTCTACCTCAGCTTTTTCTACTGTTTCGCTTGATCTAAATCTTTCATTTAGCTTCGTTCCTTTTAGAACACTCTTTAACTCAACTTGATTGAATGCGCCTCCTTTTCCAGGCTTTACATGTTGTGTCTTCAGCACATTCCAATAATCGTTTTTGTGTTCAATTATCATACCGGGTTTTATCTCAATAGCTGTAATTTTCATTTAAATTTTTCTATCGCTTTCTCAGGTTTAAGATTTGGGTTATCCCAAATAAAACTTGAAATTGCAATATAATTTGCTCCAGAATTAATCAATTTTTTATAATTATAATTATTAATTCCACCAATTACGACAATTGGTTTTTTAATTTCTTTTTTTGCCCATTTCAAAATACTAATTTTAGCTCTTTTTGCATTAGGTTTGAGTTTAGATTTAAAAAAAGAACCAAGAGCAATATAATCTGCTTTAAATTTAAGAGCGTTTTTCACTAGAATTTTTGAATTATGACAAGTAATTCCAAAAATTTTATTTTTAAGTTTTTTTCTAGCCTTCGTAAAAGATCCATCTAATTGACCCATGTGACAACCATCTGCTTTAATTTGATCTATCAAAATAAAATTATCATTTAAGATAAACTTTACTTGATGTTTTCTTGTGATTTTTCTAATTTTTTTACTTTCTTTTAATAGGTAATTTTTTTTTGTATTTTTTAATCTTAATTGGAAATATTTAACATTTTTAAACGATAAAACTTTATCTAGTTTTCTATAAAAATTTTTTTCTATCTTATTGGGTGAAATTAAGTAAACAAATCTTTTCAATGAACTTAAGCCAAAGACTCTTTTTCTAAGTCCTCTGACCATTCTCCTTTTGAAGACAAACCATTCATTTTGGCTCTATGATTGAAAGCTTTTTGAATATTTTCTATATTACTCTGATTTTTTCCAAATTCTTTTAAGGCACTTGCTTGTAATCCTCTTCCATATGAAAATGTAATTAAAAAATTAGTATCATTAATTTTATTTATTTCATTTAAATTTTTACTAGCCTCGATTTCTGACTGACCGCCCGATAAAAAAGCTATTCCAGGAACACTTTTGGGGACATTTTTTTTTAAACATTCCAATGTTTTTTTTGCTATCTCTTCTGAACTAGATTTATCTTTACATTCAGAGCCTGGTATAATCATATTAGGTTTTAAAACAGTACCTTTTAAATCAACTTTATGAATTTCTAATTCATTATAACATTCATGCAAAACATTAGCAGTGGCTTCATAACATTTATTAATATTATGTGAACCATCCATTAGAACTTCTGGCTCAACAATAGGAACCATTTTTGCCTCTTGCACTAACGCTGCATATCTAGCCAATGCATGCGCATTAGACTTTATAGATTGAGATGATGGAAGTTTATCTGTTATTTTATATACTGCTCTCCACTTAGTAAACCTAGCACCGAATTTATAATATTCTTTTAATCTTTCTCTTAATCCGTCTAAACCTTCAGTTACAGTTTCATCGTTAGATCCAGCTAGCAATTTAGCACCTTTATCCACTTTAATACCTGGAATTGCATTGCTCATTGAAATTAATTCCGGCACAGTTGGACCTAAAGTTGTTTTTTGTCTTATTGTTTCGTCAAATAAAATAACTCCACCAATAAAATCTTTCATCGCGCTTGAATTAAATAATATTTGACGAAAATTAAGTCTATTCTTTTCTAAATTCTCAACATTGATACTTTTAAATCTTTTTGCTATTGTTGCTGTACTCTCATCTGCTGCTAAAATTCCTTTGCCTTTAGCACACATTTTTTTTGCTATTTCATTTAAATTCATAAGAGATTGTTTATTTTAAAACACTAAGACCAGGCAAGTCTTTTCCCTCTAAGTATTCTAAAAATGCACCACCTGCTGTTGATAAGTGGGAAAAAGAAAGTTTATTTTTACTCTTATTTATCGCAGCTAAAGTGTCTCCCCCGCCGAGAACCGAAATCAAACTTTTTTTTTTAGTATTATTTGAAATAAATTCCGCTATGGATATAGTCCCATTTAAAAAGTTTTCATTCTCAAAATACCCTGCTGGCCCATTCCATAATACCGTTTTTGATTTATCAATTGTCTGTTTAATTTTTTTAATTGTTTTAAATCCAATGTCTAAAATAAGTTCATTTTCTAAAATTTGAGTTAAATCTTTATTTTTTCCCTTTCCCTCGAAGTTAGTTGCAACAATACAATCCTCTGGAATAAGAATTTCACATTTATACTTGCTAGCTTCATGGTAAATTTTTTTTATAATTTCTTTGGTATTATTTTCAATTAGTGATTTACCGACACTAAAATTTTTATAAACGAAAAAATTATTAGCCATTGCACCAACAATTACTAGATTATTTATTTTCTTAACCAAATTAATAATTAAATTAATTTTAGTTGAAATTTTCGATCCCCCAATAATACATGTTACAGGATCTTTTTTATCCTTAATTATAAGATTAATTGAATCAACTTCTTTTTTTAAAAGGGGTCCAGCGTAACTTTTACTTACGAATTTAGTAATTTTATGTATTGATGCCTGTTTTCTATGAGAACAGGAAAAAGCATCATTTATGTAAATATCACCGATTGAGCCCAACCTTTTTGAAAAATTTTCGTCATCTTTCATTTCCTCTTTAAAAAATCTAATATTTTCAACTACTATCACTTCGCTCTTTTTTAATTGAGAAAATTTATCTTGAACTTCGTTATCAAAATCTCCAGAGAAAAAATAAACATTAGTTTGAAGTATATTTTTAAGATATTTATAAATTGGAATTAAAGAAAGAGCAGGATCTCTTTCCCCCTTTGGCCGACCAAGATGGCTTATAATTATTATTTTTGCTTTTTTTTCAATTAATCTTTTAATTAAAGGTAAACATAATGTTATCCTTGTATCATCTATAATTATTTTATCTTTAAGAGGAACATTTAAATCTAGTCTTAAAATAACTTTTTTATTTTGCACATCCAAACTATCAGGAAAAAATTTTATTTTATCCATCAATTTAAATTATTCTCTTAATTTTTTTTGAATCAAATTAGCTATCTTTTCCTCTGATAAGCCAAAATGATTATAAACATCTTTGTATGGTGCGCTTTTTCCAAACTTATCTATACCAATATTTATACCTTTATTTTTTACAAATTTTTGCCAAGAAACTATACTCCCCGCTTCCAATGTAACAATTAAAGAGTCTTCATCTATAATATCTTTACGAAAATTTTCTGGTTGTTTATCAAAAAGTTCTATACATGGCATTGAGACGACTTTAGAGTGGATATTGTTTTGCTTAAGAATTTCTTGAATTTTTAAAGCTAGCTCTACTTCAGTTCCAGATGCTACTAATGTTACTTTGCTTTCATGAGAAGTAATATTAACTATATATGCGCCTTTTTCACATTTATTTTCTTTAGTGTTTTTGGGATTGATGTAAGGAACTTTTTGTCTTGATAAAGCAATAGCACTTGGAGTCCCATTGCTTTTTAAAGCTATTTCCCAACACTCTAAAGTTTCATTTATATCAGCTGGTCTAAAAACGTTTAAGTTTGGAATCGCTCTTAGTCCAGTAAGTTGTTCAATAGGTTGATGAGTAGGGCCATCCTCCCCTAGGCCAATGGAGTCATGAGAAAATATATATATTACTTTTAGACCCATTAAAGCAGATAATCTTATTGAAGGTTTACTGTAGTCAGAAAAAATTAAAAATGTTCCACCATATGGTATTAAACCTCCATAAAGAGCCATTCCATTCATAATTGCAGACATACCGTGTTCTCTTACTCCATAATGTATGTAATTTCCGTTAAAATTTTTGGAATTTATAATTTTAGAATTATTAGTTTTTGTATTATTTGATCCACTTAAATCAGCAGAACCACCTATGAGCTGTGGCAGTAAAGTAGAAATACTTTCAATTGATGCCATTGAACACTGTCTAGTTGCTAGGCTTGGTTTAGAGTCAAAATATTTAGTTTTTTCTTTCTCAATTAAGCTTTCTAAATCCCTCGATTCAGAGTTTGAGTAATTTTTTTCTAATTCTCTTTTTATTTTTGAATTTTTTTTGTCGAGGGTTTCTTGCCATTTTTTTTCTAGACCTTCTCCCTTATTGCCAATTCTTCTCCACTCATCTAACACTTCTTTAGGAATTTCAAACGGTTTATTATTCCATTTAAGTTTTTTTCTTACTAATTTGATCTCCTCATCACCAAGAGGTGAACCGTGCGAGGATGCTTTCCCAGACTTATTTGGCGATCCGAAGCCAATAACAGTTTTGCAAGATATAATCGTTGGTTTGTTAGATTTGGATGCTTTAGAAATAGCTTTTGTGATTTGTTTTTCCTTATGCCCATTAATATCTATGAAATTCCAACCATATGACTCAAATCTTTTCTTATAATTATCAGAAACACTCAAAGAAGTAGAGCCATCTATTGATATCCTATTATTATCAAAGAAAACTATTAAATTTTTTAATTTAAGGTGCCCAGCTAAACTCATTGCTTCGTGACTTATCCCCTCCATAAGATCTCCATCACTAGCAATTACATAGGTTTTATTATTAATTATATTTGAACCAAATTTTTTTCTATAAATTTCCTCAGCTATTGCCATACCTACACCATTACCTAATCCTTGACCTAACGGACCAGTAGTCGTCTCAATTCCAGTTCCTTTTTTATACTCAGGATGGCCTGCACAAATAGAGTTAAGTTGTCTAAAATTTTTTATATCTTCAATAGAAACACTTTTGTAGCCTGTTAAGTAAAGTAAAGAGTAAAGTAGCATTGAACCATGTCCAGCTGACAAAATAAACCTGTCTCTATTAATCCAGCTAGGATTTTTTGGATTAAACCTGAGGTGGTATTTAAAAAGAACTGTAGCTACGTCAGCCATGCCCATTGGCATCCCAGGGTGACCAGAGTTTGCTTTTTGTACAGCATCGATTGATAAAAATCTAACTGCATTTGATAATTGATTTAAATTTATGTTCACTTTTAATTACCTATATAGACTTAGAGAAAGTATATCAATATTATGATATAAAACTTTATGAGCATAATTGAAGAGAAAGAAAAAAATCTAAATCAATTAATTAATAAGTTGAATTCTATTACTTTAACTTATTCACAACCAAATCATGAACTGGAAAAAATTAAACATGAAAAAAGTGAAATATTGAGACAAAAAAATGAGTTAGAGAGAAAAAATCAAGAATTAATGAGAGAACATAAATACTTAAAAGAAAAAATTCAAAATCTTCAATTAGAGATAAAAAAGAAATCTGAGTTGGAAGAAAATTTTAATCAAGAAATAGATGAATTAACTCAAGAGACAGAAAATTTGGTCTCTGATATCGAAAAATGGCAAATGTAAATATAAAATTTAATAATAAAGATTATCTTCTCTCTTGCGACGACGGTCAGGAAGAGTCTCTCAAAAGACTAACAAAATTTTTAGATCAAAAATATTTAGAGTTAAAAGAAAAACTTGGAAATATTGGGGAAAATAAACTATTATTAATTACAACAATTAAATTAATTGATGAATATTTTGACCTAAAGCAAAAGGTTTCAAATCAAAAATTAAAATTAGATGAAATTTCAAGTAAGTTTAAAGAGATTAAGTCTTTAGCAATAGAATATAAAAAAGATAAAGATAATGAGATTAATAAGCTAAATAAAGAATTAGAAATGTTTAGAAAATTAATTGAAAAAAATAACAATCTTTACGAGACTATGCTCGATAAAACCACACAGTCACTTGAAAAGATAATTTCAAATTCAGAGTCTCTATCTAAAATACAATAAATGGATAGAAAAGGGTTAATCAGAAAGAAATTTTTTCTTAAAAGAAAAACTAAATATTTCGACATAAGTGAAAAATACTTTTTACCTCTTATTAATTTAATTAAAAAAAAATTTATAAATAAAAAGAATATTTCATTATATTACCCAAATTCTTATGAAATCAATATATTTAGAATATTTGATGTAGAATATTTTAAATGTTTTAATTATTCATTACCAATTATTGAAAAAGAAAAAGAGATGAATTTTTACAAATGGAAAAAAAATGAAATTTTAGTTTTAAATAAGTATGGCATACCGGAACCTTTAAAAACAAAAAAGATAGTTCCTAACATCGTTCTGGTGCCTCTACTGGCATTCGACAAGCACAAAAATAGAATTGGTTATGGCAAAGGTTTCTATGATAAATATCTTAATAAATATCTAAAAATATACAAAAATATTCTTACAGTTGGTGTTGCTTTTTCTTTTCAAAAATCTCATAACCTGCCAGTAAATAAGAAAGATTTTAGACTTAATTATATTCTTACAGAAAAAGGAATTTTTTAATGAAAATTTTAGTCTTAGGAGACATAATGGGATTGTCTGGAAGAGATGTTCTTAAAAGAAAACTTCCAAAAATTATTAAAGACAATAAGATTGATTTTTCAATAGTTAACGGTGAAAATGCTGCAGATGATGGGAAAGGGATTACTAAAAAAATAGTAGAAGATATTTTTTTACTTGGTATTGATGTAATTACTTCAGGAAATCATATTTGGGACAAACAAGAAACTTCAAAATTTATTGAAAAAGAAAAAAGATTGTTAAGGCCCGCAAATTTTGTTGAGGGGACTCCAGGCGACGGTTTTGGAATTTATACCACTAAGGACAATAAATACAAAATTGGAGTAATAAACTTGATGGGCAATGTTTTTATGAGAAAAACAGATGATGTTTTTAAAAAAGCAAAAGATATTTGTAAAAAAATTATTTTGAAAAAGAATGTTGATTTTTTAGTAGTTGATTTTCATGGAGAAATTACAAGTGAGAAGATGGCTATTGGATATTTTTTTGATGGTCTCTCGACTTGTGTAGTTGGTACTCACACACATGTTCCTACAGCCGATACAAGAATCTTAGAAAAAGGTACAGCTTATCAAACTGATATAGGCATGTGCGGAGACTATAATTCAGTAATTGGGATGAATAAAGAAAACTCTTTAAAAAGATTTTTAAAAGATAAAAGTGCGATGAGTCATTTTCCTTCAAGTGGAGAGGGTACATTATCGGGCGTCATAGTAGAAGCTGATCACAAAACAGGTTTGGCAAATAAAATTACTAGATTAATTACCGGGGGAGAATTAGAAAAGTAAATATGGCAGGACATTCTCATTGGGCTGGCATTAAGCATAAGAAGGGTAGGGCAGATAAAGAGAGGTCAAAAATATTTTCTAAACTTTCTAGAGAAATAACAGTCGCTGCTAAACTAGGTGATATAGATCCAAATACGAACCCTAGATTGAGAACAGCAATTCAAGCAGCAAAACAAGCAAACATGCCTAAAGACAATATATTAAGAGCTATAAGTAAATCGGAAATTTCTGGAGAGAAAAATTATGAAAATTTGAGATATGAAGGCTATGGACCTTTTAATATCGCATTTATCATTGAAACTTTAACAGATAATAAAAACAGGTCAGCATCTAGCATCAGAACAGTATTACAAAAAAATGGAGGTAGTTTAGGAGAATCAGGATCTACAACACATATGTTTACTAGTTGTGGAATTATTCATATTGAAAAAGCTAAAATTAGCGAAGAAGAAGCATTTGAAATAGCTATAAATTCTGGAGCCAAAGATTGTATAAGTATAAAAGATTTTTACGAAATTATTACAAAAAAAGAGGATTTTTATAAAATAAAAACAGAGTTGGAAAAAAAAATAGATAATTTTGTGTACTCGGCGATAGAGTGGAGAGCATCGAATTACTTAAAATTAAATAAAGTACAAAGTGAAAAAATGTTAGAAGTTTTAAGTGCACTTGAGGAATTAGATGATGTGCAAAATATATTTACTAATGCAATTTTAGAAAGCAAATTATGAAAGTTGTTGGTATAGATCCTGGTTTAAGTGGAGCAATAGCTATTTTAAAAGATAAAAAGGTACTTAGCATTTTCGATATGCCTGTTATGGCTGAAGGAAAAAAAAATAAAAGACAATTAAATAGCGCTCAACTTGTAAACATTATAAAAGAAAATATATTAAAAAACGAGGATGTTGCTGTTGTAGTCGAGCAAGTCAACGCAATGCCTGGTCAAGGTGTAACAAGTATGTTTAATTTTGGGCAAACTTTTGGAGCTATTAAAGGTGTTTGTGCTGCGCTTAGTTTACCAATTTTTTTTGTAAGACCCTCCAAATGGAAAAAACATTTTGAACTTATAAACTCTTCTAAGGATGCAAGTAGAACCAAAGTTATTGAGATGTATCCCTCTTTATCTAATCAACTAGCAAAAAAAAAGGATGTAAATAAGTCAGATGCCATCTTAATTGCAAGATACTTTGATGATCAAAGGGCAAGGGAAAACTGATATAAATTCTCAAAAAACGCCAAATTCATGACACATTCTAAAAGTAATCAACTTTAATGGAACAAGATATTGCAACTCAAATAGTTGGCCTAGGTGGAGCATCTGACTTTTCTTTATGGAAATTATTTTTGAGAGCAGATTTTGTAGTGAAATTTGTAATAATTTTGTTAATAGCTAGCTCAATTTTTTCATGGGCACTAATTTTTGATAAATTTAAGTTATTTAAAAGTATAAACATCTCAATAGAGGAATTTGAAAAAAAATTTTGGAAAGCTAAATCAGCAGAAAGTTTCAATAATAGTTTACCCGCAAACTCTACAGATCCAGCTACTTTAATATTTAAAGCTGCAATGGCTGAACTCTTAAAAACTAAAAGACAATCTTCCTCTGTACAAGCAGCAAGAGTTGGAAGAGTCATTGAGATTGCAACGGATAAAGAACTCAGAAAAGTTGAGAAAAATTTCACTTTTTTAGCAACTGTAGGATCAACAGCCCCTTTTATTGGTTTATTTGGAACTGTCTGGGGTATAATGAATTCTTTTCAATCTATAGCAATTTCAAGAAACACAAGTTTAGCAATAGTTGCACCTGGAATCGCCGAAGCATTATTTGCAACCGCGTTAGGTCTTTTAGCTGCAATTCCAGCTGTTGTAGCTTATAATAAATTTAACAGCGATTCTCAAAAATATTTTTCAAGAGTTGACAACTTCTCAAAAAGATTTTTAACAATAATTTAAATAATGTCTTTCAAATTTAACCGCTCTAGAAAAGAACCTATGAGCGAGATAAATGTGACACCTTTTGTGGATGTCATGCTTGTTCTCCTAATAATTTTTATGGTTACGGCGCCTCTTTTGACGGTTGGCGTGCAAGTAGATTTGCCCGAGTCTGCGGCGGACTCTTTGCCTGATGATCAAGAGCCTTTAACTATTAGCATCAACTCTAAAGGTGAAATTTATATACAAGAACATCAAGTTTCATATCAGCAAATGATACCAAAATTATTGGCAATTGCAAAAAACCGAACTGATACCAGAATATATGTAAGGGGAGATAAGAATATCAATTACGGAAGAGTTCTTGAAGTTATGGGGACTTTGTCCGGAGCAGGGTTTTCAAAAGTAGCGTTAATTTCAGAGCCATACAAAAGTTAGGATGAAATATGATAAGAAGCTTAATTTACTCGATATCCTTTCATGCATTAATGATCCTATTAACAGTTCTAAGCTTACCATTTATGCTTAGAGAGCCCGTAGATCTTCCCCCAATTATATCAGTAGAATTGATTCAAATTTCAGATAAAACAAATATTCCTTATGCCCCAAAAGCAAGAAAAATTATCCAAGAAACAAAAAAAAAAGAGGAGGAGAGAGTAGTATCAGAGCAAGCACCTCCAGCTGCTAAAGCTAAAGAAAAACCTGATAGAATACCGTTACCAAATGATAAAAAAGAAGAAAAAAAAATAGTAAAAAAGAAACAAAATCCTGAGGAGGTAAAGCCTCAAATAAGACAGTCTTCTGAATTTGAAAAAAAAGAAATATTTGATACCAACCAAATCGCAGCTCTAATTGATAAAGCAAAAGAGGTAGAGGCAGTTGAGCAAAAAAAAGATAATCAAATTACTCAAAGTAATAAAAAGAATTCATTTGCAAGCGGGCTTACACTTTCAGAGGAGGATGCATTAAGAGCACAAATTTTTGGATGTTGGAGTGTACCTTTAGGATTACCGTATGACGAAAATTTACTTGTCAGAATAAAACTACAATTAAAAAAAGACGGGACAATAATGAAGTCAGAAATTTTAGATCATGAAAGAATGAATAGACCAGGTCAAAAATTTTACAAAGTTTTAGCTGAAAGTGCCTTAAGAGCTGTGAGATTATGTCAACCCCTAAAGGTCCCTCCAACAGGTTATGATAAGTGGAAAGATTTACAGCTTAATTTTAACCCAGTTGAAATGTTAAAAGGATAAAATGAAAAAAATTGTACTTATTATATTTACTTATTTTTTAATAATATCTAAATCTTCAGCACTAATTGAAGTTGATATTACTCGAGGAAATCTTGACCCTTTACCAATAGCAGTATCCCCGCTTCACGTGGATATAAAATCTGAAAATTACAGAGACCTGAAAGTGAAACTTTTGGGAGAAAATATTTCAAAAATAATTGAAAATAATTTTAGAAACACAGGTCTTTTCAACCCATTAAAAAAAGATGCTTTCGTTCAAAAGCCTGATATAGCTCATTTAAAGCCAAGATTTGAAGACTGGAGATTAATAAAAGCTCAAGCATTAGTTACAGGTAAACTTTTCATTAAAAATGAAAAATTAAAAGTAGAATTTAGATTATGGGATTTAGCTGCTGCTCAAGAAATGACAGCTTTAGCTTTTACTACAACTCCCTCTAATTGGAGGAGAGTTGCACATATAATATCAGATAAAATTTATGAGAGATTGACTGGTGAAGAAGGTTATTTTGATACAAGGATAATTTATGTTGCAGAAAGCGGGCCAAAAAATCAAAGAGTAAAAAAATTAGCAATAATGGATCAGGATGGTGCAAACACAAAATATCTTACTTTAGGAAATGAATTAGTTCTAACTCCAAGATTTAACCCTACCAATCAAATGGTGACTTATATGTCTTACTTTAGAAACATGCCAAGAGTGTATTTATTAGATATAGAAACAGGCACGCAAGAAGTTGTTGGAAATTTTCCCGGTATGACATTCGCACCGAGATTTTCTCCAGATGGAAAAAAAATAATTATGAGTTTTGCTAAAGACGGGAACTCTGACATTTTTACGATGGATTTAAATTCAAGAGTCGTGGAAAGAATTACCGAACACTCATCAATCGATACATCTCCATCTTTTTCACCTGACGGAAAATTTATTGCCTTTAACTCTGATAGAAGTGGTTTACAACAAATTTACGTTATGCGAAGCGATGGCAGTAATGTGAAAAGAGTCACTTTTGGAAAAGGAATTTATGGAACGCCAGTATGGTCACCAAGAGGTGATTTGATAGCTTTTACAAAAATGCATAAAGGTAGATTTTATATTGGTGTCATGAGAACCGATGGAAGTGGAGAGAGATTGTTGACAGAAAATTATTATCAAGAGGCTCCGTCCTGGTCTCCTAATGGAAGAGTTTTGGTTTTTTACAGAGAAACCAAGGCTGGACCAAAAGGTGAAGGATTTTCTGCAAAATTGTGGTCAATAGATATTACAGGTTATAATGAGAGAAAACTTTCTACTAAAACTGACGGTTCAGACCCATCTTGGTCTTCATTATTATCTAAGTGAGGTTGAATTTTATGTAAAATATACTTGAATAACCGTCAATAATTTGAAATAAATAATTAAACCTAGGGGAAAAAATGACATTAAAAACGAATTTAAAAAATATATTACTAGTAATATTTGCAACGTTAGTTCTCAGTGCGTGTTCAACGGCAAAAAAATCTGCTGATATCGATGGAGATGTTTATACAGGTAAAGAGACGGTAGAATATTTAGCTGCTGGAGTTCCAGACAGGGTGTTCTTTGCGACGAACAAATCTTCTTTAACTACTGCCTCAAGAGCTACTTTAAGAAAACAAGCGACATTTTTAAGAAAAAATAAAAATCTTAACGTAACTATAGAAGGTCACGCAGATGAAAGAGGAACTAGAGAATATAACTTGGCTTTAGGAGAAAGAAGAGCGAATGCAGCTCGAGATTACCTTATGACTTACGGTATTTCTGGAAAAAGAATTTCCGTGATAAGTTATGGAAAAGAGAAGCCAGTAAATCCAAAATCGTCACCTATAGCTTGGTCTCAAAATAGAAGATCTGTAACAGTTAAAGTAAACTAATAATTTTATTATAACAAAGACCCTTTAATAATTTACTTATTGAAGGGTCTTTTTTTTGCCATTTTATCTCAATAAAAACGAAGTATGTTCAACAGTTTAAAAACTTTATTACTATTTTCTTTGTTTTTTATTTTTGCTTTTAATTTACTAATCGCAGAGGAGGAAGAAATATACCTCAAGGCTATTTCCGATCAAATACAAGTAATTACAAAAGACCTAAAAACTCTAGAAAAAGCAGTTTATCAAAAATCAGATGTTAACCCCAAATTAAATTTAAAAAATACCAAGTCAGACAGTTTAAACGAGGATATTCTTACAAAACATTTGTTAAAATTAAATGAAATAGAAGATCAATTTAGGGAATTAACTAATAAGTTTGAGGAAGTAAATTTTAAATTAGATAAGCTATCAAGCAGAGTTACAAAAATTCAATCAGACACACAATTAAGATTTTCAGATTTAGAAGTGGGAGTGAATGATAGCCAAAAAGAAAAAAAAATAAATCTTCCAGGATCGAGTAAGCCACAAGACTTTGGAGCCAACCCAGGTTATGAAACCTCAAATTTACCTAAAGAACAAACTATTAACTCTATCCAAAGTGCTCAAACGGTTATTTCTGAAGAACCAGAGAAAAAAGAGTCTTTGCTTCCTAATAAACCTGCAAATGAACAATATGATTTTGCCGTAAGTTTCATGAAAATTGGAGATTATGAAACTGCAGAAATAGCACTAAAAGAATTTATTGAAAAAAATAAGGAGCATGAACTGGCAGGAAGTGCACAGTATTGGTACGGAGAGACGTTTAGGATTAGACAATTATATTCAGATGCTGCTACAGCATATTTGGATGGATATCAAAACTATCCAAAAAGCTTGAAAGCACCAGATAACCTTCTTAAGCTTGGTATAACAATGGTCCAACTTGGTGAAAAAGACCAAGGCTGCAAAATGATTTCAGGCTTGAAAAAAGAATACCCAAAAGCGAGTAAGTCTGTGTTACAAAAAGCTCAGTATGAGCAAAAAAAATTCAAATGTAATTCTTAAAAATGAATTTGTAGATTTTAAAAATCTTTCTGAGATTTTTAAAGAATTTGAGAAAAAGTTAAATAAGTTAAAGACTAAAAAATATTTAGTTGCAGTTTCAGGCGGTCCAGACAGCTTGGCGTTGACTGCTTTAAGCATGGCTTACGGCTCCAAAACTAAAACTAAATTTTATTACGTATTAATTAATCATAATATTAGAAAAAAATCAAAAACAGAGGCGAGCAAGGTAAAATTATTACTCAAATTACACGGGATTGATTTAAAAATTATAACTATAAAGCGAAAAATATTTAAAAATATTCAAAATGAAGCTAGAAACCAAAGATATGAATTATTAGCTAATTATTGCAACAAATATAACATTAAAATTATTTTAACTGCCCACAATTTGGAGGATCAAGTAGAAACATTTTTTATAAGACTTTCAAGAGGTAGCGGTTTAACAGGATTATCGTCTATGCGTTTCTCAAGCAATTTAACTGATAAAATTAAATTGGTTAGACCATTATTAGATGTTAAGAAAAAATATTTAATTAGTATTTCAAAAAAAATATTTGGAAAATTTTTTAAAGATCCATCTAATACAAGTAATAAATATTTGCGAACAAGGATTAGATCCTTACAAAAGCCTCTTTTAAAAAGCGGTATAAATTACGATTCTATTATTAAATCTATAAATAATCTTGCTTCTAGTAAATTAGTACTAGATAATTACTATAAGCAGCTTTCAAAAGATATAATTACAAAACATAAAAATAGTGTAAATATTAATTTCAAAAATTTTAGTGATCTAAACAATGAGATCAAAATAAGAATTATTAATGATTCTATAAGGTTCATCAAAAAAAATTACTACAACCCTAGATCCAAAAAAGTTGAGTATTTAATTAGTAAACTTGGACAAAAAAACTTTACTAAATATACTTTGGGAGGTTGTTTATTTGTTAAGAATAATGACAAAATTTGGCTTAAAAAAGAGAAAAAGTAATGATTTAGTGTCTTTTAGATATATTTTGTCTTATTTACAACCAATTTAAAGTTAAAATATACTTGTTTAATTATAAATAATGATTATCTAGGAAAATATGAATTTAAGAAATTTGATAATGTGGGTCATAATTGTGTTGTTGTCCGTAGGACTATTCAATATGTTTCAAGATCCAAATAAGATAAGTTCTGAAAGAGATACGCTTCCTTTTTCTAATTTCTTAGATGAAGTTGATGCCGGAAGAGTTGTTGAGGTCAAAATTCAAGGAAATAATATTTCAGGAGTACTTGCTAATGGAAAAGAATTTAATACCTACTCCCCAAACTATCCTGATTTAGTTGATAAACTTTCAGACAAAGGTGTGAGCATAATTGCTTCACCCCAAGAGGATAAAATGCCTTCACTTTTAGGTATTTTACTATCCTGGTTTCCCATGCTTCTGCTTATCGGTGTTTGGATATTTTTTATGCGTCAGATGCAAGGTGGCAAAGGGGGAGCAATGGGGTTTGGTAGATCAAAAGCAAAACTATTAAATGAGGCTCAGGGCAAGGTTACATTTAATGATGTGGCCGGAGTTGAAGAAGCAAAAGAGGAAGTTGAAGAAATAGTCGAATTTTTAAAAGATCCAAAAAAATTTAGTAGACTTGGTGGAAAAATTCCAAAAGGTGCACTTTTAATTGGACCTCCTGGAACAGGAAAAACTTTATTGGCTAAAGCAATCGCAGGTGAAGCTAACGTGCCATTTTTCTCAATTTCAGGATCTGATTTTGTTGAAATGTTTGTTGGAGTTGGTGCTTCCAGAGTTAGAGATATGTTTGAGCAAGGAAAAAAACATTCTCCTTGTATAATTTTTATAGATGAAATAGATGCAGTAGGAAGAAGCAGAGGTGCTGGTTTAGGTGGGGGTAACGATGAAAGAGAGCAAACGCTTAACCAATTGTTAGTAGAAATGGATGGCTTTGATACTAACGAAGGAATAATTTTAATTGCCGCAACAAACAGACCGGACGTTTTAGATCCAGCACTATTAAGGCCTGGAAGATTCGATAGACAAGTAGTTGTTGGTAATCCAGATATAATAGGAAGAGAAGCAATACTAAAAGTTCATGTTAAAAAAGTTAATACTGGCCCTGATGTAAAACTTAGAACTATTGCTAGGGGGACTCCAGGATTTTCAGGCGCTGATTTAGCTAATCTGATAAACGAGTCCGCCTTATTAGCAGCTAGAAAGAACAAAAGAGTAGTTACTATGTCGGATATCGAAGAAGCGAAAGATAAAGTAATGATGGGCGCTGAGAGAAGATCAATGGTAATGTCTGAAGATGAGAAAAAATTAACTGCTTACCATGAAGGAGGTCATGCAATAGTGGCGCTAAACGAAAAAGCATCTGATCCTATACATAAAGCAACAATCATTCCTAGAGGAAGAGCCTTAGGAATGGTTATGAGATTACCAGAGCGAGATCAACTATCTGTGACTAGAGAAAAAATGCATGCCGATATTGCGGTAGCTATGGGAGGAAGAATAGCAGAAGAAATAATTTTCGGACACGACAAAGTAACCTCAGGCGCATCTTCTGATATTGATATGGTAACAAAAATGGCAAAAAATATGGTAACAAAATATGGTATGAGCACAGAGTTAGGCACTATAGCTTACGGAGAAAATGAAGAGGAAGTTTTTCTCGGAAGATCTGTTACAAAACAACAAAATATGTCAGAAGAAACTGCAAAAAAAATAGACGCAGAAGTTAAGAAGATTGTAGATAAAGGTTATGAGAGAGCAAGAAAAGTATTGAATGAGAAAATTGAAGATTTACACAAGATTGCTAAAGCTTTGTTAATTTACGAAACTTTATCTGGTGATGAAATAAGAGATTTAATATTAAAAGATATCAAACCTACAAGATCATTCAAAGAAGAGGAAAACGATGATGGAAAGTCCTCTTCTGCACTCGGGTCACTAGGACTTAAGCCAAAACCAGCAGTTTAATTACATGATTAAATATTACACTCGAGCGTGTAATTTTTATTATGGCAAAGAGGCTAAATCTCTCATAAAAACTAAAAAAGCACTCCCACTATGTGGTAATAAAAACATAGCATTTAACAAATTGGAAATTATTTCTAGGAACAAAAAGAAAGTAAAAAGTAAAATAATTAATATTCAAGATGTAAAATTTCTTAGAAGAATTCAAATCTTAAAAATAAAAAATGATTTAAAAAAGATTACTTCGAAAAGAAAAAATTTTATAAAAAATATCAATTTTTCCAGACCTACTATAATGGGTATTTTGAATTTGACACCAGACAGCTTCTCTGATGGAGGGGTGTATAACAAGAAAGCTAAATCTTTTAAACATATAGATGATATGATTAAATCAGGAGCAAAAATTATTGATGTAGGAGGAGAGTCAACACGTCCAGGATCAAAAGATATTCATTATCAAGTTGAATTTAAACGAATTAAAAATGTTTTAAAAAAATTTAAAAAAAAATATAAACAAACATGTTTATCTTTAGATACAAGAAAACCAGAAATAATGGTTAAAGCATTAAAATTTGGGGTAGACTTAATTAATGATGTCTCAGGTTTTAATTATGGTGAGGTTTCCCCATTAATAATTAAAAAGAATAAAGTTTCAAAAGTTCTTCATCATATGCAAGGTACACCAAATACAATGCAAATAAGGCCAACTTACCAAAATGTATTATTAGATATCTATGATTACTTTGAAAAAAATATTAAAAATAAATTTAAAGATAATAAAATCGTTTTAGATCCTGGAATAGGTTTTGGTAAAACTTTGAAACATAATTTGAGTTTAATTTCAAAAATTTCATTGTTTCATAGCTTAGGATTTCCTATTTTGATAGGTACTTCCAGAAAAAGATTTATTAATCAAATAAGTGGGAAGTATGATAGCAAAGAGAGAATAGGAGGAACTTTAGCTTCAACTCTTTTTTTATTAATGCAAGGGGTGCAAATTTTTAGAGTTCATAATGTAAAAGAAGTTAAGCAAGGAATTTTAGTTTATAATAAGATTATTGAAAAATGAAAAATAAGTATTTCGGGACTGATGGAATAAGAGGTACTGTAAATCAAGGAAATATTACTGGAGAGAAATTTTTTAAATTTGGTCTTGCATCAGGAACATATTTTAAAAATCAAAAGAAAACAAAGCAAATTGCTGTAATAGCAAAAGATACAAGATTGTCAGGATATACACTAGAACCAGCTCTTGTTTCAGGTTTAGTTTCTGGTGGAATGCATGTGTTTACTTTAGGACCCTTACCAACAAATGGTCTGGCAATGTTAACGAAGTCTATGAGAGCAAATATGGGAATAATGATCACAGCTTCTCACAACCCCTATTATGATAATGGTTTGAAACTTTTTGGACCTGATGGGATGAAATTATCTGATCGAATTGAGAAAAAAATTGAAAAACTTATTGATGCTAAAAATACAAAACAACTTACTGATCCTAGACTTCTTGGAAGAGTAAAGAGACTTGAGAATGGAAATGATGAATATATAAAAATTTTAAAAAATAATTTTCCCAAGAATTTCGAATTAAAAGGAACAAAAATTGTTTTAGATTGTGCTAATGGAGCAAGCTATAAAGCAGCGCCAAAATTGTTAGAAGAATTAGGTGCAAAAGTTATTGCATTAGGCGTAGAACCTAATGGATTAAATATTAATGATAAGTGTGGCTCTACTTACCCAACAAAATTAAAATCTGCTGTTAAGAAACATAGGGCTCACGTTGGTATTTCTTTTGATGGAGATGCAGATAGAATTATAATGTGTGATGAAAAAGGAAAAATTATTGACGGAGATCAAATAATTGCAATGTTAGCAAAAAGATGGAAATTAAAAAAAATTTTAAAAGGAGGTGTTATTGGCACTTTAATGTCTAATTTAGGTTTACAAAATTTTTTAAAAAAAGAAAAAATAAAATTTTATAGATCAAAAGTTGGCGATCGATACGTGAAAGAAAATATGAGAAAGCTTAATTTTAATTTGGGTGGAGAACAATCTGGACATATTATTTTAGGAAAATTTGCTACAACAGGTGATGGATTACTAGTTGCGTTGGAAGTGCTTTTCTCTCTTAGAAAAGGGATTAAAGCAAGTAAACTTTTGAACGTTTTTAAACCATTGCCCCAAACACTCGAAAATGTTCTCGTTAAGGACAAAAATATAATTAATCAGTCTAAAACTAAGAAAGCGATAAGACTCGCAAAAAAACTTATGGGATCAAGAGGAAGAATATTGGTAAGAAAATCTGGAACAGAGCCGAAGATAAGGATAATGGCTGAGTCACATAATAAAAATTTAATTTTAAAAAGCATAAACATAATTAAAAGATCGATTAAATAAATTGAAACCAAGATCTAAAATTTTAATAATTGCTGGTTCAGACTCTTCTGGTGGAGCGGGTATACAAGCTGATATAAAAACTGTTACTGCACTTGGTGGATACGCAATGACAGCTATAACTGCAGTTACAGCTCAAAATACTTTAGGTGTTAAATCAGTGTTTCCTATAAGTCCAAAAGAAATAGCAAAACAAATTTTATCAACTTGTGAAGACATAAAACCTAATGCGATTAAGATCGGAATGTTGCACTCATCAAAGGTTATAAATTCAATTGAGAAAACTCTAAGAAAAATTAAGACGAATACAATTGTGTTGGATCCTGTAATGGTTGCTAAAGGAGGCGCAAAACTTATTAATAGCTCCGCAGTTAAGACTTTAAAAAATCGTTTATTAAAAAAGGTATTGTTAATAACACCAAATATTCCTGAAGCTGAAGTTCTCTCTGATACAAAGATTGAAAATCTTTCAGATATGGTCAAGGCATCAAAAATCATTTTAAAATACGGCGTAAAAAATGTTCTATTAAAAGGAGGACATAAAAAATCAAAATATATAAACGATGTTTTTCTTGGAGATAGTGGCTTAAAAATATTTAAAAATAAAAAAATTAATACTATTAATACTCATGGCACAGGTTGCACTCTATCCAGTGCTATAGCTATGTTTTTATCATGTGGAAAACCTTTAAAGAAATCCTGTGAGTTAGGAATTAAATATGTTAACCAGTCAATTAAATCTAATCTTAATTATGGAAAAGGACATGGTCCAATCAATCATCTGAATTCAATTAAGGTAAGTAGAAATTTTACAAAATGAAAAATGTTGTAGTAGTAGGTTCGCAATGGGGTGACGAAGGTAAAGGGAAGATTGTAGATTGGCTTTCAAGCGAAGCAGACGTGGTAGTGAGATTTCAAGGTGGTCATAATGCAGGGCATACACTAGTCATTGATAAGAAAGTATTTAAATTGAGACTTTTGCCTTCTGGAATTGTAAGGGAAGGAAAAATTTCTGTTTTGGGTAATGGTGTTGTTATAGATCCTTGGGCGCTGCTTGAAGAAATCAAAGAGATCAAAAAAAAAGGGATAAATGTTACACCTAAAAACTTTATGATTTCAGAGTCAGCATCTCTTATTTTACCTTTCCATCAAGAAATGGATGAAATTCGTGAAGATGCTGCAGGCAAAGGAAAAATAGGTACTACAAGAAGAGGTATAGGCCCGTGTTATGAGGACAAAGTAGGAAGAAGATCAATAAGAGTTATGGACTTACGATCGACAAGTAATTTAGACAATCGATTAGCAAATGTTTTACTACATCACAATGCAATTAGAAAAGGTCTAAAAAAAAAGATATTCAAAAAGAATGATCTAAAAAAAAAATTATTGAAAATTGCACCAGATATTTTAAAGTTTGCTCAACCAGTTTGGTTAAAGCTAGACGAATTTAAAAAAGATAGAAAGAAAATATTATTTGAGGGAGCTCAAGGTATACTTTTGGATGTTGATCACGGCACTTATCCCTATGTAACTTCATCTAATACTGTTCCTGCAATGGCTGCCACAGGATCTGGTTCAGGCCCAGATAAAATAGGTTATGTGTTAGGTATAACTAAAGCCTACACAACCAGAGTTGGAAGTGGACCTTTCCCAACTGAACTGAAAAATAAGATTGGAGAAAGTTTAGGTAAAAGAGGAAATGAATTTGGAACAGTTACTGCAAGAAAAAGAAGATGTGGATGGTTCGATGCTGTTCTCGTTCGTCAAACAATAAAAATTTCTGGAATTAATGGAATAGCATTGACTAAATTAGATGTCCTAGATGAATTAGATGAAATAAAAGTATGTGTCGGATATAATTTAAATGGAAAAAAATTAGATTACTTACCAGCTGCGACTGAAGATCAATTCAATATAAAGCCAACTTATAAAACTTTTAAGGGATGGAAAACGAGTACAAAAGGAATAAGAAATATGAAGGATTTACCGGAAAATGCAAAAAAATATATTTATGCGATTGAAGATTTCATAAAGGCTAAAATCTCAAGCGTATCTACTAGCCCAGAAAGGGAAGACACTATACTTATTGAAGATCCTTTTTTAATCTAGTTTGATGGTAATAAATTTTTCGATTTACTAGCATTTATCATAGATTTTTGAAGCTTTTCAAAAGCTTTTGTTTCTATTTGTCTAATTCTCTCTCTACTAATTCTATATTTTTTACTTAATTCCTCAAGCGTAAGAGGGTTTTCATTTAATCTTCTCGCTTTAATGATTTCTTTTTCTCTTTCATCTAAAATAGTCATTGCACTTTTGAGAAGTTCTTTTTTATCATTATACTCTTGTTTCTGTGAAATTAATAATTCTTGATCCAGATTATCATCAACCAACCAATCCTGCCATTCATCCACTTCACCATGTTTTATTGGATCGTTAAGAGATTTCTCTTGACCCATCATTCTTCTATTCATATTAATTACTTCATTTGAGTCTACATCTAGCCTTTCCGAGATTTCTTTTACTTGTTCGTCCCTTAAATCTCCCTCTTGATCTGGAGCTATTTGGTTCTTAATTTTTTTTAAATTAAAAAAAAGTTTTTTTTGAGCTGTGGTTGTACCCATTTTAACTAAACTCCATGATCTTAAAACATACTCTTGTATGGCAGCTTTAATCCACCACATCGCATAAGTTGCTAACCTGAAACCTTTGTCTGGATCAAATTTTTTTACTGCTTGCATTAATCCTAAATTTCCTTCAGAAATCAACTCATTTACTGGCAAACCATATCCTCTATATCCCATAGCTATTTTTGCAACTAGTCTTAAATGACTAGTCACGAGTTTATGAGCTGATTGAAGATTTCCATTTTCTTTCCAATTCTTTGCTAACATGTATTCTTCCTCGGCGTCTAGCATTGGAAATTTTTTTATTTGAGCAAGATAAACTGAAAGTCCACCAACTGAAGGAGTTGGAAAATTACTCATTTGTTTATTATTATCCATATCTAAGATTTATATATAAATATCAAATTTTCAACCATTTAGATTTTCTAGTAAATCAAGCATTTTTTTAAAGTCATCTGGAATATTTGATTTAAATCTTACCCACTTTTTTTTTATAGGATGTATAAATTCTAGCGTTTGTGCATGAAGTGCTTGTCCCTTTATTTTTTTTAATTTTTCCAAAAAAACTCTATTTACTTTTTTAAATCTTAGATTTTTTTTTCCATACTGTTTATCACCCAATATAGATGAACCCTTATATTTAATATGAACTCTTATTTGATGCGTTCTACCTGTTTCAAGCTCACATTCTAGAAGACTTATTTTAGGAATATCTTTTTTGGTAAAAACTTTAAGGGTCTTATAATTAGTTATTGCCTTTTTTCCACGAATTTCACTTACAGTCATTAATTGTCTATTTTTTTTGTTTCTAGAAATTAATGTTTCTACTCTTCCATTCAATGGTCTTATTATTCCCCATATTAAACATAAATACTTTCTTTTAATTGAATGATTGTTAAATTGTTTACCAAGATTTGAATGTGCAAAGTTATTTTTAGCTATTACTAAAAGCCCACTTGTTTCCTTATCTATTCTATGTACTATTCCTGGTCTTAAACTTCCGTTTAAATCAGATAAATTATTTTGAAACTTGTAGGCTAGTGCATTTGCTAAAGTCTTTTTATAATTTCCAGCTCCAGGATGCACTACCATACCCTTTGGTTTATTGATTACTAACAAATCTTCATCTTCATAAATTATTTCTAAATCAATTTGCTCGGGTAATAATTTTTTTTCTTTCAATGTATAACTATTAGTTACAATAACCTTGTCGTTTTTCTTTACTTTCGTAGCTGGTGTGACTATTGATTTTTCATTAATTTTTACTTTTTTTTTCTTTATTAATTTTTGAATAAATGATCTCGTAAGATTTTCTAATTCTTTTGATAAAAAAACATCTATTCTTTCATCGTTGCAATCCTCAGAAACTAATAATTTAATTGAGTTATTCATAAATTAATTTAAAATAGTGCTATGCGCCGGTAGCTTCAACTGGATAGAGCGCCGGATTTCGGCTCCGGAGGTTATGGGTTCGACTCCTATCCGGCGCACCAATTTCTAAATTATCCATTTTGAATATTTTTCCTTGTTTTTTAAAATATACTCAGGATAACTAGAGTCCATTTCAATTTTTTTAAGCCTAAATCCTCTATTAAATATATCTTCGTTATTCAAAATTTTCTTTTTTATTGTATTTTCATTCATGTTCTCATCATAAAATTCTCCATGTGAAAAAGACCTTATTTTATTTAAGATCTTATCTGGTGTTTGTAAAAAAGAAAAATGCCAACCTCCATTAATTATTTGAAGATTTCTTTTATCTATTCGCCAAAATGGATATTTTTTAAATTTTAAATTTCTAAGTTCTTGCATTGATGATAAGTATTTTTTCTTTGTAATTCTTGAGCCAATCCAGTTACTTTCATCTAGATTTTGAAGATTTAGCTTATACATAAACATTTTTTGGGAGAAAGCGATAAACCTCTTATTATCTTTTATCTCATTAATCTTTTTAAGATCTGGTATCTCATCCGAGTCAGAGAGGATAATTAAATCATTAGGTGAAGCATCTTTTAAACCTTTAATTAAGCTATTTCTTTGATGCTGTTCAATTGGCGACTCTCCACCAGAATGAAACTCAATTTTCTCTCCATCATAATCTGCTATAACAAATTTGATCTTTTTTTTAAATTTAGGAAATTTATCAGGATTAAAATTTATTTTTTTATTTTTTCCTTGGTGAGTTTTAGTCGATTCAGAAATGACAAAATAGTCGACATGATCGTTTAATATATTTAAACGAATATCAACCATGTGGTCTTCATTAAAATATTGAAAACAATCGTATATAGCCATTAATTAAAATAAAGATCTTCAACCTTTTCTATTTCTTGATTTTGAATATTAAATTTTCTCATTATAATTTTAAGTAAATTTAATTGGCCAAAAATCAGCATTAAACTTAAAAATTTTGATTTTGAATTTAATATTGCTTTTTTACCCTCATCATTTGTAAAATTAGGTATGAAGATCATATCCATTTCAGCTGGAATCCTAGTGTTATGACTACCTATACCTTTCCAATCAATTAAAACATAATTCATTTTATAAAGATAATTTAAAAGCTCATTCCAACTAGGTACATCTTTATACATTGAAAAAATATGGACCTCTAGCCTTATTAAAAGAGGATTATAATTACTCATACCTTTTAAAATTTCAAGTTCAGCGCCCTGTGTATCAATTTTTAAGTAGTCTAAATTTTTTATATTTATCTCTTGGAGTAAATTGTCTAGTGTATCGCATTGAACCTCATATTCTCGTGTGATGTCATAATTCGAGTAATCTTTTTTCTTAATATTATGTAAATCGAAATTGTCTTTTTCAGGTAAATACATTGAGGAGCTTCCTGGTCTATTATCTAGAACAAATAACCTTTTTTTTTCTTTATTGCTCCATAACCCTTTATTAATTATTTGTTTTTTTTCTTCTAACTTATCACTATCTGTTTTTATTGGATCTACTAATATATCATCAAAGAAACAATGATATTTTTTAGAAAAAAAATTATCAGAGTTAAAACCACCTTGCGCTCCAACATCTAATGCTATGATTTTTTCATCTTTAATTATACTTTTAATAATAGATGAAAAATCATAATTATTATTACTAAAATAACTTTTTTCATTTAAAAAATTGATTACTCTTCTATTCAACTTAAATTTTAATAGTATCTTAAAAACTAAGGGTAAAATTTTTTTAATTAAGCTTCTTAAAATTCTTTTAAACATAACTTAAAAAATATTTATTTTTTTGTAAAAGTTGTAAGACCTATTTTTTTTCCATCTATAATGGACGAAGAACAATGAAGGTTTGTCCTATCAAAAATAAGCATTGAACCTACTTCCCATTCATAAACTAATTCAATCTCTAGTCCAACAAGGTTATCTAACTTTTCGTGTGTAAGATATTTTTGGTGTAATTTTCCATTGAAAGGCTTGTTGCCAAACATTCCTATATGATCCGAAGATCTTATATTCTGACCATATTTTAAGTCTTTTCTTTCCAACTCTTTCTTGTCAGTTGTAAAATTAGTTGATTGCCCATAGTATCTATTTTTAAATATAACCGTGCTTCCAACTGGAGTAAGTGGTATCAGACTTTGCTTATAGATAACATCATTAAAATTAAAGCCTCCGTCGATATGGAGACCTATTGGGTTATAACTTTCTTGAAATAAGCCAAGTATATCTTTTCCATCATCTGTCTTAAGATTATCGTATTGAAAATCACCTATCTCATTACAAAGTCTCTCATAAAATAATCTTTCTAGATCTTTCCCATAATCAGTTAACCATCTTTTTTTTATTACATTTTGTTTTTTATTATGAATTGTAATAGGCAACTCGTTATACAATTCAAAGAATTTCTCAATTTCTCTCTTTGAAAAAATATTTTTTAAAATTTTTGGTGGGCTTTCGTTTTTTTTTATAATTTCAATTTGTTTATGCATAATTATTCACCCATATTAATTAGTGTCCCCCTTTTTTTTGCACCAAAATAAGAAATATAAAAAATTATAACACCAATTATGAAATATACTAATGATATAGAAATAGATTTTAAAATATTCAAATAATTTACAGTATCATTTAATAAAATACTTCGCATTTCTTCAAAAATATGAACTAAAGGTAGACCTTTAGCTATAGTTTGAAGTAAATTTGGTAAAATTTCGATTGGATAATATATACATCCTAATGGAGCTAAAAAAAATAAACTTGCCCAAGCAATATTTTCAAAAGAAGGTCCATATCTCAAAAGTCCTGAAGTAACCAAAAGACCTAATGTTATGCCAAATAAATATAATGCTAATAATAAAAAGACCAGTGGCACTCCAAGTTTCAAGACAGAAACCCCGAATAAAGGAATAGCAATCAACACAGCTGGAATCAAACCAATTAAAGTTCTTAATATAGCTGTTAAAGTAAGAGCAGCAATAATCTCTCTAATTTTTAAGGGAGCAATGAATAGGTTTGTAAAATTTCTACTCCATATTTCCTCTAGAAACATCATGTTAAAACTTATACTAGCCCGAAATAAAAAATCATATAATATGGCTGCTGTGAGTATTACACCTACAGTGTTACTATAGTACTCGGAATTAAGAGTAAAAAATTTTGATATAAACCCCCACAAGAAAATTTGTACTGTAGGCCAATAAATTAGATCTAGAACTCTTGGAAAAGAATTCATGATTAAGTATAGATGTCTTAAACCTAATGCATAAATTTTACTAAAATTCATCTTTACTCCTTGCTAATTTTAAAAATGTTTCCTCTAAGTTATTTCTCCCATGTTTTTGAATTAATTCATTGCAAGTACCGCTATCAATAATTTTTCCTGACCTCATCATAATAATACTATTACAAAGCCGCTCCACCTCATTCATATTATGCGAAGCTAATAAAATTGTAATTTTATTTTTCATTTTATATTCTTGAATGTAACTTCTTATAAAATCTCCAATATCTGGATCTAAACTTGCAGTTGGTTCATCCAAAAGAAGAATTTCTGGTTTATTTATTAGAGATTTGGCTAATGAAACTCTATTTTTTTGACCTGAAGATAATTCCCCAGTTTTCCTTCTGAAAAAACTTTTAATATCTAAGTCACTTGAAATTTCATTTATCCGATTTTCTAAGTTTTCAATTCCATATAATCTTCCGTAGATTTCAAGATTTTGTTTCACAGTTAATTTTTTTGGCAGCTCAACATAAGGTGAGGCAAAGTTAAATCTTTTTAAGATTTCATCTCTTTTAAAAGAATTCATATTTTTATTTTCAATTAAAATTTCACCCTCAGTGGGTGACACAAGACCAAGCATCATACCAATAGTTGTTGTTTTTCCACAACCATTTGGGCCGAGTAAACCAATAGTTTTGTGTTTTTCGATTTGAAAGTTAATTTTGTTTACAGCCAAAAATTTACCATAAATCTTGCTTAAATTTTTAATTTCAATAAACATTATTTAGACGCTCTCTTTAAACGATCATTTATAGCTAAGCCCGGTCCCACGTTTGGTATTTTTGATACAAAAATTTTTTTGAATTTTTTATTTTTAATTTCTCTCATAATTTTGTATAAATTAGCTGCAGCTTCTTTCAAGTCAGCTTTTTTACTCAAATTGAAATAATTACTAATATTTTTATGTTTTGGTCCAAAAACTATGTAAGCCTCGTTAGATTTTGAGGGTTTACCCCCAATTTTTATCGGTATTCCTGGTGAGTAATGTCTTTGAAGCATTCCTGGAGCTTTAATTTTTGACTTTTTTTTTGAAAAATTAATTTTCACAAACTTTTTAATTTTATTTTCACTAATTATTCCATGTCTTAATATTTTTGGCTTCCCAGTTAAATCAATTACTGTTGACTCAATGCCTATCTTTGATCTGCCTCCATCAATAATGATATCAATTTTTTTCTTGAATTCTTCAAACACGCCATAAGCATCTATAGGGCTCAGGCCTGATGAAACATTAGCACTTGGCATCGCAAGTGGAAAATTAATTTGTTTAAGTATCGATCTGATTATTCTATGATTTGGAAATCTTATTGCAACTGTTTTTAAATTTGCAGTCGCTATTGAAGATATTTTAGATTTAAATTTTTTTTTTAAAATAAAGGTAATTGGACCAGGACAAAATTTTTTATAAAGTTTGTAAAATTGATTGTTAAAAACTATATCTTTTTCAGCGTCTTTTATATTATAATAGTGAATTATAAGAGGATTTATCTTAGGTCTTTTTTTTAAATTATAAATCTTTTTTATGGCCTTTTCTGAATATGCATTTCCTGCCAATCCATAAACAGTCTCAGTGGGTAATCCAGCTATATTACCCCCATCTAGAGACTTAATAGTTTTAAAAAGTACTTTTTTATTAAAAGAATAAATATTTGAATATATGTTTTTCATAATGTAATTATAATTTGATTTATGAAAACTGAAAATATTCCAGCTGACATTAAAAGTAAATCATTAAAAGAAGCTAGGGATGAAATAGATGAAATACTTGCTAAGTTGGAAACTCAGAATATAGATTTAAGCAATACTGAAAAAATGTACAAAAGATTATTAATTTTAAATAAGCATGTAGAAAATCTTTTTAAGATTAAATCAAAAGGGATGTCCGAAAACAAAGATCTAAAATGATAGTTAATAAATTAGATAAGAATGCAAAAAAAATTGATAGATTTTTAATAAATTTCTTAAAAAAACAAAAAAAATCCTTTTTAGTCACCCCAATGAAATACGGTGTAATTTCCGGAGGAAAAAAAATAAGATCAACTATAATTTTTGATACTGGGAAATTATTTAAAATAAAGGAAAGAAGACTTGTAGATATTTGTGCAGCGGTAGAGTGTATTCATTCATATTCATTAATTCATGATGATCTACCATGTATGGATAATGACTCAATTAGAAGAGGGAAACCTTCTACACATAAAAAATTTGGCGAGTCGACAGCAGTATTAGCCGGCAATTCATTACTCACTTTAGCATTTGAAATTATTTCAAACAAAAATAATTCACTTTCACTTAAGCAAAAAAATGAAATTATAAGATTGTTATCAAATTTTGCAGGGCACACTGGTATTGCTGGTGGCCAAGAATTAGATTTGAGATTTGAAAAAAAAAATAAATCTTTAAATCAAATAATCGATATGCAAAGAAAAAAAACCGGTAAGTTATTTAATTTTTGCCTACAATCAGCTGCAATTGTAGGAAATAAAAGTAATACTGAAAAAATAAGATTTGGAAAACTTGGTGAAGAAATAGGTTTATTATTTCAACTGTCGGATGATTTCTTGGATGTTAGCGGATCAAAAAAATTAGTTGGAAAATCAATTAAAAAAGATAAAAAAAAAGGAAAGTCTACTCTAATTAATTATATGGGATATGTAAAAACATTAAGGTTTGCAGAAAAATTAAAAAAAAAAATATTGCTTAATTTAAAAAAACATGGAAAAAATGCTAAAGATTTGAACGATACTATAGAATTTATACAAAAAAGAAATTTTTAATGGTTAGACTTATAAAAAAAATAAATTTCCCTTCAGATTTAAGAAAATTTAAAAAAGAAAACTTAAAGCAAATTAGTGAGGAGTTAAGAGATGAACTAATTGAGGTAGTCTCTGAGACAGGTGGACATCTAGGAGCGGGATTAGGTGTAGTTGAGCTAACAGTTGCATTGCATTATGTATTTGATACCCCAAAAGATAAATTAGTTTGGGATGTAAGTCATCAGTGCTATCCACACAAAATCATAACTGGTAGGCGAGATAGAATTAAAACTTTAAGAAAAGGAGGTGGGTTATCAGGTTTTACCAAAAGAACGGAGAGCGAGTATGATCCATTTGGTGCAGCTCATAGTTCGACTTCAATCTCCTCAACTTTAGGAATGTCGGTAGCTCAAAAATTATCAAATAACAAAAATAATGTGATAGCTGTTATTGGAGATGGAGCTATGAGTGCTGGAATGGCATACGAAGCGATGAATAATGCAGGAGCTTTAAAATCTAATTTGATTGTAGTTTTGAATGATAATGACATGTCCATTGCAAGACCAGTAGGAGCAATGAGCAAATATTTAGCTAATTTGTTATCTGGAAAATTATATTTCAGTTTTAGAGAAACAATAAAAATGATTATTTCCGCTTTTTCAAAAAGATTTAGTCAAAAAGCTGGTAAAGCTGAAGACATGTTAAGAAACATGGTAACTGGAGGCACACTATTTAGTGAATTAGGATTTTATTATATCGGTCCTATTGATGGACATGATGTAGAAAATTTAGTGCAGATATTTGAGAATGTTAAAAGTTCAAGCCATCAAGGTCCGGTGCTTATACATGTAAGAACTCAAAAAGGCAAAGGTTACAAACCTGCTGAAGAGTCAGGAGATAAATATCATGGTGTATCAAAATTTAATGTTTTAACAGGAGAGCAGTCAAAGTCAAAATCAAACACTCCAGCATATACTAAGGTTTTCGCAGAAACATTAATCAAACACGCTGAACAGGATACGAAAATAGTGGGAATAACAGGGGCAATGCCATCAGGAACTGGTTTAAACTTATTTCAAAAGAAGTTTCCAGACAGAACTTTTGATGTTGGAATAGCCGAACAACATGCAGTGACTTTTGCTGCAGGATTGGCAACCGAGGGATATAAACCTTACGCAGCTATTTACTCAACTTTTTTACAAAGAGCTTATGATCAGGTTGTACACGATGTTGCTTTACAATCTCTTCCAGTAAGATTTGCTATAGATAGAGCCGGCTTGGTTGGAGCAGATGGACCAACTCATGCAGGCTCGTTTGACATTACTTATTTGTCTACTTTGCCAAATTTTATTGTAATGGCTGCAAGCGATGAAGCTGAACTTGTAAAGATGATTAATACTTCAATTGATATCAATGATAGACCTTCAGCTTTTAGGTATCCAAGAGGAAATGGCATAGGTGTCGATTTACCGTCAATAAAAGAAAAATTAGCAATTGGAAAAGCAAGAATTATTAAAGAGGGTAAAAAAGTAGCTTTATTAAATTTTGGAACAAGGCTCGAAGAATGTAAAAAAGCATCAGAACAACTTTCTATAAAAGGTATTAATTGTACAATTATAGATGCAAGATTTGCAAAACCTCTAGATGAAAAATTGATTATGGAAGTTGCAACTAATCATGAGGTTTTAATAACAATTGAAGAAGGCTCAGTAGGAGGCTTTGGATCGCATGTTATGCAACTGTTATCTGAAAGAGGTGTCTTTGACACCGGCTTAAAATTTAGGTCTATGATTTTACCAGATATTTTTATCGACCAAGATACTCCTGATAAAATGTACGAGATAGCTGGTTTAGATAAACTTTCAATTATTAAAAAAGTCGAAGAGACTTTAAATTCTAATATAATTTTAGCTAGAAATAAAAATAAAATATTCTAATTAACCACATTGTGCTCTGTTCATTAAAAAATGATCTAAAAGAACACAATTCATCATTGCTTCACCTATAGGCACAGCTCTTATGCCTACACAAGGATCATGTCTTCCTTTTACAGAAATCTTTGTGTTTTTACCTTTTTTATCTATTGTACTTCTGCTTGTTAAAATTGATGAAGTAGGTTTGACAGCAAAAGAGGCTACTATACTCTGTCCAGAAGAAATTCCACCTAAGATTCCCCCCGCTTGATTAGATTTGAATTTAACTCTTCCTGAATTTTTACTCATTTCATCGGAGTTTTCTTCTCCACTTAAAAAAGCTGCGTTCATACCTGCTCCAATATTAACTCCTTTAACTGCATTGATGCTCATTAAAGCCGCAGCTATATCTGTATCTAATTTTGAGTAAATTGGAGCTCCTAACCCCACTGGAATTCCAGTTGCTCTTAACTCTATAATCGCACCACAAGACGACCCAGCTTTTCTTACAGCTAAAAGATATTTTTCCCAAAGTTTAACAGATTTTTTATCAGGACAGAAAAAAGGATTTTTTCTTATCTCACTGTCTTTCCAATTTGATTTATCACAAGACATCAATCCTAACTGAGTTACTGCACCTATAACATTAAATTTTGACCCAATTACTTTTTTTAACACAATTTTTGCTACAGCGCCCGCTGCAACTCTACAAGCAGTCTCTCTTGCAGATTGTCTTCCGCCTCCCCTAAAATCACGTATTCCATATTTTTTAAAATATGTATAATCGGCGTGACCGGGTCTGAATTTATTTTTTATTGTTTCATAGTCTCTAGATCTTTTGTCTTCATTATGAATGATGATAGAGATAGGTGTGCCAGTTGTCTTGCCTTCAAAAACTCCAGATAAAATCATAGCTTTATCCGACTCTTTTCTTTGTGTTGTAAATTTTGACTGACCGGGTCTTCTTCTATCCATATCAATTTGAATATCTTTCTCAGATATGGGTATATTTGGAGGGCAACCATCGATAACACAGCCAATAGACGGCCCATGGGACTCCCCCCATGTGGTAAACCTAAAAATTTTTCCAAAAGTATTAAAAGACATAGATAATTAATGTATAAATTATTTTATAGAAATTATGAATCAAAAAAATGGCAAAAATTCACTAGGTTTAGATATTATCTTTGAAGATATAGATAATCCTATAGATTTGTTTAAAAAATGGTTTTCTAAAGCAGAAGAGGCCGAAATTAATGACCCAAATGCTGTTGCAGTCGCAACTGTAAATAAACATTATCAGCCTAATGTTAGGATGGTTCTTCTTAAAGGTTTAAGTAATAAAGGATTTGTTTTTTATACTAATTTTAATAGTAAAAAAGGAAATGAACTTAAAGAAAATCAAAAAGCCTCAATGTGCTTCCATTGGAAAAGTTTAAGACGTCAAGTAAGAGCTATTGGAAAAGTAGAGGAGGTTTCAACTAAAGAGGCCGATGATTATTTTAACTCTCGACCATACAAAAATAGAATTGGCGCATGGGCTTCATCACAATCGGCAATTTTAGACAAAAGAGAAACATTTACTAATAAGATTAAACAATTTGAAAAAAAATTTCCTGATGAAAAAAATGTGCCAAGACCTCCACACTGGTCTGGATGGAGGTTACTACCAGAAGAAATAGAATTTTGGTTAGATGGCGAGGGTAGAATACATGAGAGATTAAATTATAGAAAAAAAAATGGAAGTTGGGAAAAAGAACTTCTTTATCCTTAAAAAGATCTATTGAGACTGAAACTAGTTAGATTTTGTAAAATTCTTTTATCTTCAGTATCTGGAAAAATAGCTAAGGCGTCATAGGAAACATTTACAAAGTACTCTGCTTTTTTAAATGAAGCTTCGACTGCTTTATATTTATTTATTAAAGTAAGAGTTTCATTAAAATCTTCTTCAGTTCTATTTTCTTTCTTCATTATCTCAGTTAAAAAACTTCTTTCTTTATCATTTCCTTTCTGAAATACTGAAATTAGTGGGAGAGTAGCTTTTCCTTCAAAAAAATCTTTGCCTATTTCTTTTCCAAATAATTTTTCTTTTGCATAATAATCGAGGGCATCATCTGCGATTTGAAATGCTAAACCTAAATTTTTTCCATATGATTCTAATGCTTTTTTTTCTTTATCATTACTTTTAGATAAACAAGCACCTGTTTTAGTTGCAGCTGAAAAAAGTGATGCAGTTTTCAAATTTATTATATCAATATATGTTTCTTCTAAAAGATCAGCCTCCCCTTTATGCTGAAGTTGCATTACTTCACCCTGAGCAATTTTTGCAGATGTAGAAGACAATAGTTTTAAAATTTCTAAGTCACCATCTTCTACCATAATTTCAAAACATCTACTTAATAAATAGTCGCCAACTAAAATTGAAGATTGATTTCCCCAAATTGAATTTGTTGTTTGAGATCCTCGTCTTAGCTTGCTTTCATCAATGACATCATCGTGTAACAGTGTTGCTGAGTGGATTAGTTCCACACAAGCTGCTAAATTTATATCTCTTACTTGTTCTTTGAAGCCCGTTAATTTTGCAGATCCTAGTGTTAATAGGGCTCTTAATCTTTTTCCACCTGAGCTAAGATGGTGATCGCTCATTTTCTCTATAAGGTCTACTTCACTTTTTAGCTTTTGTTGAATCAGCGTTTCTACTTTGTGGAGTTTTTTACTCAGAAGGTTTTTAAGTTCTAAGAAAGCAGAATTTGCTGATTTTTTAAGTGGTACTACTGATCCCATAGTTGTTATTTATATTTATTTTCACTGATAATAAATTTTTTTAATGGTACCGTGGTGACGCACCCATAATTCAACTACAAGTAGCGCAATTATTAATTAAAATTTAAATTTTTGCTGCTATAAGAATAAATAATCATCGTAAATATATGTTTTCATTTTTAAAGAAAAAAAAAGTAGTACCACATGTTAGACTAACTGGGATTATTGGCTCAGGCGGTAGATTTAAACAAGGCATGGAGCTAGCTAACCAAAGAGATATTTTAAAGAAAGCTTTTTCAGTTAAAAAAATATCTCATGTTGCTATCTCTATCAACTCACCAGGAGGGTCACCAGTTCAATCACACTTAATTTACAGTTACATAAGACAACTGGCTGAAAAAAATAAAGTTAAAGTTATCGTTTTTGCAGAAGATGTTGCTGCCTCTGGAGGATATTTTATTGCTTGCGCTGGAGATGAAATATACGCAAACTCTAGTTCAATTATCGGTTCAATAGGAGTGATTTCTGCTTCCTTTGGTTTCAAAGATTTAATTCAAAAAATTGGAGTTGAAAGAAGAGTTTACACTGCTGGAAAAAACAAAAGTACCTTAGATCCTTTTAAAGAGGAAAAAGAGGAGGATATAAAAAGATTAAAAACTATACAATTAGAGCTACATGAAGATTTTATTAAAATTGTAGAAAAAAGTAGAGGATCTAAGCTTAAAGACCCTGAAACAAATAATATTTTCACTGGAGAATTTTGGACAGGAAAAACATCGCTAAAACTTGGATTAATTGATGGCATTGGTAATGCTGATCAAGTTTTAAAAGAAAAATTCGGCGAAAAAATAATAATAAAAACTTTTGAAAAATCAAAAGGTTTCATTGCAAGAAAACTTTCTTCATCATCTCAAGATCCTATTGAAAAATTAGCGAATATTGTTGAAGAAAAATCGATGTGGCAAAAATTTGGTTTATAAATGCCAGTTAAAAAAAAAGTTAAACAAAAACTAAACTTTCTATCTTTTCAAGAAATAATTATGAACCTTCAAAAATTTTGGGGAAAAAACGGATGTGTAATTTTACAACCCTATGATATGGAAGTTGGCGCGGGAACTTTTCACCCAGCGACAACTTTAAGATCACTTGGCCCTAAACCTTGGAAGGCTGCGTACGTACAGCCATCCAGAAGACCTTCAGATGGCAGGTATGGTGAAAATCCAAATCGACTTCAACATTATTATCAATATCAAGTAATTATAAAACCTTCTCCAAAAAATATTAAACAACTTTATTTAAAAAGTTTATCGGCTATAGGTATTGATGTAAAAAATCATGACATTCGTTTTGTCGAAGATGATTGGGAAAGTCCAACTTTAGGAGCATCAGGATTAGGATGGGAAGTTTGGTGCGATGGAATGGAGATAACTCAATTTACTTACTTTCAACAAATGACAGGTGTGGAGTGTAAACCTGTTCCAGTTGAAATTACCTATGGTCTAGAAAGACTATGTATGTTTGTTCAAGGAAAAAATAATGTTTTTGATCTGGATTGGAATAATGACGGCGTGAAGTATAAAGAGGTTTTTTTTCAAGCTGAAAAAGAATTTTCTGCTTATAATTTTGAGTTTGCTAATACTGATACTTTACTAAAAAGTTTTGAAAATACCGAAAATGAGTGTAAATCCCTGCTCGAAAAAAAACTTTCATTACCAGCTTATGATCAATGTCTAAAAGCTAGCCATATATTTAACTTATTAGACGCTCGTGGAGTAATTGGTGTTGCAGAAAGGACTGGCTATATTACCAGGATAAGGGAGCTGGCAAAAGGTTGCGGAGCCTTATGGCTAAGCTCACAAACTTAAATTATGGCAGAATTTTTATTGGAATTATATAGTGAGGAAATTCCACCACAATTACAAATAGCAGCAAGGTCTCAGATAAGACAATATATTGAAAACTCTTTTAAAGAGAACAATATAAAATATAAAGAATTATCTGTTTACTCTTCACCATCAAGACTAACATTATTTACAAAAGATCTTGCTGAAAAAATTAAAATAGAGGCTAAACAAATCAAAGGACCCAAGGTAGGTTCTCCTGAAAAAGTAATACAAGGTTTCATAAGATCTAAAAACGTAAATGAGGAAGACTTAATTAAAAAAAACACTGATAAAGGGGAATTTTATTTTATTAAAACACAATCACAATCAATCTTAGTTGAAGATCTATTAATCAAATTTATTCCAAAAGCAATCGGATCAATTAACTGGAAAAAATCAATGAAATGGTCAGACCATACTTTGATGTGGGGTAGGCCGCTGAGGTCAATTTTTGCAAAGTTTAACAATAAAAAATTAAAATTCAAATTTGAACATTTTGACACTACCGATGAGGTAATTATTGAACAAGATTTAAATACAAAAACTAAAAAAATAAAAGATTTCAACGATTACTTAAATTTTTTAAAAAGCAGTAAAATAATCGTAGATCATAAGGAAAGAGAAGAGATTATACTTAAAAAGATCAGTTCATTTTCCAAATCTAAACAATATAAAGAGAAACTAAATCCAAAACTTTTAGAAGAAGTCGTTAATATTGTAGAGGATCCAAATTTACTCCATGTAAGCTTTAGTAAAGATTATCTTGAAATACCTAAAGAAATTATAATCTCAACTCTAGAGAAACATCAGAGATATTTCCCGATTTTTGATAGTAAAGATCGATTAACTAATTACTTTTTTGTAGTAGCAAATAAAAAAGATGAAAAAAAATTAATTACCCAAGGTAACAAAAGAGTTGTAGAAGCAAGACTTACAGATGCCAAATTTTTTTGGGATAAAGATAAATCTAAAAATCTTATCAAACAAATAGCCAGTCTAAAATCAGTAACTTTTTATGAAAAACTCGGGACTATTTACGACAAAACACAAAGATTAAGACAGTTGGCCGCTTTATTATCTGATGATTTAAATATTAACAAAGAAAAAGCTCAAGTTGCAGCTTCAATTTCTAAATCCGATTTATGTTCTGACTTAGTTGGTGAATATCCAGAACTTCAAGGCGTAATGGGAAAATATTTTGCGTTAGCACAAGGTTTCGAGGAAGATATAGCTAATTCAGTTAGTGATCATTATTTACCAACAGGACTAACATCAGTTATACCTAAAAAGCCTTTTAGCTACTCTATTTCAATTGTTGATAAGATAGATACCTTAGTTGGATTTTTTGTAATTGATGAAAAACCTACGAGTTCAAAAGATCCTTTTGCTTTAAGACGAGCTGCTATTGGATTGCTTAGAATAATTATTGAAAACAAACTATTTTTCAAGCTAAGAGATTTAATTAGTTACTCCATTAGACTTTACCGAGAACAAGGTGTTGAAATAATTAATGAAAAGACAGAACAAGATGTTCTAGAATTTATAAAGGAAAGAATGCGAAACGTATTAAAATTGAAAAATATTAAGACTGATATTATTGAGGCCTCAGTCAGTTCTCACGCTGGAGATAATTTCTTAGCACTTTATGCAAAAACAATTTTAATGAATAAATACAAAAATAAAGGAATTGGCTTTAACGCGATCAGTTCGTATAAAAGAGCCTCAAACATTTTAGATAAAGCCGGGAAGGGAATTACGGGAAGACCCGACGCTGTTTTATTTAGAAAAGATGAAGAAAAAATACTTCATGAAAAAATAAATGAGATTCGAAAAGCTTTTACAGTTAAAGATGATAATAAAGACTATGAAAGCTTGTTGATAAAGCTTTCTGACACAAAGGAGTCAACTGATAATTTTTTTGACAATGTCGTGGTAAATGATGAAAATCAAGATATTAAAAATAATCGATTAGAGTTGTTAAAAATGTTCTGTAATACTTTTGATAACTTTATCGATTTTTCAAAATTAGAAGGTTTATAATGGTAAAAGTTGTATTTAGTTTTGATGATAAATCTGCAAGGAAATTAAAGAATAAAAAAAAAATTTTAGGCGGCAAAGGTGCCAATCTTGGTGAAATGGGAAGATTAGGTTTACCTGTTCCTCCTGGATTTACCATTACAACAGATGTTTGCGATCTTTTTTATAAAAATAAAAAAAGACTTCCTAAAAATGTTATTAAAAGCATTGAGCTGGAACTTAAAAATATTGAAAAGAAAACCAATAAGAAGTTTGGTGATCTTAAAAATCCTCTTTTAGTCTCAGTAAGATCTGGTGCGAGAGTCTCTATGCCTGGCATGATGGATACCATTCTGAATCTTGGCTTAAATGATAAAACAGTAGAGTCATTAAAAAAGAAAACATCAAACGGTAGGTTTGCTAAAGATAGCTATAGAAGATTTATACAAATGTATAGCAATGTAGTTTTAGGTGTAGAAGGGCATCTGTTTGAAGAGCTAATTGATAATTACAAGTTAACCAAAGGAGTTTTGTTAGATACAGATTTAGACGAAAGCGATTGGGATGGCTTAATTGTTAATTACAAAGAGCTAGTAAAAAAAGAAAAAAAAATTAATTTTCCTCAGGACGTCAAAGAACAATTATTAGGAGCAATAAATGCAGTATTTTTATCTTGGGACAGTCAAAGAGCGAAAACTTATAGAAAATTAAATCAAATTCCAGATCACTGGGGAACAGCTGTAAATGTTCAAGCTATGGTTTTTGGAAATATGGGTGATGATTGTTCAACAGGCGTTGCCTTTACAAGAAATCCTTCGACAGGAGAAAATTCTTTCTTTGGAGAATTTCTAATTAATGCGCAAGGTGAAGATGTTGTAGCGGGTACTAGAACTCCTCAATACATCACTAAAAAAGCAAAAAAAGACTCAGGGTCTAAAGATCCTTCAATGGAAGAGGCTATGCCCAAAATTTATAAAGAACTTGCAAAGATATTTCTCAAGTTAGAAAAGCATTATAGAGATATGCAAGACATCGAGTTTACAGTTGAAAATAATAAACTTTGGATGTTACAAACAAGATCTGGAAAAAGAACAGCTAAAGCTGCAATAAAAATTGCAGTGGATATGGTTAAAGAGAAATTAATTTCAAAAAAAGAAGCAATTAAAAGAATTAATCCTAATACTTTAGATACTTTACTACATCCTACTTTAGACGAAAAAGTTGAGAAAGAGGTAATTGCTTCGGGATTACCGGCCTCACCAGGAGCTGCAAGTGGTAAAGCTGTTTTCACTGCTGATGAAGCAGAGAAATTAAACGGGATGATGCAAGATACAATATTAGTGAGATTAGAAACTTCACCAGAAGATATACATGGAATGCATGCAGCTAAAGGAATTCTTACTGCAAGAGGTGGCATGACTAGTCATGCTGCGGTTGTAGCACGAGGAATGGGGAGACCATGTGTTTCGGGCTCAAGCGAAATTATAATCGATTATGAGTTAAAACAATTTAAAGCTGGAGAAGTGATCATTAAAGAAGGAGATATTATTACTATAGATGGTGGAAGTGGAAAAGTAATGAAAGGATTAGTTCCGACTGTTCAACCTGAAATTTCTGGATATTTTTCCACAATAATGAAATGGGCTGATGAATATAGAAAATTAAAAGTAAGAACAAATGCAGAAACAGAGGTGGACAGTAAAACGGCTAGAGAGTTTGGTGCTGAAGGAATTGGCCTATGTAGAACTGAGCATATGTTTTTTGATGAAGAGAGAATTTTATCTGTAAGACAAATGATTTTATCTAAATCAAAAGAAGATAGAAATAGCGCGCTAGATAAACTTCTACCCCACCAAAAAGAGGACTTTAAAAAAATATTTAAAGTTATGTCAGGTTTACCTGTTACAGTAAGATTATTAGACCCACCACTTCATGAGTTTTTACCAAAAGCTGACAAAGACATAGAGGAAGTCGCAAGATCCTTAAATTTATCAGCGAAAGAAGTTAAAGATAGAATTTCAGAACTTCATGAAGAAAACCCTATGCTTGGACATAGAGGATGTAGACTTGGTATTTCTTTCCCAGAGATCTATGAGATGCAATGCAGAGCAATATTTGAAGCTATAGTCGAGTTAAAAAAGCAAAAAGTAAAAGCAGCTTTTGTAGAAATAATGATACCTTTAGTATCTACTGACTCTGAATTAAAAATTTTAAGAGATTTAGTAAATAAAATTGCCAAAGAAATAGAAAAAGAAAATAAATTAAAACTTGAATATATGGTCGGTACTATGATTGAATTACCACGTGCTGCTTTACAAGCAACGTCTATTTCAAAACATGCTGATTTCTTTAGCTTTGGAACTAATGATTTAACTCAAACCACTTTTGGAATAAGCCGAGACGACTCAGGAAAATTTTTAAATGATTATATTGATAATAAAATTTTTGATATAGATCCATTTGTTAGTATTGATCAAAATGGAGTAGGTGAGTTAGTAGAAATAGCCTCTTTAAGAGGTAGAAAGACAAATAAAAATATAAAGCTCGGGATTTGCGGTGAACATGGCGGTGATCCAAAAAGTATTGAGTTTTGCTCTAGAACAGGCCTTAACTATGTTTCCTGCTCTCCATTCAGAGTACCAGTCGCAAGATTAGCTGCTGCTCAAGCAGAATTATCTAAATAATAAAGTTGTATCAAATGATTTGGCGCTGTGAGTAATAGTACCAACTGAAATTCTATTTACACCTGTTTTCGATATTTGTTTAATATTTTTCAAAGTTGCATTTCCAGAATACTCTGTCTCATATTTATTTTTACAAAGCTTTAAGCAATTTTTTAATTGCGATAAGTTCATATTATCAAATAGTATTCTTTTAAATTTTAAACCTAGAATTTGTTTAAGTTGATTTAAATTTTCAACTTCGACTGTAACAATTTTTTTTGTTTTTATAGCTTTCTTAACTAATTCCCTAAGACCATTGGATACACTTATATGATTATCTTTAATTAGAATTTCATCACTTAAATTATATCTATGATTATAGCCACCACCTTTTTTGACAGCATACTTTTCAAGTGTTCTCAAATTAGGTGTAGTTTTTCTTGTACAACAGACCTTAGTCTTTTTACCAATTTTTTTAACAAATTGATTAGTAATTGTTGCGATACCTGATGCATGATTTAGAAAATTCAAAGCAGTTCTTTCAGCAATTAAAATTGTTTTTGTTTTAGCCTCTATATAAGCAATTATTTTATTTTTTTTTACTTTTTCTCCATCATAGAGTTTTTTTGTAAAAATGGTTTCTTTTCCAATTAATTTAAAAGCTGTTTTACAAAATTCTAAACCAGCTATTACACCATCTTGTTTAGCTATTATTTGGGCTTTAATAATCTTATTTTTTGTACTTAGGATTTTTGTTGTGATATCACCCATAGGTTTCAGATCTTCGTCTAGAGCCTTTCTCACAGTCGATTTTATATAAAATTGATTTAATATTTGCACTTATCTAACGACCAATTTCGGTCATTCTAATTACAGACTTTCTTGCTGCTTTTATAGTTTTGCTATCTAATATAATCTCGTTAGTCTCATTTTCTAAACAATCTAATATTTTTTTTAAATTAATTTTTTTCATGTAAGGACATAAATTACATGGCTTGATAAAAGTTACATTCGGATTATCTGCTTCTACGTTGTCACTCATTGAACATTCCGTTACCAACATAACTTTTTTAGGTTGTTTATTTTTCACATAATCAATCATCCCAGACGTTGATCCTGCAAAATCAGAAGCAGCAATTACATCGGGCGGACATTCAGGATGAGCTATAATTTTAATTCCAGGATTATCTAATTTTATTTCCTCAATTTCTTTTCCAGTAAACTGTTCATGCACTATACAAGTTCCTTTCCAAGAAATTATTTTGACCTTAGTATTTTTTGCTACATAATCTGCTAAATATTGATCAGGTAAAAAAATTACTTTATCTGCATTTAAAGACTCAACTACTTTTACTGCGTTAGCTGAAGTGCAACAAACATCAGTTTCTGCTTTAACGTCAGCAGAAGTATTTACATAAGAGACAACAGGAACGCCTGGAAACTTTTGTTTTAGCAATTTTACATCTTCACCTGTAATAGAATTAGATAAAGAGCAACCTGCCTGCATGTCAGGAAGAAATACTTTTTTTTCTGGACACATTAATTTTGCTGTTTCTGCCATGAAGTGAACCCCACACATAATAATCTTATCGGCTTTTGTTTTAGACGCCTCTACTGCTAACGCTAATGAGTCGGCAGATATATCTGCTACACCGTGGTAAATTTCTGGAGTTTGGTAGTTATGAGCAAGTATAATTGCATTTTTCTCTTTTTTAATTTTATTAATTTTCTCTATCAATGGAGCATGAATTTTCCATTCAGCTTCAGGAACGAATTTTGAGATTTTCTTATAAATCTCTTGAGTAGGGCTTAAATTTTGTTGTTGTACAGACATACTAATTCCAATTTACCAACTTGAGATTAAATTGTCATTCATTTATTGTCGCATTATTATTGCGGTCGTGCTGAAATTGGTAGACAGGCACGCTTGAGGGGCGTGTGGGTTTCCCGTGAGAGTTCGAGTCTCTCCGACCGCACCAAAAATTGAACACTTTTTTGTAGCAAAATGTAAAATATTTAAATGGAATTTTTTCAAAAAAATAAAAGAATTATCCTAATCATATTAATTGTTCTTTTTATCGAATTGAGTGGTTACGGTATACTTGCATCACTATCAAGACTTTTGAATGTTTTATGATTAATAAAAATTTATGAATTAGGTATAATTATATTTTTTAAATCTTCTTTATTTAATTTGATAGGATTATTAGATAATCTCAATATATTTACTCCAGAAATAAATTTATCGTAATCTCTCTCTAAATCAATTTTTAAATTTTGAAAATTATTTTCTAAATTTGCATTAACCTTAATATCTACTAAAAATTTATTAAAATCCAAAAAATTTTTTGTCTTAGAAGCTTTAAACATTATTTTATATCTAGAACTTAAATCAAAATTACAATTTGCTTTTGATATATTTTTATAATTGAACTCTAAAAATTGATTTAAAGTGAGAGAGACAGCGTGACCGTGACTAATATTGTACATTGACGTAAAAGGGTACGATACAGCATGAGGTGCCGTAGTTTTTGAAATGTTGATTGCCTCTCCAGCCAAGTTAGCAGCAAAATTCATGGCAGAAGTATTTTCAAGATTTGGTTTGTTTAAAAAATCTAAAAAATACTTAAGTGAAATTTGAAGAGACCTCTCAGCAAATTTTACACTTTTTTCATTTGATTTTTTTGAAATTAAAGATTCTATTGCTTGAGCTATGGCATCAAAACCTGCAGAGGCTTTTACAGCTCTAGAGGCCCTAATTACTAAGTCAGGTACAAGAAAAAAAAAATCTGGTCTCAAATTGTCACCTTCCACTGAATATTTAACTTTATTTATATATATAACAGCATTCGAAGTGACCTCTGCTCCAGAGCCTGCTGTAGTTGGTATGGCAGCAAGTTTTGCAAATTTTTTCTTAATTTTATAAGTTGAACTATATATTTCTTCAATAAGATCTCGACTATCAAATAAAACATTAGCAATTTTAGCATAATCTAAGACCGAGCCACCGCCAATTGCTAAAATTAAATCTGGACTATATCTTTTTATTAATTTTATAATCTCTTTTAATTCATTTATTTCAGGATAGTAAGACTTTTTGAAATAAAACTGAGAGTTTTTTTTAATTGACTCTTTCATTAAAGCATCAGCTCCAGAGCTTTTATAGGAATTTTTTCCACAAATAATAAAAATTTTTTTAATTTTTTCCTCATTTAATAAAATTTTGAGTTCATTAGTAGATGGGAAATTAATATCTTCCATTAATTTATCATAAAGTTATCTTTTATTTTAATCAAATTTTTTGGTCTGGATAAATTTTTCAGTGTACCATTATTTATTTTTACCTCTAATAAACTAGGCCCTTTGGATTTAATAAATTTTTTTAGAATTCTTTCTAAGCTTTTTTTATTTGTTATTTTATAAAAATTTCTATACCCAATACTTTTAGATAATCTCTTAAAATCTATACCAGCTGCATTTGTTAATTGCCCTCCAACAGACTCATGTGAATTATTATTTAAAATAATGTGTTTTAAATTAATATTTTTAGTATAACCTGTAGTTCTCATAGGTCCTAAATGCATTAAAATTGATCCGTCACCATCTAGACAAAAAGTTTGTTTTCTTGAATTATGTGCGTATCCTAAAGCTACGCTAATTGAATGGCCCATCCCACCTACCATATAAAAATCTTTTCCTTTGTTAATATTACTTTTTTTCCTTATTTCCATCAGTTCACGTGATGTATATCCAGTAGTCGAAATAACTTTACTTCTTAAAGGCAATAAACCAATGAATCTTTTAATAAATTCTGCTCTAGTGATTGACTTAAATATTTTTTTTTCTCTAATTCTATCTTTAGTTTTAAGAGTTCCTTTTTCTATTAAACAGGCTACAATTTTTTTATTTTTAATTGACTCCTTAATAATTTTTTTTAGGAGATCTAAATCTTTTTCATTTCTTAAAATACAATATTTTATTTTTAATAGTTTTAATAACTTTAAAGTTATTTTTCCTTTTGCTTTATGCTGAGGTTCATCAGGTTTACTAGGAGAACCTCTCCATCCGATCATTAGAAACAAAGGTATAGAATATACCTCTTGGTTAGCAATTGATATTAAGGGATTTATAGCGTTACTTAACCCGGAGTTTTGCAAGTAGATACAAGGTATTGTTTTTGTAGAGAGGTAGTGACCTATACCAATAGAAACAGCAGATCCTTCATTAGTTGCTATTACATGCTTTTTTAAAGGATAATTTCCAAGTTTTTTTGATAAGCTAGTTAGAATACTATCTGGAACTCCTGTGAAAAAATTTATCTTATTTTTTTTTAAAGTTTTAATTAAGTTTTCAACAAATATCATTGTTACTTAATTAAATTTATAACTTTTTTGACAGAGCTAATTTTATTTTCTAATTCATAAGATCTCTGATTTTTAAGAATACTAAAAGCAGCATTTTCCATAGCGGGATACGCAGCCCTAAGCATGTGATTTGCATAAATAACTATTTGAAAACCATTTTGAATTAGCATGGACTCACTTGTTTTTGAATATGTTGAGGGGACAGATACAAGAGGTTTTTTATACTTAGACTTTCGAAAAATTTTTGAAAATGAAAAAATTTCTTTTGGAGTTTTTTCTTTACTATGAATCAAAATTATATCTGCCCCGGCCTCTGAATAAGCACTGGCCCTTTTGATGCTATCTTTTAAGCCTTTTCCTAATATAAAGCTTTCAATTCTTGCTCCAATTAAAAAATCTTTTGATTTTCTAACCTTTTTAATAAGTTCAATTTTCTTACAAAAATCCTTTATCGAGTCTTGTTTAGAGCCTGACTGGTCAGAAAATAGAGAATTTTTTTTAAGACCAATTTTATCCTCAATCATAATTGAGGAAACTCCTAATCTTTCTAAAGTTTTTATTGAATAAGGAAGATGCTCTAATCTACCTCCGTTATCTGCATCGAAGATTAAAGGTTTAGAAGTAACATCTAATAAATCACCCAGTCCGCTAAATCTTGATGAAAAATCAAGCACTTGGTTATCAGGCTTTCCTTTTAAACTTGAGTCAGTTAAACTAGAGGACCACATTGCATCAAATTGTTCAACTATATTTTTTTTTCTAATTTTTATATTTTCTGCAATTAATCCTGAAAGTGGACTATGTGACTCTAGTACTCTTACAATTTTTTTAGTGTTTAATAATCTTTTAAGAATTGAAACTCTGTTATTAGGAGTATGATAATTTATTAGTTTTGTTTTTATAGCAGTTGATGAAATATTTTTTGTATATTTCGGCTCAATCAATTTACCTCCCCATCTTTTTAAATAAGAAATTACTTGCTTTCTTGTCTCAGACTGAGGTCCACTTTTCCAATCATCACCGTGGACAACAAAATTTGGTTTTATCAAATTTAAGTTTGGCCTATAATCTAAAGTGTTTTGGGGTATTACCTCTTTAACAAGCTTTATATTTCTTAATACGATTTCTCTCTGTTTATAATTAAGGGTTGGTATGTTTTTATAAGATGAAATAGCAGCATCAGTTAAAAGACCCGCTATAACTTCACCATATTTGCTTGCGGTTTTTATAATATTTATGTGGCCTTCATGAAGAATATCTGCTGATAGAGCGATGTAAACAATTTTTTTTTCCATAATTTTAATTTAATAAATTTAAGATTAATTCATTAATCTAAATTAATTCTTTTTTTTTACTTGAAATATTTATTAATGGCAAGACTAGTTAAAATTTCTGTAATGACTATGGAAATAAAACTTATTCTTTTGGGCATTAAATGTGATTAAATATTTTAAAAATATTAAACATTCGCTATAATTTTACACTCTTTATTGTTTGCTAACAATTTTTCATTTCTAAAATCTTCAAGATTTGGTTCGAGTACTTTAATTAATCCGAAAGGGTACGGCTGATCAATTAGTATTTTTCCTATTTTAATATTATTAAAAGTAATTTCATCACCAATATTTAATTTTTCAGATGAAGATATTGGTAACAATCTTCTTCTAAGTTTGTTTTTCAATTTCATCCTCGCGGTATTTTCTTGCCCAATAAAACATCCCTTTTTAAAATCTATTGCCCGATGCGTCTCAAAATTTGCTTCTAATCCAAATAATTGGTCCTTTAAATTTAACAAACCTTTTTCAGGCACTCCCAACTTATGAGCAAGAGAGTAGTACTCATTACTATTGATAATAGAAAGATTTAATTTTTTAATTGTTAAGTAAAGTTTTTCAAGGTTTGAAACTATTCTCGCTCCTAATTCTTTATTTCTTGGATCTAAAAAAATAGGAGTATCTCTATAGGCAATAGTATTATCATTTAACTTTAATTCTTTTTGTAGTTCTTTGAATTTTAAAAAGTTTATTATTCCAACAACAAATTCATTAGAAAGATCCTCAATTTCAACTATTGATCTTAATTTGTATTTTGATAAATTTTTTATTAGCTGATTAGTAGAGTTTTCGCTACAGTCTAATAAATATCCTTTATTATTCTGAATTATAAAAAATTCATTCAAATATTTACCTTGGGGAGTCAACAAGGCAGCAAAAACAGAGCTTTTATAAGAAACCTTATTTATATCATTCGTAATTATATTTTGGAGAAAGTCTTTAGCATCTTTTCCACTGACTAAGATTACACCTCTTTTTTCTAAAATTACAACTTGATCTTTTTTCATATTTGTTACTTATACAATATATTATAAATAAAAAACATGTCTGATAATTATAGTCTTATTATTAAAAATGGTTCCTGTTATATCGATGGCAAATTGATAAAATCTGATATTGGTTTATATGAAAATAAAATAAAAAAAATAGGTAGTATAGAGGAAAATGGTTCTAAAGTTTACGACGCATCTGGCAAAGTAGTTTTGCCAGGTATCATTGACACACAAGTACATTTTAGAGAACCTGGTTCTACTGACTCGGAAGATTTAGAAAGCGGAAGTAGAGCTGCAGTTCTTGGAGGAGTAACCTCTTTGTTCGAGATGCCCAACACTAACCCACCAACAGCAAACTTAGTAGAGTTTGAAAAAAAATTAAAAGCGGCAAAAAATAGAATGCATTCTAATTATGCATTTTATTTTGGAGCAACTCCGCAAAATACCGAGCAACTTGCACAACTTAAAAACGTTGAAGCCTGTTGTGGAGTTAAACTTTTTGCAGGATCCTCGACAGGCAATCTGTTAGTGGACAAAGAGACGGATATCGAAAAAGTGATTTCTAGTAGCGATAGGATAGTTTCAATTCACTCTGAAGATGAAGATATTATTAAATTAAGAAAAAAATTTATTAGACAAGGAGATGTTCACTCCCATCCTGAATGGAGAAATGTAGAATGCGCGATGTCTTCAACTCGTAGAGTTGTAAAAATTGCAGAAAGATATGATAAAAAAATTCATGTATTACATGTCACAACCAAAGAAGAGGTAGATTTTTTAGCTATGCATAAAAAAAATGTTACCTTCGAAACAACTCCTCAACATTTAACTCTGTATGCACCAGATTGTTACGATAAATTAGGTACTTACGCTCAAATGAACCCGCCCTTAAGATCAAAAGATCATTACGATCGCTTGTGGGTTGCTATTAAAAATAATGTTGTAGATGTTCTTGGGTCAGACCATGCTCCGCATTTAAAAATAAATAAAGATAAAGAATACCCAAATACTCCATCAGGAATGCCAGGCGTTCAAACAATTTTCCCAGTCATGATTGATCATGTAAACAATGGAAAACTTTCATTAAATCAACTAATAAATTTGATGTGTGAAAACCCGTGTAAAATTTTTGGAATTAAAAATAAAGGTTTTTTAAAAGAGGGTTTTGATGCCGATCTGACAATAGTCGATATGGATAAAGAAGTTACTATAAACAATGAAATGATTGCTAGTAAATGTGGTTGGACACCTTTTCACAATTACAAAGTAAAAGGTTTCCCCGTAGGTACAATCGTAAACGGAATTTTAGTAATGTCTGAAGGAAAAATATTAGTTGAGTCTAAAGGGCAACCTTTAAAGTTTTAGAATATTATTATCTTTCAAGTCTTGTTTTATTTCATCTAAAATAGCAGGATCATCTATAGTTGCAGGCATTTTATAAGGTTCATTATCTGCAATTTTTCTTACAGTTCCTCTAAGCACTTTTCCTGATCTGGTTTTGGGTAATCTCTTTACTATAATAGCTATTTTGAATGCCGCAACAGGACCGACTTTTTCTCTTACCATTTTTACACATTCGCTAATTATATCTTTTTTATCTTTGGTAACACCTGCCTTAAGCGCTAGCAAACCAATAGGAATTTGACCTTTAAGTTTATCAGCTATTCCTATTACTGCACACTCTGCAACATTCGGATGTTCTGCCAAAACTTCTTCAATAGCTCCGGTTGACAATCTATGGCCTGCAACATTAATAATATCGTCTGTTCTAGACATAATCCAAACATAACCATCCTCATCAATATGTCCTGCATCATAAGTTTGGTAATAACCTGGGTAAGCGGTCATGTAATTTTCTTTATATCTTTTGTCTGCCCCCCATAATGTTGGAAATGTTCCTGGAGGAAGAGGGAGCTTTACAACAATATCTCCCATTTTACCTGGGCTCACTTCTTTACCTTCAGAATTTAAAACTTTTAGATCATAACCTGGTACTGGTTTGAACGCAGAACCGTATTTTACCGGAAAATTTTCAATTCCTGTACAGCTTGATGTTATTGCCCAACTTGTTTCTGTTTGCCACCAATGATCAATGACAGGAGAATTTGAAAGTTTCTCAAACCATTTTATTGTATCAGGGTCAGCTCTCTCACCAGCAAGAAACAGTTTATCAAACTTACTTAAATCGTATTTTTTAAAAAATTCTCCATTAGGATCCTCTTTTTTTATGGCTCTTATTGCTGTTGGTGCAGTAAAAAGAGATTTTACTTTATGTTCTGAAATTATTCTCCAGAAAACGCCTGCATCAGGTGTTCCTACAGGTTTTCCTTCAAATAAAACTGTCGTACAACCATAAAATAATGGACCATACACTATGTAAGAGTGTCCAACTATCCAACCAATATCACTAGCAGACCACCATACGTCCTCTGGTTCGATATTGTAAATGTTTTTCATAGTCCATTTTAAAGCAACTATATGTCCCCCTATATCACGAACTATTCCTTTTGGAAGGCCCGTAGTTCCTGATGTGTAAAGTATATAAGCGTAATCATTTGAATTCATTTTTTCACACTCTGCAGGTTTTACATCTTTATGAGCATCGTCCCAGGTAATATCAATCTCAGGCTTTAATTCTGCTTTATCCTTTTCTCTCTGAAAAATTATACATTTTTTAATTTTATGATTTGCTAATTCCAGTGCTTTATTAACCAAAGGTTTATAATGGACAGTACGTCCAGGCTCATAACCGCAAGAGGCGGTAACAAGAATTTTAGCTTTAGAGTCATCAATCCTGCTTGCTAGTTCGTTTGCAGCAAAGCCCCCGAATACAACTGAGTGAATTGCACCAATTCTTCCACAGGCTAGCATAGCTACTACTGCTTCTGGAATCATGGGCATATAAATTATAACCCTATCTCCTTTATTTACTCCCTGTTTTTTTAAAGCTCCAGCAAATAAAGCAACTTTTTCTTTCAACTTTTTATAAGATATATTTTCTTTTGAACCAGTTATGGGGCTATCATAAATAATCGCAAGCTTTTCACCTTTACCTTGGTCGACATGGAGATCTAAAGCGTTATAACAAGTATTTGTTACTCCGTCTTCGAACCACTTATAAAACGGGGGATTCTGGGAATTTAAAATTTTTGTAGGTTTTTTATACCAAAATATATCATTAGAGATTTCTTTCCAAAAATCCTCTCGATTTCTGATAGATTTTTGGTAAATTTCGCTATATTTTTGAGTCAATTTTTACTCCCGGAATTTCTTTCATTTTTAAGAGTATTTCATAAATATCCCCAAAAAAAAATAGAAAATCCAATAAATATGCGGTTTTTTTGCAAAAAAAACACTTCACTGTAACTATGTTTTTTACTAAGGTCCACAACATATTATTCGGTGGTGAGTCTATTTATCACTCGTCCGAGTAGTTTATATATAAACTAAACGAAAACTAAACAAACGAGGGAGGTTTTCATGAGAAAATTAGGTCTTCTTGCTTTAGCAGCTGTTGCCTTTTTAGGCATAACCAGCTCAGCTAACGCAGCGACTGCCATGTTACAGACAAATGATTTCGTAGGAATTTCATTTTGGCTTGTATCAATGGGAATGATTGCAACAACTGTATTTTTCTTTGCAGAAAGAGGAACTGTTGCTGCATCATGGAGAACATCTTTAACAGTAGCTGGACTTGTAACTGGTGTTGCATTTGTTCACTACATGTATATGAGAGAAGTTTGGGTGACTACAGGCGATTCACCAACGGTATACAGATATATCGACTGGTTAATCACAGTGCCACTTCAAATGATCGAATTCTATCTAATCTTGGCAGCTGTTAGAAAGGTGCCAACTTCTATATTCTGGAAGCTATTAATTGGTTCATTAGTAATGTTAATCGGTGGATACTTAGGTGAAGCTGGTTATATTCAACCATTTGTAGGTTTCGTAATTGGAATGGCTGGATGGATTTACATCTTGTTTGAAATATTCTCAGGAGAAGCAGGAACAATGGCGGCAAAAGCTGGTAACAAAGCTATGTCTACAGCGTTTAGTGCTATGAGAATAATCGTAACTATTGGTTGGGCGATTTATCCACTAGGATATATTTTCGGTTACCTAACTGGTGGTGTTGATGCAAATGCTTTAAACGTTATTTACAACTTAGCTGACTTTATTAACAAGATCGCTTTTGGTCTAGTTATCTGGGCAGCAGCAATGCAAAACACAAGATTATCATCTAGATAATAGATAATAAATTAAAAAGGGCGGGTATGTCTCACATACTTGCCCTTTTTTTTTGATATTAACGAAATATGGAAATTTCAAAACCTTATAAAGGAAAAAGAAAAAGAAGATTAAAGAAAATGCCTTTTACAGTGAAAGGTTATATACTTTATTATGCTTTTTTTTGGGTAGTTATTATTTCAATTTATTTGGCTTATTATTAAACAATGCCTAAAATAACTTATAAAGATTACCATGGAACTTCAAAAACCATTGAAGTTGACAACGGCCTTTCAGTAATGGAGGGAGCTATTCAAAAAGATATTCCAGGAATAGATGCAGATTGTGGAGGCTCGATGGCTTGTGCTACATGTCATGTTTATGTCGAAGATAAATGGTTTGATAAAATTCCAAAGGCAGAGGATGCCGAAAACGATATGATTGATATGGCCTTTGAACCAAAAAAAAATAGCAGACTAAGCTGTCAAATAATCGTTAGTGATGAATTAGATGGTTTAGAAGTAACAACTCCAGAAAAACAAACTTAATGAAAAAAACAGATGTTATAATTATAGGTGCTGGCCCCGTAGGTCTTTTTGCAGTACATCAACTTGGTATAAAAGGTCTTAAGGCAGTCGTGATTGATAACCTTGATAAAGCTGGTGGGCAATGTATAGAACTTTATCCAGACAAACCTATTTATGATATTCCGGCAGTTCCAGAATGCACTGGCGAACAACTAACTACAAGATTGCTGGAACAAATAAAACCATTTAAAACTGAATTATTTTTAAATGAAAGAGTTGATGAAGTTCATCAAGAAAAAGAGAATTGGGTTGTAAAAACAAATAATCAAAAAGAATTTGTCGCTCCTAACATTATTATTGCAGGTGGAGTGGGCTCATTTGAACCTAGGAAAATATCATTAAAAGAAGCAGAGAAGTTAGAGGGCAAATCTGTATTTTATGCAGTAAGAAATAAAGAGCAATTTAAAAATAAAAAAATTTCAATCTTTGGGGGAGGAGACTCAGCTTTAGATTGGGCCTTAGAGCTTTCAAAATTTTCAAAAATAACTCTTATACATAGAAGAAACGAGTTTAGGGGAGCTCAGCACACCCTCTCAGAAATAAGAAAACTCGAAAAAGAGGGAAAAGTAGCAATTAAAACTCCCTGTCAAATTGAGTCCTTAGATAACGAAAAAGAATTAAAATCTATTACAATAAAGTTCGATGACGGAAAGAAAGAAAAAATTTTAACTGACGTAATGCTAGGTTTTTTTGGACTGATAATGAAACTTGGACCTATTGCTGAATGGGGATTAAATATGGATAAAAAAACTATTGAGGTAAATCCAGAAAATTTTGAAACGAATAAAAAAGGTATATTTGCAGCAGGTGATATTTGTTATTATCCAGGTAAACTAAAACTAATCCTTTCAGGATTCCATGAAGTTGCACTTGCATCTGTAGAGTGTTTTAAAAGAGCAAGGCCTAATGAAAAATATAGATTTGAATTCACAACTTCCTCTAAAACTATACAAGATAGACTTGGAAAAAAATGATTGAACTTCTTACCGCTAACACCCCAAATGGTAAGAAAATATCAATCATGTTAGAAGAGATAGGTTTTGTTTACAAATTAACGAAAATTAATATTAACAAAGACGAACAATTTAAACCAGAGTTTAAAAAGATAAGTCCTTTTTGTAAAATTCCAGTAATTATTGATCACGATAATAATCAAAGCCTTTTTGAGTCTGGCGCTATTCTAATGTACTTGGGAGAAAAAAGTGGAAAATTCTATCACAAAAACAGTAGAACAATTATTAATCAATGGTTGATGGGACAGATGGCTTACGTAGGCCCGATGCTAGGACAGCATCATCAGTTTCATCATTACAATCCTGGAAAAAGTCAATTTGGGGAAAAAAGATATTTTGAGATATCTACAAGAATTTATAAAGAATTGGATGATAGATTATCCGTATCTAGATTTCTTTCAGGATCGGAATACACTATCGCAGATATTGCAACATTCCCATGGATTGCTAGACATGAATGGCATGATATTGGTTTAAAAAGATATAAACATTTAACAAGATGGTATGAGGAAATATCATCAAGGGAAGCTGTCAAAAAAGGTTTCGATTTATTAAAAAAGGGAGAACAAATCCCTAAACCTTAATCATCAATAAAAATTTTTTCATCTCTTTCATGACGTTCCTGAGCTTCAATAGAGAGCGTTGCTACTGGCCTGGCCATTAGTCTTTTTAACCCAATAGGCTCTCCTGTCTCCTCACAAAATCCGTACGTACCATCTTTTAATCTTTGTAAAGCAGAGTTGATTTTAGAAATCAGTTTTCTACTTCTATTTAAAGCCTTCATTTCTACTGTTTTGTCAGTATAGGATGAGGCTTGGTCAACTATATCTGCAGAAGATACATTATCATCAGCTGAATTTAACAAATTACCAAGGTTATTTGATCTGATTATTTCTTTTTTCCAATTAATCAACTCATCAGTGAAAAACTTTTTATGTTTCGCACACATATATTTTTCTTTAGAGTTTGGAATGTATTTTTTTCTAGAAATTGTTTTTTTCGCCATTTTATGAATTTCGCGAGTATATGTTTGATTTTAGCCATGTCAATAGCTTATAAATTGTAATAATTTTGATTAATGATTGTAAAAAAAAACATACATAAAATTTATTTTTTATTTCTATTGTTTCATTTAATAATGTGGACATTAATTCCAACTTTAACAAATGTAAATTTACCGTTGGATACGATCGAGGCATTAGCCTGGGGAAGCAATATAGATTGGGGTTTTAATAAACATCCGCCATTTAGTGCGATTGCTGTAAATCTTTTTTATGTAATTTTTGGAAATCAAGATTGGGCTTACTATCTTTTAAGCCAGATATTTATTATTTTAGGATTTATAGCAGTTTTTAAATTAGCTAATGAGTTTTTTAAAAATGATCATTTAGCATTTTTATCTGTAATATTATTAGAAGGAATTTTTTTCTTTAATTATACGTCCCCTGAATTTAATGTAAATGTTTCTCAATTACCATTTTGGGGGTTAAGTATTTTTTTCACGTGGCGCGTTATTAAATACAATAAATATTTAGACTCATTATTTTTAGGTCTATTTTTAGCGTTAGGCCTATTATCTAAATACCTTTTTCTATATTTAATACTTGGAATTTATTTCTTATTTATCTTTTTATTGTTTAAAAGAAAAATTAAGTTTTATAAAATACTAATTGTAAGTCTTCTTACTTTTATAATTTTTTTTCCTCATCTGATTTGGTTATTTAATAATGATTTTACTACCATAACTTATGGTTTTCAAAGAAGTGGAATTGAGAAAGGTTTCTTAAACCATTTTACCTCACCTATCATTTTCATATTAAAACAAGTTGGAATTTTATCGCCATTTCTTTTAATGGTATTTTTTCTTTTAAAAAAAATAAAATTAAAAAAAATAAAATTAAATGATAAATTAATTTTTCTTTTATTTACATTTTTAGTCCCGATAACATTAATGATCCTTACTTCATTATTTACTGGGGCAAAAATACGAACAATGTGGATGACACCTTTTTATTTATTTATAGGATTATTTTTTATTTATATCTTAAAAGAAAATATTATCTTAAAAAATCTTAACAAATTTTATATCATTTTTTTGTTCCTATTCTTTTTTTCACCTATAACTTATGCTGTTGTATCTCTTACTAATGATTTTAAAAGAACCGATTATCCTGGAAAAGAGATTGCAAGATTAGTCCAGGACAGGTGGGACCAAAATTTTTCTAATGATATAAAACTAGTTATAGGCGACGAATGGTATGCAGGTAATTTATCTTATCATTTAAACTCTCGACCAAAGTGGGTAATTGAATTAAAAGAAAATTCAAAAAATTTAAATGTTAGTGATGGTATAATTTATACTGGAAATCCAGAAATTTTAAAGAGTATTTGTCCTGGAGTTTTTGGAACAATTAAACCGGTAGGTTATTGTATGATTGGTAGAAGATGAAAAAAATAATTATTCTAGTACCTATATTTAATGACTGGGACTCGTTTCAAAAATTAATTTTAGAAATTAACGAAAGTGTTAAAGATTTTAAGAACTTTTCTTTTGATTGCATTGTTGTCAATGATGCCTCTACAAATGAAACACCAAAATTGCGCAAACCAGATAAAATTCACTCTCTTAAAATTTTAACTATGAAGAAAAATAAAGGTCACGCGAGATGTAATGCTTTCGGAATAAGATACATAAGCCAAAATGAAAATTTTGATTACCTAATATTAATGGATGGTGACGGAGAGGATAGGCCTGTCGAGCTAAAAAGTATAATAAAAAAAATTTTAGAGAATCCCAATAAATCAGTTGTAGCTAAAAGAATAAAAAGATCCGAGGGGTTATTTTTCAAATTCTTATACTCCATGCACAAAATTATTACTCTAATATTTGCCGGAGAGAAAATTAATTTTGGTAATTATACTTGTTTGACAAAAGAAAATGTTATTTTAATTTCCTCCAAAGGAAGCCTTTGGAGTAGTTATTCTGGCACTATTAAAAAATATATCAAAGATTTTGATACTGTAGACTCAATTAGGGGCAATAGGTATGTTGGACCATCAAAAATGTCTCTTTATACACTTATAATTCATTCATTTTCGATAATAGCTGTATTTAAGTTTCAAGTTTTAACAAGATCAATTTTTATAATTTTAGTATTAATGTTTTTTAAAACAAAATTAGGGATAATTTCAATTTTTTTTCAATCTGTAGTCTTTTTATTTTGTATTATGATTTACCTAGTATCACTAAGAGAAAAAAAAGATGAATTAATTTCAAGTCAAGAAAATTTAAAGAATATACAAAATATAATACACTGAAAAGTAGTAATTTGAGTCTTAATTGGAATCAAAACAGAATCAAAAGGTGAACATTTTAAGTAGATTTTGCACTATTGTGGATAATAAAAAACACAGGTAGTTTAACGATTGCTCTAAAAAAATTTATGAAAATACTAAAATGTCATTGCGGGCTGGTTGAGGCTCAAATCAATATTCAAAGTTTTGAAAAAATTCTTAGATGTAATTGTTCAATTTGCAAAAGAAAAGGAACCGTTATGTCTATGGTAAAAAATGAGGATTTCAAAATTATAAAAGGGGAAGATAAGCTCAAGCTTTATCAGTTTCACACTAAAGTTGCTAAACACTATTTTTGCTCTAATTGTGGAATTTATACCCATCACAATCCAAGAATAAATCCTGCGATGACAGGTTTTAATATGGGTTGTATTGATGAAGTTGACACATTCAAACTAAATAATATTTCTATAAACGATGGATACAATCACCCATTAGATAAAAAATAATATGCATAATACTAAAAAAAGCTTTAATCATATTAAAAAGAAATATTTAAAATATTTAAGATCGCAAGAAGTAGTGTCAGAACCATTTAGAGATAAATTAGGACAGTTAAATAATTTTTTTTTACCTATAAGTGATAAAATTCACAGAAATTATTTAAATAATAAGAAAACAAAAATTATCGGTTTAACAGGCGGGCAAGGATCTGGAAAATCAACAATTTCTCAAATCCTAAAAATAATTTTAAAAGAAGGCTTTAATTTAAATACTGTTATATTTTCCATAGACGATTTTTACAAAACTTTGCAAGAAAGAGAGATAATGTCAAAAAAAATAAACCCACTTTTTTTAACTAGAGGAGTACCAGGCACACATAGTACTTCTCTCTTGTTAAAATGTTTAAAAAACCTTAAAAATAAAAATTTTAAAAAATTTTCAATTCCAAAATTTGATAAATCGATTGATGACAGACTTTCTAAAAGATTTTGGCAAAATATTAAAACAAAACCAGATGTAGTAATATTTGAAGGTTGGTGTGTAGGAGCTTCCCCGCAAACAAATAAAGATTTAATAAAGCCAATAAATATACTAGAAAAAGAAAAAGATAAAAATAGAACTTGGAGAAATTTTGTTAATAAAGAACTTAAAACTCGATATAAAAAAATCTTTAAATTAATTGATCTGATGATTTTTCTTAAAATACCGAGTTTCGAGTATGTTTATAAGTGGAGATTATTACAAGAAAAAAAACTAAAAGTTACCTCTAAAGGTAAAAAAACTATGAGCAATAAACAAGTAAAAAATTTTATTATGTTTTATGAGCGAGTTACAAAGCATATGCTAAAAAATTTTTCTAAAAAAGCAAAGTTTGTAATTAATATAGATAGTAGCCATAGACTGAAATCAATAAAATTTAATTAAATGCAAAATATTCTTTTTATTCTATTTATTTTATTTACATTTTCCAAGCTTAATGCTGAACAAGGCTTTAGTTTTTATTTAAATAAAGCTTTAGAAAATAATTTACAATTGAAAGCAGAAAGAAAAAAATTAGACTCTGCTAAACAAAGTAAAAATATATCTAGAAGTGAATTTTTACCTAGTGTTACCATCTCAGGAGATCAGACAAGCTTAACTTCGTCTAATAGAACTAATCAAAATGGATCAAGTTTAGCCGATACAAATCTTGACTCGGAAACTAAAAAAATATCAATAGAGCAAAAAATTTTTTCAGGCTTCAAAGGTTTAAATACTTTTAAAAAATCTGATTTAGAAACGCAAAGAGCTAATTTAGAACTCAAAGAAAAAGAGCAAAAAACCATTCTTGATACTGCATTTGCCTATTATGATCTGATCTATAAGACTAAAAATGAAAAAGTAAATATGTCAAACGTGAATTTATTTGAGAGACAGGTAGAGTTCGATAATGCTAGAATGCAAAAAGGAGAAGTAAGTCTTACGGATTTAGCTCAATCAGAGTCTTCTCTTGCGGGCGCTAATGCAAATCTTATAAAAGCAAAAACTGAGCTTTTATCATCAATATCGAATTTTGAAAGAGTAACGAGAGAGAGCGCACCAAATATCGAAAATTTAAATGGAAAAGTAATTTTAGCGTTGCCAAATTCCCTAAAATCTGCTCAAGAAATATCTAAACTAAATAATATAAACCTCTTAATTTCTAAAATAAATTATGAAATTTCTAAAAAGGAGCTTAATATAGAAAGATCTAGGTTTTCTCCAACTGCTTCGATTGAAGTATCTAAAACTGAAAATAATGATTTTAGTTCAACAATAGATGAACAAGATGAGGAAAAAGTGAAGGCAACAATAACATGGCCTATAATTAAAGGAGGTGAAAATATTTCCTCAATTAAAAAATCAACTTTTAACAAACAACGTTACCAACTTCTTTTACAGGATACAAAAAATAAGATAAATATAGACACTTCAAATTCATGGTCTAAATATCAATCATCCAAAAGTGTGCTCAAAGCCACTAGAGCTCAACTTAAAGCGGCTGAAATAGCTAATGAGGGAATTACACTTGAGTATGACTCTGGTAATTCTCGTACTACTCTCGAGGTTATTCAGTCAAGAAGTCTGTTATTTGAAGCTAGAATAGCCTTCGCACTAGCAGAGAGAGACTTTATGATTTCTCAATTTGAGCTAGCCAAGCAAATTGGAACTTTATCTAAAAAATCCATTAAATAGCCCCTATTTACAGAGGTTATTTAAAGTTCTTGAAAAAAAGAACAAAATGTGTACATTTAATATAACGATTCGAACAATAAAAAAGGAAAAAAATGACAAAAAATAACTTAAAAGTAGTCAAATCAGACAACAAAAAACAACAAGAATTAAAAGAGAAAAACAAGTCACTAGAGGCTGCAATAAGCCAAATTGATCAAAACTTCGGTAAAGGTTCAGTAATGAGGTTGGGTCAACAACAGGCGTTAGATGTTGAAGCTATTTCAACAGGTTCATTGAGCTTAGATTTAGCATTAGGAATAGGAGGTTTACCTAAAGGTAGAATTATTGAAATTTATGGACCAGAGTCTTCTGGTAAAACTACTTTAGCTTTGCAGGTTGTTGCAGAAGCTCAAAAAGCTGGCGGAATTTGCGCATTTGTTGATGCAGAGCATGCAATGGATCCAGTATACGCAAAAAAACTAGGAGTAAAGACTGAGGAATTATTAATTTCTCAACCAGATACTGGGGAACAGGCTTTAGAAATTACTGATACATTAATAAAATCAGGATCAGTATCTGTATTAGTTGTTGACTCAGTAGCAGCACTAACTCCTAAGGCAGAATTAGAGGGAGAAATGGGAGATCATCATGTTGGTTTGCAATCTAGACTAATGAGTCAAGCTTTAAGAAAAATTACAGGGTCAGTTTCCAAATCAAATACAATGGTAATCTTTATAAACCAAATAAGAATGAAGATTGGAGTTATGTTTGGTAATCCAGAAACTACATCAGGTGGAAATGCATTAAAATTTTACTCATCTGTGAGAATGGATATTAGAAGAATAGGGGCAATTAAAGAAAAAGATCAAATTATAGGTAATTCTACAAGAGTAAAAGTAATTAAAAACAAAGTGGCTCCACCATTTAAAGTTGTTGAGTTTGACTTAATGTACGGAAAAGGAATAAGCAAGTTAGGTGAATTAATAGACCTTGGCACTAAGGCTGGTGTAGTTGAAAAATCAGGAGCTTGGTATGCTTACAAGGGTGAAAAAATAGGTCAAGGAAGAGAAAATGCCAAAATTTATCTTCAAAAAAACCCTAACGTCGCTGCAGAGATAGAAAAAATAATTAGAGATGAAGCTTCAGCGATCAGTAAAGAGCTAGAGGGTAATCCTTCAGCAAACGAAAAAATTAGCGATAAAAAAGAGGAAGATTAATTCCTCAGCCATCATTTCAACGGGAGGTTTAATTTAAATCTCCCGTTTCTCGTGAAAACTCAACTTAGAATTGACTATAACTATATTTAGTAGTCTGAAAAAAAGTGTCAAAAATACAAGTATACAATCCAGTTCAGATTGGTTTTAATAAGAGTATTAAACAAAGGGGGAAAAATGAGTACACAACAAGCATCAAGCTCGAAAGTGTCTTCATCTTTAGATACCTCTCATTTGAAGGTTAAATTTCCATTTAAAGCTAAATATGGAAACTACATCAACGGAAAATTTGTAGAACCTAAATCTGGAAAGTATTTTGATAATACTACTCCTATCACTAATGAAGTTATCTGTAAGGTGCCACGATCGAATGAAAAGGACGTAGATTTTGCTCTTGACGCAGCCCATGCAGCATTTCCTGCTTGGGGAAAAACATCAATCACTGAGAGATCAAATATACTCTTAAAGATTGCTGATGTCATAGAGAAAAATCTAAACGTTTTAGCTACAGCGGAATGTCTAGACAATGGTAAGCCAATTAGAGAATGTATGGCTGCTGATTTACCTTTAGTAATTGATCATTGGAGATATTTTGCAGGAGTAATAAGAGCAGAGGAAGGATCAGTTGCTGAAATCAGTAACAGCGAATATTCTTACCACATACCAGAACCACTAGGTGTAGTTGGTCAGATTATACCTTGGAACTTCCCATTATTAATGGCTACATGGAAACTAGCTCCAGCATTGGCAGCAGGTAACTGTGTAGTATTAAAACCAGCTGAACAAACACCAGCATCGATTATGCTTTTAATGGAACTTATTGGAGATCTATTACCAGCAGGTGTTGTAAACGTTGTAAGCGGTTATGGTCTTGAAGCAGGTAAACCTTTGGCTTCTTCAAAAAGAATTAAGAAGATTGCTTTTACAGGTGAAACTACTACTGGACGTTTGATTATGCAGTATGCATCTCAAAACTTAATACCAATTACATTGGAATTAGGTGGTAAATCGCCAAATATTTTCTTCGAAGATGTTATGGCTAAAGATGACGACTTCTTTGACAAATGTTTAGAAGGTTTTGCTATGTTTACACTAAACCAAGGAGAAGTTTGTACTTGTCCAAGCAGAGCTTTAATTCAAAAATCTATCTATGATAAGTTCATGGAAAAAGCGATTGCAAGAACTAAAGCTGTGAAACAAGACAATCCTTTAAAAATGGAAACTATGATTGGAGCTCAAGCTTCCTTAGAACAAATGGAAAAAATTAAGTCTTATCTAGACTTGGGAAAAAAAGAAGGTGCCAAAGTTCTATGTGGTGGAAGCGAAGCCAAGATTAATAGCGGTTTGGAAAAAGGAAACTATATCCAACCGACAATTTTCGAAGGTAAAAATAATATGCGAATTTTCCAAGAAGAGATCTTTGGACCAGTTGTATCAGTTACAACTTTTAAAGATGAGAAAGAAGCATTAGAAATAGCTAATGACACTCTTTATGGATTAGGAGCGGGTGTTTGGACTAGAGATGGAAACATTGCATACAGAATGGGTAGAGGTATAGAGGCAGGTAGAGTTTGGACAAACTGTTACCACGCATACCCTGCACACGCTGCATTTGGTGGGTACAAACAATCTGGTATCGGAAGAGAAACTCACAAAATGATGTTGAATCATTATAGACAGGTTAAGAATTTACACGTGTCTTACAGTGAGAAAAAATTAGGCTTCTTTTAACCAATAATATATAATGGCCCATGATTCTTTGATCATGGGCCGAAATATACAAATGAAAGTATCATTCACACTATCAGCAAAAAAATTACTTAATGAAATTAAAGAAGTTCACGGAGACGATCTTTTATTTCATCAATCAGGCGGATGCTGTGATGGTAGCGCGCCTATGTGTTTTCCAGCAAAAGAATATCAAGTTGGTAACAGCGATGTAAAACTAGGAGAGGTAGACGGAACTCCTTTTTATATGAACGAGGACCAATACGAAAAATGGAAACATACAGATCTTACAATTGATGCAGTTAAAGGAATTGGAGGAATGTTTTCCCTAGATAATGGTACAGGACAAAGATTTCTTACAAAATCTGAAATATGCGTTGTTGTAGATAACGACAAAAAGCAGACTAATTAATCTCTATATAGACAAGCCGAAAAATATCTGTATTTAATAAACTATGAGCGAAATTTTGCTTACAGATGTAAGAAAAAAATTTTTGGATTATTTTAAAAAAAACAATCATCAAATTGTTGACTCAAGCAATTTAGTACCAAATAACGACCCTACATTAATGTTTACGAATTCAGGTATGGTTCAGTTTAAAAATGTTTTCACTGGGTTAGAAAAAAGACCATATAAAACAGCCACTACATCACAAAAATGTGTAAGAGCAGGTGGAAAACATAATGATTTAGAAAATGTTGGCTATACACCTAGACACCATACTTTTTTTGAAATGCTGGGAAATTTTTCATTCGGTGATTATTTTAAAGAACAAGCTATTCATCATGCTTGGACTTTGTTGACTAGAGACTTTGATTTACCTAAAGAAAAATTATTAGTTACTGTTTTTAATGAAGATAATGATGCATTCAATCTTTGGAAAAAAATTGCTGGTTTAAATGAAAGCAAAATTATAAAAATTTCTACATCTGATAATTTTTGGTCAATGGGTGATACAGGGCCCTGTGGTCCTTGTTCTGAAATTTTTTATGATCATGGTGATAAGTTGAAAGGTGGTCCGCCTGGAAGCCCCGAAGAAGACGGTGATAGATTTATAGAAATTTGGAACCTTGTATTTATGCAGTACGAACAAATATCAAAAACAAAAAGAATTGATCTGCCAAAACCCTCAGTAGATACAGGCATGGGACTCGAGAGAATGACAGCAGTTTTACAAGGGACTCATGACAATTATAAAATTGATCACTTCAAAAAAATAATGGCTGCTTCATCTGATATAACAAAGACTTTAATCGACAGTAAAACAATAGCAAGCCACAGAGTTATTGCTGATCACTTAAGAGCAAGTAGTTTTTTAATTGCCGAAGGGATATTACCTTCAAATGAAGGACGTGGATATGTTTTAAGAAGAATAATGAGAAGAGGGATGAGACATGCTCATTCTTTAGGCAGCAAAAATCCTGTTTTTTATAAACTTTTTGAAGTTTTATTAAATGAGATGCAAAATAGTTACCCAGAATTAATAAGTGGTAGAGAGTTGATAGTTGAAACTCTTAAAAATGAAGAAGAGAAATTTTCCTCTCTTTTAGAGCGCGGTATGAAAATACTCAATGAAAATTTAAATAAAGTCCAAAATAAAACTTTACCGGGTTTAGAAGCTTTTAAATTATATGATACTTATGGCTTTCCCTTAGACCTTACTGCCGACATCCTAAGAGGTAAAGATATTACAGTAGACAATGTTGGTTTTGAGAGAGAGATGGAAAAAAGCAAAGCTTTAGCAAGAGCGAATTGGAAAGGATCAGGAGATAAGTCTGTTGAGGAAAGGTGGTTTAAAGTTAGAGAGGAACTAAGTCCTACTGAATTTTTAGGCTATGAATTTGATAAAGCTGAAGGTGTAATATTAAAAATTTCAAAAAAAGGTAAATTTGTAGCCTCTGCTAGCACTAGCGATGAAATAGAAATAATAGCAAATCAAACTCCATTTTATGGTGAGTCTGGCGGTCAAGTAGGTGATCAGGGTTATATTTTTAATACCGATTGTAAAATTAAAATAAATGATACTCAAAAAAAAATGGGAGATTTATTTGTTCATTATGGAAAAGTTGAAATGGGTACAATTTCAATTGGGCAAAGCGTTAATTTAGAAATAGATGTCTTAAAAAGAAATAATTCAAAAGCCTATCATTCAGCTACTCATTTATTACATGAATCATTAAGAAGAACTTTAGGAAAGCATGTGACACAAAAAGGTTCATTAGTCTCTCCTGAAAGGCTAAGATTTGATTTTAGTCATAACAAACCTATTGAAAAAAATGAAATGGCTAAAATAAACAATATAGTTAATGACATAGTAACTGGATCCACAGACGTGCAAACAAGAATAATGACCCCAAAGGAGGCAGTTGGCATGGGTGCCCTTGCATTGTTCGGAGAAAAGTATGGGGAGGAAGTAAGAGTGGTATTTATGGGAAAAGAAAATAGTGGTTTCTTCTCAACAGAACTATGTGGGGGAACACATGTTAAAAACACTAAAGAAGTTGGTAAGTTTAAAGTAATAAGTCAATCTTCTATTGCATCAGGAGTAAGAAGGGTTGAGGCATTAAGGGACAAGCAATTAGAAGAATACGAAAAAACACAAAAAAAAGATAAATCTCTGAAAGAGTCAAATCTTAAAAAAGATATAAAATTAATTAAAAATGAACTACAAAAATTGAAAATTAAACCTAATTTTAAAGAAGATTTAGATTTGTCCGAAAATTTAAAAAATTTGAATAAACAGCTTAATAAAGTAAAAATTGAGGGTATCAAGAAAGATAAAAGTAAAAATATAATCAAAGATAAAAAGATTGGGAATATATTAATACGAGAACAAATTTTAAAAGATTTTCCTCCAAAAGAACTAAGAAGTGTAATTGATCAAGGAAAAAAAGATATAAAATCTGGAATTTTAATTAGTATTTCAACGTTTGAAGATAAGGTGGGTTTAGCTGTAGGTATTTCCCAAGATTTGACTTCAAAATATAATGCCGTAGATCTGGTAAAAGCTGCGTCAGCAATTCTTGGAGGCAAAGGAGGCGGTGGTAGGAAAGACTTTGCTCAAGCAGGTGGGGTAGATAAAAGCAAAATTGATGAAGCTTTTAAGGAAATATCTAAGAAAATTAGTTAAGCCTTTTCTTTAAGTTTCCATCAATTGCTTCCAAAAATTGATTTGTAGTTAGAAACTTATTTGATTTATCTATAAGAATTGCAAGATCTTTAGTCATAAAACCACTCTCAACTGTTTTAATACAAACTTCCTCAACATTTTTTGAAAATTTAATTAGTTCTTGATTGTCATCAAGTTTTCCTCTGTGAGCTAAACCTCTAGTCCACGCAAATATAGATGCTATTGGGTTTGTCGAAGTTTGCTTTCCCTCTTGATGCATTCTGTAATGTCTAGTTACAGTTCCGTGGGCAGCTTCGGACTCTACTGTTTTACCATCTGGAGTCATCAATACACTAGTCATCAACCCTAAAGATCCAAATCCTTGTGCTACTGTATCTGATTGCACATCACCATCATAATTTTTACACGCCCAAACATACCCGCCATTCCATTTCATGGCGCATGCAACCATATCATCAATCAATCTATGTTCGTATGTAATATTTGCTTTTTTAAATTTATCAGAAAATTCTTTATTAAAAACTTCTTGGAAAAGGTCTTTAAATCTACCATCATAAGCTTTTAAAATTGTATTCTTAGTTGATAAATATACTGGCCAATTTCTTTCAAGGCCATAATTCATACATGCTCTTGCAAAATTCTTAATAGAAACATCTAAATTGTACATCGCAAGAGCAGTTCCAGATCCGGGAAAATCAAAAACTTTAAACTTTTTTATATCTTTTCCATCTTTTGAGGTCCATTTGACTTCCAAATTTCCTTCACCAGGTATCAGAAAGTCAGTAGCTCGATATTGATCACCAAAGGCATGTCTCCCAATCACAATTGGTTTGGTCCAACCAGGAACTAGTTTAGGCACATTGTTACAAATAATTGGTTCTCTAAAAACCGTTCCTCCTAAAATATTTCTAATAGTTCCATTTGGAGACCTCCACATCTTCTTTAATTTGAATTCTTTGACTCGGGCCTCATCAGGTGTGATCGTAGCACATTTCACCCCCACACCATGTTGCTTGATTGCATTTGCCGCATCTACTGTGATTTGGTCATCAGTTTTGTCTCGGCTTTCCATCCCAAGGTCGTAATATTTAAGATTTACCTCAAGATAAGGTTTTATTAGCTTATCTTTAATAAATGACCATATAATTCTGGTCATTTCATCGCCGTCTAGCTCTACTACTGGATTTTTAACTTTTATTTTTGACATAAAATATTGATTGATAAACTTTAATTTTTATACATATTAAGAAAAATTTAGCAAACTTAAAATTATGTTTAATACTATTTTTCCGAAAATTCATAAAGAAGGATACAAATTTTTAGCCATTTCCATATTGACTACATTTATAGTCTTAATTTTTTCTAAATTTCTTGGATCAATTTTAATAATCATTTCATTTTGGGTATATTACTTTTTTCGAGATCCTGATCGATATTCAATCAATGATGATAGTTATTTAGTAAGCCCGGCAGACGGATTAATCACCGATATTTCAGAAAAGTCTGGACCTGAAGAATTAAGATTAGAAAATACTACATACACAAGAGTGAGCGTATTCATGAATGTGTTTAATTGTCATGTTAATAGAGTACCTACAAGCGGAAAAGTTGAGGAAATTTATTACAAGCCTGGAAAATTTTTAAATGCATCTTTAGACAAAGCAAGTGAAGAAAACGAAAGAAATTTTTTCAAAGTAAAAACTAATAACAATAATGAAGAGATTATCATCGTTCAAATTGCTGGGTTAATAGCAAGAAGAATAGTTTGTGACGTAGAACAAGGGCAAAATCTAAAACAAGGAGAAAGAATCGGAATGATTAGATTTGGAAGTAGAGTTGATATTTACTTTAAAAATAAGAAAGTTCTAGCAAAAATTGGACAAAATGTTACTGCCGGAGAAAGTTTAATAGCTTCAGATTAATGAAACAGGATAAAAAATTTAAATTAGTTACATCAAAAAAAACGAGATATCTTTTGCCAAATATTCTTACTTTGGGGGGATTGTGTTTAGGAATAAGCTCAATTAAATTTTCTATAGATGGAAACTTTAGTTTAGCAGTAACCTTAATTCTATTTGCGGCAATTTTAGACGCTTTGGATGGTAGAATTGCAAGATTAATTAATGGCACTTCTGAATTTGGAAAAGAGTTAGACTCTTTAACTGATTTCGTTAGTTTTGGAATTGCTCCAGTATTAATTCTTTATTTTTGGAACCTTAACACTTATGGGAAACTTGGATGGGCTATTGCATTAATTTATTCTGTTTGTTGTGTTTTAAGACTTGCAAGATTCAATCTTACTAAAATTGACACTCAGCAAGAGTGGAAATATAATTTTTTTGAAGGGATCCCATCCCCAGTTGGTGGTTTATTAATATTGATGCCCTTAATATACGAACTTGCAAATTTAAATTTTAATTTTAACTTAAAGATTTTTACGCCGTTTTTAACTATTTTAATCGCATTGCTTTTAGTTAGTAAAATTCCCACATTATCTTTTAAGAAAATTTCTATTTCATCAAAAACTACGGTATTTTTATTACTAGCAGCTGGTGTAATATTTATTGCATTATTATTTTATACTTTTGAAACCCTTTTAATTTTTGGTTTGGTTTATATGTTAATTATTCCTGCTAGTATTTTTATTTACAAATCTCAGCAAAAAAAAAATATTTATAAAACATCTGATGAGGACCATGAAGATATTTTATAATGAAAAAATCAAAGAGAGCAAAAAAAAGTAATTCATGGAAAATAAAACAGCATCGAGATCAATTTTTTAAAAAGTCAAAAACTTTAGGTTATAGATCAAGAGCTTCATTTAAACTAATAGAACTAAATAATAAATTTAATTTTTTAAAAAAAAACACAAATCTTCTTGACCTTGGAGCTAGTCCCGGTGGATGGTCCCAGGTTGCTAGAAAAATGATTATTAGTGGCAAAATTTTATCTATTGATATTAAGCCTATGAGTCCAATAAGGAACGTAAAATTTTTCAATTGTGATATTTTTGATGACAACTCAAAGAAAAAGATAACCGATTTTTTCAATGGAAAAATCGATGTAGCCGTGTCTGATATGGCAGCAGATACAACAGGAAACAAATCTCTTGATTCTATAAGAACAAATTTATTATGTTCAGAGGCTATTAATTTCTCATCAAAAATTCTAAAAAAAAATGGGGTATTTGTGTCAAAGGTATTTATGGGAGATGACTTCATACAAGTAAAAACTCTGGCTAAATCAACATTTGAAAAGGTAAATTTCTTTAAGCCAGATTCGAGCAGGAGTGAGTCGAAAGAGACTTATTTACATTGTAAGATTTTAAAGTCTTTATAAATTTTAAAAATTGTATATAAGTTTATATGGATACAATAAAAGAATCTTTAACCTTTGATGATGTATTGTTGCTTCCGCAGTATTCTAATGTATTGCCAAATCAAACAGATATTTCAATAGAACTAACAAAAAAAATTAAATTAAAAGTTCCTTTCTTATCTTCAGCAATGGATACAGTTACAGAATCTAAAATGGCCATAGCTATTGCAAAAGCCGGTGGCATTGGAATTATACATAGAAATTTAGACATAAAAAAACAAACCAATGAAATTACTCAGGTAAAAAAGAAAAAATTATTTGTAGGTGCTGCAGTGGGGACTGGTGGCGATGACATAATAAGAGCAAAATCATTAGTCGATGGCGGCTGTGATTTAATTGTAATTGATACTGCCCACGGTCACAGCGGAAAGGTATTAAATACATTGTCAAAATTAAAAAATATTAAAAGTACAGTCCCAATATGTGTAGGTAATATAGCAACAGGAGATGCAGCGAAGAAACTGTATAATTCAGGTGCTGACATTATAAAAGTAGGTATAGGTCCCGGATCAATTTGCACAACAAGAATGGTTGCAGGAATTGGTGTTCCACAAATTTCAGCAATTATGGAAGTAAGCAATGCCTTAAAAAATAAAAAAGTAAAGATTATATCTGATGGAGGTATAAAATTTTCTGGAGATCTTGCAAAAGCCTTAGCCGCTGGTGCCGATGCAATTATGATGGGATCTATATTTGCTGGAACAGATGAAAGTCCAGGAAAAAAATTTAAGATAAAAGGAAAAATTTATAAACAATATCGAGGCATGGGATCTATTGGCGCTATGTCATCTGGCTCTGCAAATAGATATTTTCAAAAAAAATTTAAAGATAAATCAAAATTTGTACCAGAAGGTGTGGAAGGTAGAGTAGAATATAAAGGAAATGTTTCAAAAATTATTTATCAATTACAAGGTGGTCTGCGCTCATCAATGGGGTATATTGGAGCAAAAAATTTAAATCAATTAAAAAAAAATGCTAAATTTATTAAAATTACAAAAGCTGGTTTTTATGAGAGTATGGTCCATAGTGTAGAGATGACTCAAAAATCAATTAATTTCAAATTATGACTCAACGATTATTAATATTTATAATAATTTTCGTACTTTTATCAAATTTTTCGTTAGCAAAAAACAAATTTTTTGAGGAAGGACTTAACCTGTACAAAGTAAAAAAATATGATGAAGCAAAGTTTAAATTTGAGCAAGATATAGTTTTTAATCCAAAAAGCGAGATGTCATATTTATATCTTTCGAGAATTTTTAATAATTTCAAAGAAAAAGTTCTTGAGGAGCAAAATTTACACACTGTAATTCTACTTAATCCAAATAATGAAGAGGCAATTTATTATTTGGCTAAATTGAAATTAGATAATTCGGACTATAAAAAAAGCAAAGAATTAAATAATAAGCTGATGACTGTTTGCAAAAAACTTTGCGAAGAGAGCAAGAAATTAAAAATTGAAATTGAAAATTTATCAAAAAAATAAATGCAATTTCATAGTCATAAAGATAAGATAATTATAGTTGATTTTGGCTCACAAGTTACTAAACTTATAGCAAGAAGAGTGAGAGAACTTGGTGTTTATTCAGAAATACTTACACCATCTCAAATTAAAAAGATTAAAGATTATGATACTATAAAAGGAATAATTTTATCTGGCGGTCCTTCAACAGTCACAAAAAAAAAATTTCAGACAGTTCCAAAAAAAATTTTTAAAATTAAAATACCGATACTAGGAATTTGTTACGGTTTACAACTTATTGCAAAGCTATACGGTGGAAAGATTAAATCTTCAAAAAAGAGGAGAGAGTTTGGCAGGGCGCTTATTTTGAAAAAAAAAAATTCAATTTTAACAAAAGGCTTTTTTTACAAAGGAAGTTCTGTTTGGATGAGCCATGAAGACGCAGTAGTAAAATTACCAAAGAATTTTCAAGTCGTTGCATCTACTAACGAGTCTAAATTAACAATTCTAGAAAATAACAGAGAAAAGATTTATGGTGTACAATTTCATCCAGAGGTGACTCATACCGATAATGGTAAATATATTTTTAAAAATTTCTTATTTTCAATTTGTAAATTAAAAAAAAAGTGGAGTATTCCCTCACAAAAAAATAGACTTATTCAAGATATAAGAAGTAAAGTAAAAAAAGGTAAAGTATTGTGCGCACTTTCTGGAGGGGTGGATAGTAGCGTGGTTGCTTTATTAATTAATAAAGCAATTAAAAAAAATCTAATTTGCATAATGGTTGATACCGGGCTTATGAGAAAGAATGAATTCAAATATACCTTCAAATTATTCAAAAAAAAATACAAATTGAATGTTAGATTGATTAATGCCTCAAGCATTTTTCTTAAAAGATTAAAAAATATACACGACCCAGAAAAAAAAAGAAAGATAATAGGTAAATTGTTTATAAGAATATTTGAAAGAGAAGCAAAAAAATTTAAAAATGTAAAATATTTAGCGCAAGGAACATTGTATCCAGATATAATTGAAAGCCAATCTCCGACAGGAAGTAAGTCTTCAAAGATAAAATCACATCATAACGTAGGAGGCTTACCTAAAAAAATGAAATTAAAATTAATTGAACCATTAAGAGAATTTTTTAAAGATGAAGTAAGAGTTCTTGGAAATTCATTAGGTTTGACCAAAGATATTTCTAATAGACATCCTTTTCCTGGACCAGGACTTGGCATAAGGATACTAGGAAATGTTACAAGAGAGAAAATAAATATACTCCAAAAAGCTGATTACATTTATATAAACGAACTTAACAGACTAAAACTTTATGATAAAATATGGCAAGCTTATGCTGCTTTATTACCTGTAAGAACAGTGGGAGTTATGGGAGATTCGCGAACATATGAATATACCTGCTTATTGAGAGCCGTAACCTCAGAAGACGGAATGACAGCAGATTTTTTTACATTTCCGAAAGATTTTTTTAACAATATTTCAAATAAAATAATAAATAACGTAAAAGGTATAAACAGAGTGGTTTATGATATAAGCTCAAAACCACCAAGTACAATCGAGTTAGAATAAGAATACTTAAAAATGAATAATAAAATTATAAAAATTCAAAAAAAAAAGAATAAATCTAAAATAGTAAGTTTAACGGCGTATTCAAAAAATATTGCTAAAATTCTTGATAAGTATTGTGATATCGTGCTTGTTGGAGATTCAATGGCAAATGTTCTTTATGGATTAAACAATACACATTCAATAAGTATAGAAAATATTATTCAACATACTATTAGTGTCAAAAAAGGAGTAAAAAACTCACTTCTAGTGGTAGATATGCCTAAAGGAACTTACAGTAATAGTATACTAGCAAAAAAAAATGCCAAAAATATAATGAGGTTAACAAAATGCGATGCTGTTAAAATTGAGAGTAATGGTAGAAATTTTAATATAATTAAAGAACTTGTAAAAATAAAAATACCTGTGATGGGTCACATAGGTTTTACTCCACAATTTAAAAATAACTTTAAAATTGAAGGTGATAGTAAAAAAAAAGCGATAAAACTTTTAAAAGAGGCTAAAAATGTAGAAAAGTCTGGAGCATTCTCTATTGTATTAGAATGTATTTCTCCACTGTCCTCAAAATTGATAACAAAAAATTTAAACATACCGACTATTGGAATAGGTTCCTCTTCTCATTGCGACGGGCAAATACTAGTAACAGATGATATGTTGGGAATAAGTGGTTTTTATCCTAAATTTGTAAAAAAATATGCATTTTTAGACAGAATAATTGAAAAAGCTGTAAAAAAATATACTAGAGAAGTAAAATCAAAAAAATTTCCAACTATTAAAAATTTTTTAAATGGATGAAGATTTAAATAAAAACACAATTCATAATAATAAGTTAATCAATATTTATAATAAGCATAAAATAAAAATATATTTTTTAATTGTTGTTATATTTACTCTTTCCCTCTTTAATATTTTTTTAAACATTCATCAAAATAATAAAAATGATTTAGCCTCTGAAAAATATATTGAGGCAGGACTATATCTTGCCAAAGGTGATAAAATTAGATCTAAAGAATTATTTGAAGAGGTAATTTATAAAAAGAATAAATTTTATAGCTTATTATCACTAAATACTTTGATAGAAAAAAATTTAGTCACTGATACAGAACAAATACTCAAATACTTTGAAATTATAGAGTCAATGAATAATTCAAATGAGCAAAAAGACTTAATCATATTAAAAAAAGGGCTATATCTCATTAATAGCTCAAAAGAGATAGAGGGAATTCAATTATTAAAAAGTTTAGTAGAAAAAAACTCAGCTCTTAGACACCTTGCGTTAGAGATATTGAATAAATAATTTTTATGAGATCAATATTTATTTTATCTATTATTATATATTTGTCGTCATGTTCCTTCGATAATAAATCTGGGATCTGGATGAGTGAAAATCGAAATCTAAAAAAAAAAGATTCTACTAAATTTGAAACATTAGTCACATCGAAAGAGATTTTTAATAAAATTATCATGCACAAAAAAAACTTAACTTTTGAGAATCTGAAAAACAAAAGGAATATAAACTGGCCTGATATTTTTTATAATGAAAGTAACAATAATGAAAATTTAAGCTATAAAAATAAAAACAACTTATTACTTAAAAGTAAAAAACTTACAAGAAGCAAAGTAGGGGAATTTTTTTTATTCAACAAAGGTAATTTAATTTTGAGTGATATCAAAGGTAATTTAATAGTATATTCTCTAAAGGATAAGAGAGAAAAAGCAAAATTTAATTTTTATAAAAAAAGATTTAAAAAATTTGATAAAAATCTAAATATATCAACAAATGACGATAATATTTATGTTTCTGATAATTTAGGTTTTTTATATGCTTACAATTACGAAAAAAATAAAATTTTGTGGGCAAAAAACTATAAGATACCTTTTAGATCAAATTTAAAAATTTATGATAATAAATTAATTGGTGCTGATCAAAGTAACAATTTATATTTTTTTGATTTGTATTCAGGTGAAGTAATAAAAAAGATTCCAACAGAGGAAACTGTTTTAAAAAATAAATTTACAAATAACTTATCTGCAAATGAAAATAAAATTTTTTATTTAAATACTTATGGATCATTGTACGCACTTAATAAAGACACCGCTAGAATAAATTGGTTTTTAAATTTAAATCAATCAGAAGATATTAATCCAAGTAACTTGTTCATTAGCAATCAAATCGTGAATAATGGTGATCAAATTGTGATTAGTTCAGACAAAGATACTTATATAATTGATACTGAAACAGGAAGAGTGAATTACAAACAAAACTTTTCATCAGTTATTAAACCTATATTAACAAAAAAACATCTTTTTTTAATAACCAAAAACAATTTATTAGTTTCAGTAGATCTTGAAAATTATGAGATTGTTTATTCATATGATTTAAATGATGAAATAGCAAAATATCTCAACGTGAAAAAAAAATCTGCGGAATTTCAATCAATGATGATTGCTGATAATCACTTGTATATATTTTTAAAAAACTCTTTTTATTTAAAACTTAATTTTTATGGAGAAATACAAAGTGTTCAAAAATTATCTTCAAAAATTAAAACATATCCAATTTTTGTAGACAACTCTTTAATATTTATAAATAACAAAAATAAATTAATTGTTATTGATTAATTGTTTGATTTACCGCTTAATAATGATAGCTGTTTAATTTTAAATCCTTCTAGGCTGTCAGTTGGTTTGATTGGATAATCACCAGTAAAATAATGGTCGCTAAATTGGGGATAATTATTATTTCTCTCATTACCTGTCAGAGCATTGTATAAACCATTTAAGCTTAAAAATTTTAGACTTTTAGCTTTAATATAACCACACATTTCCTCATTGGTTCTATTATGTGCTAGCAACTCTTCTTTTGTGGGCATATCCACACCATAAAAATCTGGGTATTTTATTTCTGGGCAAGCGATTCTAACATGAACTTCATTAGCCCCAGCTTCATAAAGCATTTTTACAATTTTTAAACATGTTGTGCCTCTAACAAGAGAGTCATCGATGAGAATAATCCTCTTATTCTTAACAATGGTTTTTGTTGAACTAAGTTTTAATTTAACACCTAGACTTCTAATATTTTGAGATGGTTCAATAAAAGTTCTGCCTACATAGTGATTTCTTATCAATCCAAGCTCAAATTTTTTCTTCGCTTGAACAGCATACCCTAGTGCTGCTGGAACACCTGAGTCCGGAACTGGTACAACTAAATCCGCATTTATATCGGTTTCTTTTGCGAGTTCATAACCTAATTTTTTTCTATATTCATAAGCACATTTTCCCTCAATCAAACTGTCCGGTCTTGTAAAATAAATATATTCAAATACACAAGGACGAGATTTTTGTTTTGGAAAAGGTTTTATACTTTTAATTTTTTCATCTTCTATGAAAACTATTTCACCGTTTTCCACTTCTCTTATAAATGTTGCACCTACAATGTCTAGGGCGCAGGTTTCAGACGCAAAAATATATGAATTTTTTAATTTCCCAATTACCAAAGGCCTTATTCCAAAAGGGTCTCTAACACCTACTAATTTTTTATTTGTCATCAAAATAAGTGAATATCCACCTTTTATTTGGAAAAGAGCGTCTATCAATTTATCTATAAATTTATCTCTTTTAGATTTCGCGATTAATTGAACTATTGTTTCGGTATCACTAGTGGTTCTAAAAATTGCTCCATCTTTAACCAAATCAGATCTAAGAAGAAGAGCATTAGTCAAATTCCCGTTATGAGCCACACTCAACCCTCCCATATGTAGATCAGCAAAAAAAGGCTGAATATTTCTCAAAGATGTTTCACCAGTTGTTGAATATCTGTTATGACCTATTGCAAATTCACCTGGTAATTTTTTTATTGTTTCTGGATTTGTAAAGTGATCCCCAACTAAACCTTGTCTTTTTTCTGAATGATAATTTTTTCCGTCAAAAGAGACTATACCACACCCTTCTTGTCCTCTATGTTGTAAAGCATGTAAACCTAAAGCTACTAAAGCTGCAGAGTCGGCGTGGTTGGAAATTCCAAAAATTCCACACTCTTCTCTTAGTTTATCTTTCTCAAATCTTCTCAATTTTTTCTTTCGTATCAATTAAATCTTCGTTGGATGGAAATTCCTCAATTAATATTTTACTACCTTTATTTATAATGTTAAATGCTAATGCTTCTTCAGCTGATATACCCCAATTTTTGTATGGATAAAACCAATTTAATATAGAAAATATACACACAGAGACTACGTATCCTTTAAAAAAACCAAATAAAACACCAAACGACTTATCTATTGAACCAACACCTGTCCAGGTGACAGCTCTTCCAAGACCTTTCCCTAAAACTATTATTAAAAATAAAGTTAATATAAAAATTAAAACTCCAATACCAATATTATTTACAAATTCAGACTCAACATATTCACTTACTATCGGTCTTATTTTAGGAACTAAAATTATAGTAATCACTGTAGATAGGACCCATTTCATAAAAGATATTAAACTTAGTGAAAAGCCTTTTACAAAACACTGTAATACACAGTAGGTGAAAATTAGAGCAACTATAAAATCAAAGAGGTTTACACTAGTAATAAAATCTTTGATTGTATCAATCATTATATGAGGCTTTTGGAATCGTTTCCAAAAGGTTTTAAAATTAATAATAATTTTGGTAATAGGGTTAGAACAGATATCATTGCTAGCAACATAGCTATACCGGTGAATATCCCAAAATAAATCGTTGGAATAAATTTTGATAAAATTAAAATAGAAAAGCCAAACACGATAGTTATGGAGGTATTTAAAATGGCCACTCCAACGGTTTCATGACATTTATCAATAGTTTTTTCATAATTATTAATCTTTTTAAACTCTTCTTTAAATCTATAAATATAGTGAATGCTATTATCAACAGCAATTCCAATCGTTATCGCCGCTATTGTAATAGTCATCATATCCAAGGGGATATTCATTAAACCTATAATCCCTAAAATAAAAAAAGCTGCAATAAAATTTGGAACAACGCCTATTATAGATAAAATGATATTTCTAAATAAAATAAAAAACATCGTTAAAATTCCGATCATTACAATTCCAAGAGTCAAAATTTGAGATTTAAATAAACTTTGAAGCAAATTGTTAAATAAAATCAATACACCTGCGAGCTTATATTCATCTTTATTCAAACCTAAATTTGTATGTAGTTCTAGGTTTATTTTTTTGATCAATTCGTTTCTTCTAAGGTCCTTCAAAGAGTCTTTAATTCTAACAGTTACTCTTGCTTCATCTGCATCCACAGAGATATATGGTGAAATAATTTCTTTTTTTATCTCCTCGGGAATTTTACTATACAATACAGCTATCTCGAGACTCTGCAATTCTTTATTATTTAAATCCTCAGCTACTCTTAATATTGATCCGAATGATAATACCTTTCCTGTTTCCGGAAGAGAGTCCAAATAGTCATGAACTTTTAAAATTACATCCATTTTGTCCCTTGTAAACCAATACTTTGACTTTTCTTCATTACTTTCAGTATCCTCATCCCATTCAGAAAATTCATCGTCTTCGGTTTTATCCTTTTCTTTCTCTTTTTTTGGAAATTTTATTATTACATTTAATGGGGTTGTGCCTCCAAGATCTTCATCTATTTTCTTCATTCCTTTGTAAATTTCAGTTTCTTTATCGAAGTAATTAATAAAACTATTTTCTACCTCTAACTTTGATATTCCAACAAAACTTGCTACTATGATTAAAGATGTAGATGCAAAAATAAATATCCTACTCTTTTTTGCAAAATTACCCAGAGCTGTTGTTATTTTAGATTTTTCTATTTCTCTTATCTTAATTTCTTCATCTTTTGCAAAAAAATTTATTAGTGAAGGTAAAAGCAGAAAAGTCACAATTAATGAAACTATTAAACCTAAAGTCATCATCCATCCAAAATCAATAATAGGTTTTATGCCGCTAAATATAAGAGACATAAAAGCAAATATTGTTGTTAAAACTGTATAAAGGATGGGTAACATCATTTTTTTACTTGCTTCTAATACAGCCTCGCTTTTATTTAATTCTGGATTCTCTTTTCTAATTTGCAAAAATCTTACCGTCACATGAATATTCATAGCCATATTAAGGATTAGCATCAAAGCAATAAAATTTGAGGAGATAACAGTCACTTTCCATCCAATTAATCCAAGCAAACCGATCATAATAACTACAGAAGTTATGCAACCTACCAGCGGCATGAATACCCACTTAATATCTCTAAATATCAACCAAAGTGTTATAATTATAAAAACGAAAACGCCAATACCAAAAACGATTATATCATTTTTAATGAAACTCATCATATCGTCAGCAATCATTGGTATTCCACCTAAATGAATCTTTGCATTTTCTCCATACTTACTGATTACATCTCTTATTTCTGAGATATTTTGATGATTTCTTTTATTGTAAAGATTCCTATAGTCTTCATACTCTAATAAAAACTTCTTATAATTGAATTTCTCGTCCTTCGTTAAACCCACCTCTTTTGATTGAAGAAAATACTTATCTTTAACTTTGATATATTCTGCTAATCTTTCATCCTTTTTTAAATAAACAACTATCCCAGAGGTTTTTCCATCACTACTTATTACGTAATCTTTATAAATAGGACTATTTAAAATTTCACTAAAACCTCTTTTCCTATCAATCTCTGGATAAGCTAAAGTTTTATAATTTTTTAACCTTTCCATTAAACTTTCATCTGTACTCTTCAATAAAGGCACATCGATTACAGTTATGACACTGTCTACCCAAGTTAATTTTTCAATTTTTGATTTTAAAAGTTGTAAGTTAAGAATAGTCTCTTTTTCCTCAAAGCTTGTCACGGGCGCATAAGTCAATACTAAAAAATCTTTAGATCCGTACCTATCATTTATTTCTCTTAAATATTTTAAATCTTTGTCTCCTTCTAGTAGAAGAGCATCGGATGAGGCATCTAAGTTAAAATTTTTAGCTTGATAAAGGGATAAAATTATAATTACTGAGATCAGCAAAAGAGTTAATTTAGAAAAATCTACAACTAGTTTTTTATAAATATACGACCACATTAGGATTATTCAGATATATCTTAATTTATTTATAACTAAAGAGAAATTTAGGTCTAATTTTTAGTCAAATCTTTAAATTTAGTATATATACCTTCAAACTCTACTTTTATCGTTCCAGTTGGACCATGCCTTTGCTTGCCTAAAATAATATCAGCTAAACCGTTGACGTCGTTCATTTTTGACTGCCATTCAGCATGTTCTATAGAGCCTAGTTTTGGCTGTTTTCTCTCTAAATAATAAGCCTCTCTATAAACAAACATTACTACATCTGCGTCTTGCTCAATTGAACCGGACTCTCTTAGATCAGCTAATTGAGGTTGCTTATCGTCTCTTTGCTCAACTGCTCTAGATAATTGAGACAATGCTAAAACCGGCACAGAGAGTTCTTTGGCTAAAGCTTTTAAACCTTGAGTAATTTCCGAAATTTCTTGAACTCTTCCTTCATTTTTATTTAAAGAAGATCTCATTAATTGTATGTAATCTACTACAACCAGACTTAAACCAAATAGTCTTTTTATTCTTCTAGCTCTATTACTTAACGTGGCAATTGTTATTGCTGGTGTTTCATCGATATACAAAGGCAAATTATATATATTTCGAGATGTTTCAATATATCTATTTATTTCCTCCTCAGATACTTTTCCTCTTCTAATATCATCTGATTTTATTTTTGCTTGTTCAGATAATATTCTAGTTGAAAGTTGCTCTGAAGACATCTCTAAAGAAAAAAAGGCAACCGAAGATTTTTCCTCTTTTTTTAATATAGTGTATGCTGCATGATAAGCTATATTTGTTGCTAAAGCTGTTTTTCCCATAGAGGGTCTTCCAGCTAATATAATTAAATCTGACTTATGTAATCCTCCTAATTTTTCGTCCAAATCAGTTAAACCAGTTGGCACCCCGACTAAACCTTGATCATTTTTCATTGCTAATGTAGCCATCTCTATAGTTTGGTCTAGTGCATAATTAAACTTTAAAAAAGATTGCGAAAAGCTCCCTCTTTCAGCTAGATCGAAAAGAGATCGCTCAGTATTCTCTATAATGTTTTCTGCATTTTTTTCATGCTCATTAGCATTCAAAGTTTCAGATGATAACTTATCCGATATCATCACTAATTCTCTTCTTAAAAACATTTCATGAACAATTTTTGCATAGTCAATAGCCTGTTTCACAGAACTGGAAAATCTCGTGAGTTTGACTAAATATTCTGTACCACCTACATCACCTAACATGTCATCTTTTTCAAAAAAGTTTTTTAAAGTGATTGGATTTGCAATCATTCCTTTATTATTTAAATTTTCAATTACTTCATAAATTTTCACATGTGCTGGATCATAAAAAGAGACTGATGATACAATTGTTGAAACCTCATCAATAATATCATTATTAACCAAAATTGATCCAATTAATGCTTGCTCAGCTTCAATATTACTTGGTTGTTTATTTTCAATATTTTTTTGGAGAGATTTTATTTCTTTCACAAATTTATATTATTAAAAAAATAGGAATCTAAAAGAAAAAAGTTACACACTATTTATTCAACTCTGTGGAAAAGTTATTTGGATTGAATCTTGTCTATCTTAATTGAAATACTTGCTTTTACTTCAGTATGAAAGTTTAAGCTAGCTTTAAAAATACCAATTTTATTAAGCTCGTCTTTCAATATTAAATGTGATGGACTCACGTCAGTTTGCGTTTTTTCTTTAATAAGATTAGTAACTTCTTTTGGTTTTATTGAACCGTATAATTCCCCATTTTCTTTACTTTCTTTATTGAATGTGAATGTTTTATTATTTATTAATTTAGCTATCATTTTAAATTTATTTTTTACTTCAGTATTTTTTTTATTCAATTCATCTTTTTTTTTATTAACAAGTTCAAGATTTTCTTTATTAAATCTTAAGGCTTTTCCTTGTCTTAAAAGATAGTTTCTACCGTATCCATTTTTTACCTTTACTTTATCTCCAATATTTCCAAGATTTAAAATATTTTCTAACAAGATTATTTCCATTTAAATTAATCCTAAAATTTTGGCTCTTTTAATTTCTTGATTTAGTTTTTTTTGTTTTTTAAACGAGACAGAAGTAATTTTAGAAGAAATTATTTTTCCATTTTCCGAAGTATATTTCTTTAATAAAGATATATTTTTATAATCAATAATTGGAGCATTTTTTATCGAAAGAGGACATCTTTTAGAAAACTTCCCATCATTTTTTTGGAATAGACTCAACTTACTAAGTGAATTTGTATTTCTTTTTTGGAATTTTTTATTTTTTCTTTTCATTGTTTATTTTTCTTTCTTAAAAAACTCATTCTTAGTATCTAATTTTTTATATTTCACAGTTAAATACCTAATTATGGAGCTATCAACCTTAATTTTTTTCTCAATTTGATTTAGAGTGATCTTATTACCTTCAAATTTAAAATGAATATAAAATCCCTTTTTGTAGTGTTTAATCTTATTAGCTAAGTTGAGAAGACCCCATTCTTCTATTTTGATTACTTTTCCAGATGAACTATTAATAAGCTCGTTATACTTTTCTCTTATACTTTTTAATTCTTTCTCTGGAAGATCCTGTTTAGCAACTATAGTATTTTCGTAAAAGGCCATATTTTGTGTTAGTTAAGTAAATTATTTATTTGTAAAAACAGGGTTATACTATAATGAAGAATTATAGCAATACTAATTATTATTGATTAAATAAGTAAAAATGAATGCTTTATTATTTCCAGGTCAAGGTTCTCAATCCGTAGGAATGGGGATTGAGTTTTATAATAATTTTAATTTCGTGAAAGAAATATTTAGACAAGCAGATGAAGAATTGAATTTTTCCATTTCAAAAATGATACTAGAGGGCCCTGAAAGTGAATTACAATTAACGAAATATACACAGCCAGCAATCTTAATTGTTAGTTATTCGATCTTTAAAACGATGCAAGACGAATTTAATGTTAACTTAAGTGAATTTGAATATTTTGCGGGACATTCCTTAGGTGAATACAGCGCTTTAGTTTGCTCAAGTTCTTTAAGTTTCAAAGATGCTTTATATTTGTTACATGAAAGAGGCAAAGCAATGCAAGATGCTGTTCCATTAGGTAAAGGCAAGATGATAGCTGTGTTGGGTAAAAAAATTAATGAAATTAAATCATTAATTGATTTAAAAGATAATAATGAAGTTTGTGAAATAGCAAATGATAATGCGGAAGGTCAAGTAATCGTTAGTGGGTCTAAATATGGAATTGAAATGCTAGAAAATAATTTGAAAGATAACAAAATTAAGTTTATTCCACTAAAAGTAAGCGCACCTTTTCATTGTTCATTAATGAAACCAGCTGCAGAAATAATGAGAGAAAAGCTCAAAAATATTAATTTTAAAAAACCATTAAAAAAAATAATTAGCAATGTGACAGCTAAACCAGAAAACGAAGCTGAAAAAATCAAAAATCTTTTAATTCAACAAATTTATTCATCAGTAAATTGGCGTGAAAGTATTATAAACATTTCCAACGAAAAAGTTATCAATTTTGTTGAAATTGGACCTGGGAAAGTTTTATCAGGAATGGTAAAAAGAACTATAAAAAAAGCTAATTGTTTTTCAATTAATTCAATTGCTGATATTAAGAACTTTACAAATGAACTTAAAAAATAAAAAGATTTTAATTACTGGAGCTTCAGGAGGAATAGGTAATGCTTTAGTAAAAAAATTCAGTAATTTAGATTCAAAGATTGTTGCGACTGGAACGAATGAGCAAAAATTGGAAAAATTAAAAAAAAATTTTGAAAATATTCATATAGAAAAATTTAGGCTTGATGAACACAGTAAAATTGAAGAATTTATAGACAAGGTAGACAAAAAATTAGAAGGATTTGATATTCTTGTAAATAATGCTGGAATAAATTTAGACAACTTATCAATAAGACTTACAGAAGAAAACTGGAAAAGGGTTTTAGACATTAACCTAACATCGACTTTCTTAATGTGTAAATTCGCTATAAAAAAATTTCTTAAAAAACGATACGGAAAAATAATTAATATTACGTCAATCGTGGGCCATACCGGCAATTTAGGTCAAGCTAACTACTCAGCATCAAAAGCTGGAATTGTTGCTTTTTCCAAAAGTTTGGCAATTGAATACGCCAAAAAAAATATTAATATCAATTGTGTATCTCCAGGTTTTATAAAAACTGATATGACCGATAATATTAATGAGGAATTCAAAAAAAATTTAATTAGTAAAATACCTTCAGGAAATTTGGGCACTGGTGAGGATGTTTCGAATTGTGTAGCCTTTTTGGCATCTGATATGGCAAATTATATAAATGGGGAAACTATTCATGTTAATGGTGGAATGTATATGGCTTGACAATTCTATTTAATAATCTATTAAGAAATTAACATACGAAAGGATTTCATGTCAGAAGATATAAAAAACAAAATAAAAAAAATAGTAGCAGACCATTTAGGTATTGAAGAAGAAAAAGTTACAGAAGAAGCAAGCTTTATTGATGATTTAGGTGCTGATAGCTTGGACACTGTTGAACTAGTAATGGCGTTCGAAGAAGAATTTGGCTCTGAAATTTCAGATAGCGAAGCAGAAAAAATATTGACAGTTGGTGATGCAATTAAATTTATTGAAAGTAAAGCTGGGTAAAGTATTTATTTAATTAGAAATGTCTCATGATGGAGAAAATATCATGGTTATATTATCTTCTCCGTCTGGAGTAGGCAAAACAACTTTAACTAAAAAAATTCAACAAAAATATCAATCATTTAAAATTTCCGTTTCACATACTACTAGGCCTCCAAGATCAAATGAGGTAGATGGTGTTGACTATCATTTTGTTTCCAAAAAAAAATTTGAGAATTTAATTTTTGAAAAAAAATTTTATGAATACGCTAAAATCTTTGAGAATTACTATGGAACACTAAAAGAAAATGTTGACAATATTATAAAAAAAAATGATTTGATTTTCGATATTGACTGGCAGGGCACCAAACAACTTTCAAAATATAAAAACCTAAGATTGACAAAAATTTATCTTATTACTGGTAGTAAAGATGAACTTAAAAAGAGACTTTTAAAAAGAAATCAAAATACAACACAAGAAGTTAAAAAAAGGTTTGAGTCATTTGATGAGGATATCAAGCATTGGAGCGATTATGATTATATTTTGATTAATGAGAACTTAGAGAATTGCTTTAAACAGATTGAAACTATAATAAAAAATAGCAAAGAAAATTCTCAACATTCAATAAGCTCTGTAATTCGATAATAAATTTCTGGTTTAATATCTGTTGGTCTAAAGCTCATTTTAAGGTTTCTAATATTTTTTAATTTTTCTAAACAAATTAGTTTTTTTATGTTTTTGTTGATCATTTTCCTTTTATTAGAAAATAAAATATTTGTTACTTTTTCAAGGTTTTCCATATTCTTAATTTTATACGATATCTTTTTTTTGGGTTGAAAGTGGATCACCATTGAATTTACTTTAGGTTTTGGAAAAAAACTATTTGGAGAAACTAAAAATTTATCAATTATATTAAGGCGATAATTTGACAATATAGATAGTCTTCCGTAATTTGTTGATGGAAATTTTCCGACGATTTTTTCACCTAGCTCTTTCTGAAACATTAAAACCAAATTCTTAAAAATTGGTGGCCATTTTAATTTTATTAATTTTACAATTATTTGAGAAGATATATTATATGGTAAATTACCAAAAATAATATAATTTTTATTTGCTAAGTTTTCTAGATTGAATTTAAGAATATCAGAATTAATTACATTCACTCTTTTGTTTCCAAAATATCTTAATCTTAATTCTTTAACTAAAGAACTGTCTTTCTCTATTAAAATAAGTTTTTTTGGATCCATCTTTAATATTTCATCTGTAAGCGCACCTTTACCTGGTCCTATTTCGATAATATTTTCATTCCTTATTTTTACAGTTTTTAAAATTTTTTTGATAATATTTTTATCAATTAAAAAATTTTGTCCTAACGATTTTTTAAAATATTTCATTTTCCATGAAGATTGACAAAATTTATACAATTTAAAAGACTAGTTGAATTTGCTTTCTTTTTACCAATTAAATTTTTTGCTGTGCCATGATCGGGAGACACTCTAAGATATTTTAAACCGAGAGTTATATTAATAGCATCATATTTAAATATTGATTTAAATGGTGCTAGAACTTGATCGTGGTACATTCCAACAATTACATCATAATTCTTATATTTCTCGATAAAAACTGTATCAGATGGAAATGGACCAGATATATCTAATTTAAATCTATTCAGCTCTTTTATTGCAGGTTTTATGATTTTTTCCTCTTCAGAGTGTTTTCTTTGCTCAGCATTATGAGGATTTAAACCTAACACACCAATTTTAGGACGTTTCTTTAAAGTAGACCTATACCAACCATCTATTTTTTTTATTTTCTTAATTAAAAGACTAATTTTCAAACTAGGTGGAACTTGTTTTAGATCAACATGAGTAGTAATAGGACAAACTGAGAGTTTTTTATTGAAAATCAACATAACTTCTGATTTGTCCATTATTTTACATTTCATCGCTAAGTACTCTGTAACGCCAGAATATTTTAGATTTAAAAGATCTTTATCAATTGCGCAATTAATCATAGCCTGAGCCTTATTATTTATTAAAATATTATGAGCAAGATCTAAAGATTTTAAAATAAATTTTGATGATGCTTTTTTTGGAACATTGAAAGGATTTTTGTAATTTAGATCTATATCAATTATCTTTAATTTATCTAATTTGGAATTTGTGCTTATATCACTTATTTTTATAATTTGATCTGAATAATTAAGTTTTTTAAGTTGTTGTTTAATTAGATTATAGCTTGAAATAATATAAATTCTTTCACGTAATGATTTACTAATTTTTCTCCAGCATTTAAGAATAATCTCCGAGTTAATACTGTTAGGATCGCCTCCTACAATTAAAATCTTTTTCTTTTTCATTTATATTCTATTAAAGCATTATTTTTAAGTTTAGATAAATGACTGTTTGAATATAAACTAAATAATTCATTTTTTTTTTGTTTGATTAATCTTTTTTTAATTTTATCTTTATCTAGTTCATTTATTTGAGAGCTTTTTTTATCTGTCAATTTAAGAAATATAACTGAATTTGGACTTCTTATCGGCTTAGAAATATCTCCTGGCTGCATATTTTTGACAATTTCAAAAATTTTTTTAGAAAAAGACCTACTATTTATCCAACCTAAATCACCTTTATTTACAGAAGTCGAAGATATACTAAATTTCTCTGCAGTTCTATCAAATCCAATTTTTTGAATTTGATCTAAAACAAAATTAATTTGATTTTCAACATTCATTTCATTTTCTAAATAAATTTCTATTTCTGATAATTTAAACTCTTCCATAAATGACTTATCTTTGACAATTCTTGATAGCTCAAAATCAATATCTTTTTCATCAACAATTACTTGACTGCTATATATATTAAAGATTAATTGTCTCCACGCTAATTCGGTTTTAATTTCAGCCAAAAATAAATCAAAGTCAAGATTGTTACTTCTAAATTTTTCTTTGAGACCATTAATATCATTAGAAGAAATTAAGGATAAATGATTGTTTGCTTCTATTTGATTGATATCCACTTTATATTTATCTAGCTCTAATTTTTTTATTTTTAAATTTAAAAGACTTGTTAAAACATTTGACTTTACATTATTGATATTATTTTGGTTTATTTCTTGATCAGACAAAATTAAAGTTACTCTAATCTTATTTTTCAATTCATGTGAAGTCAAAACACTATTTTCAACTTTTGCTATTATTTTGCTTTCAATTGATTTGGTAGTTGTATTTAAAACAAAAAATAAAAATGAAATAAAAATTGATATTTTTAAATATTTAATCATTTATTGAATGAAGGAGAATTAATATTACCGAAATTTGACAATGTAACTCTAAACATCAAAGAATTTTCTGTTTCTAGTTCTGAGTCGTTGTAAAACTCTCTCCTATAAACTATTCCAGCTCTTAAACAATCATTTATATATTCATAACTTAAATCATAAAACTCTGAAGAATCTTTAATCAAATTTCTTTTAGTTGAAAAAGACAATAAAGTATTTTTGGAATTATAATTTAAACTTGTTTTAAAATACTCTTGGTTTCCAATATGCTTGTCCTCTAACAGGTAATTAAAGCTTAATTTGAAAGGATTAAAGTCTAATGTTGTTTCTAAATCATTATAAATTAGATCTTCATAATTTTCATCTAATGAAAAATTATACTTAAAATTTATATTGTTATTTAATTTTAGAGACGAATATCCGACTAAATCAGAAGTTTTTCTATCCAAACTAGTTTTTGATGGCATTTCATCATTATTCTTTTGATTAATGATTTGTGCTATAGAAAAATCAAACTCTTTTTCACCATCCTTCACATTATAATCAAAACCTAAAGAACTACTTAAACCTGTTTCAAAATTATTATTCGAGTCTATTCTATCCATATTAAAAGCTGTAAAAGGATCCAATTTAGATCCTTCAGTTTCTTTTCTCATTGAACCAGGTGAAAATCTCAGTAAGAATTTAGGTTTTAGTGAGTAATTTTTACCTTTCTCTTCTTTTTGTAAATCGACTTCTGAGAAGTAGCCAAAAGCTCCATATAATTCACTAGTTGTATCTTGTTTTAAGTTATCTATATTTTTAGATTCATAATTTATATTTTTTAAATTTGTTAAAAATTTTCCTTTAATACCATTTGAGAATTTTATATCCTTAAAGTTCCAATTAAAATTATTTATAAGAAAACTTGAAGATTTATTCGTATCATAATTTTGTGCTTTAAAGTTTGATTGTAAATCTAAACTACCAAATTTATTACTTGCGAACAAATTTTTATCCAAAGTAATTTCTGGTAAAACATATTCATATTTATCATTATAATTTTCTTTTAAATCCTCAAAAACACTTGCATTCAATCCAATAAACATATCGTTTTCTTCATGGGAAAACTTTATAGAATTTTCTAAAGTACTTGTATCTTGATCCACTAAAATCGAGTCTAATTTATAAAGCTTTAAGTATTTATCATTTGAAACATTTTGAAAAATAAAATCAAACTCATTTTGAGAATTTTCTTTCCAACTAAAATTTTTTGTAAACTTTGAAAAAAAATGTGATTTATCACCTGCTTGTCTTTTGGAATTGGTTTTTTTATATCCTTTTGTAAAGCCAAAATCTGTAATTAATTCAGATTTTGCATAAGCTTGATGATATTCTCCTTGAAACAAAGGATTTTCGGAACCAAATATTTTTGTGGTTATTGTAAAATTTTTATCATCATTCAAAGACCAAAAATAAGGAATTTTAACACTACTTCCTAAATTTTTTGTATCTGAGAAGGATGGTGTTAAAAAACCTGATCTTCTTTTCACGCTTGGATCTGGATGTGAAAGTTTTGGAATGTAGAAAATTGGTATATTATATATTTTTATTAAAGCATGATCATAATATATTGTTTTCTTTTTGCTATCATGCAGCATTCTCTTTGCTTGAATATTCCATGGAGGACATTTATCGTTTTTTCTATAATCACACATAGTGAATACGCTTTTATCAAAGGTAGTATTCTTATTTTCAATTTTTATTGAATTTGAAAAAATTCTTGGTTTATTTTTTTCGTTGATCTTAAAACTTTTTTCATTAATAAAAGCTTTTGAGTCAGTACCAATCATTTCCCTTTTTTTTGTATCGATATATAACTGAGAAAATTCATATTTATTTTTCATCTTATCTTCAATTCTAATCGACCCGATTGATTTGAAAATATTTTCTTCTATTAAATATTTAAAACTTTTTAAAAAGATTTTATTTAGATCTTTATCAGTTACTATCGTATCTTTATTTGAATTAATTATACGTTTTTTATTATCAGCAATAATATTTTCTCCTTCAATTGTATAACCTTCCGAAGTAAGAATTTTCGTTACACCAATTGTTTTAAATAATTTGAGATTTCCATCATATTCAGCTTTTTCTGCTTCAATTCTGTTATTTTTTTGATCTAATGCAACAATATTATTCTTTAAAAATAGATAATTTTTTTTTTTATTATATTCAGCATAATCACTTTTAATAATTTTATTATCATCAGTTTTAACGATAACCTCTTTTTCAAAAATAGATGTTTCTTTGTTTTTATCTAAAGAAATATTTTTTGCTTCAATAACAAGATTTTCTGCACTTGACATTGAATTCAAAAAAAAAGTTAAAAATATTATAAAAATTTTATTTTTCATTTATTTGTAATACACCTACAAAAGTAAATAAGCTTAATGCTATAACAGGCGCCCAAATTGCTAAAACTAGAGAAATACGATCTGTTTGTCCCAAAGCTAATGACAAATCTTTAAAATAGAATGTAAGTACACTTGTTATTAATCCAAGAATTATTAATCTAAAATTATCTGACTTTTTCATTGTATTCATAGTGAAAACTGAAGCAAGACCGGTCATCAAAAGTAGAAAAAATGGCAAAACTAACATAGTATGCAAACTTTGTATCAGGAAGGGTTTGTTATAACCTTTTTTAATTAAATTTTTGTAATTTAAAACAATGTCTGGAAAAGACATCGTATCGAAATTTTTGAATAAACTTGTAATTTTATCATGATTATAAATTGATTTGATTTCATAATTATCCAAATTTTCTAAATCAAATATTCCATCCTTAAGTCTAAAAATCAAAACATCTTCAAGGATCCAATTAAAATCCTTCACATTTGCTTTTTTTGCCTCAATTTTTTCAATGAGCTTACTATCTTCGCCTATATGGAAAATAGTGACGTCAATCAAATTAAAATCTTTTGGCTTTTTTGCAGAAATAATTCTATTACTGTTTCCTAGATTTTCCTTAATCCATAGACCATTTTTGTTAAAAGATACTAGGTGATCTATATCTTTTGAATAATTGGATTTTGTTTTTTCATAATATTTTGACAATGAAGATGTAATAGGATTTGCAAAAATAAGTATAGCCCATCCAAGCATGAATGAAGTTGTTGCCAAAATAAAAAAAATTTTAAGATTAGAGTAGCCAAAAAATTTCAATGTGAGTAAATCTTTACTATTTCTTAAATTTATCATAAACCACATGCTAGAAATAAAAACTATAAATGGTAAGATTTTAATAAGTAGCCCTGGAATTAAAATACTTGTTAAAATTAAAGGGGTAAAGATACCGACATTTAAATTTTTAAAAAATTCTACTTCTTCGAATAGATTTAGTATCACACCAAAACAATAAAATATTGATAAGATAATTAAAAATTTTTTTAAAAAGTTTTTAAGAAGATAATTAATTACAATATTATTCATGACACCTTTGAAATTTTTGAAAATTGATAAATTAAATAAATATAAATTAACGATACTAAAATAATTGGCATGGCTACAAAAGAAAATAATACAAATGAATTGATACCAGTATATCTTACAGCTAATTCAGTAAATATAAGTAAAACAAAGCTATACAAAAAAACGATTATTTTACTTGTAGTTCTATTTTTTGATTTAATTAAAAGCAAACAACAAATTAAAGATATGACAGGGATATAAAAAGGTATAATTATTCGCCTATTAAGATTAGAAATAATTTCTTTTTTATAATTTAAATTACAATTTTTATCATTGATTGATTTCGAAAATAAACAATCAAAAAGTTTAATCGTAGATGTCTCTTGAATTTTTGGTTGTTTGATCGTAGTTGTAGTAAGATCACCTAAATCAATATTAAGCTGTTCAAATTTAATAATTTCATTCTCAGTACCATCATTTTTTGAAGTTAAGATTTGGCCATTAAACAGAAACAGTTTTTTTTGATCAACCATCCCATTTTTAGCTAAAATTGTTGTGTTACTGATTTTTGAAATATTTGATGACAAATTCTTCAAATTATTTCCTTTATCATGTAGAAAAATATTATTAATTTCATTATTAAATTTTTTTTCAACAATAAATGTGAAACCTTTAAATGAGTCACTAAATTGTTGTGATTTAACAGTAGGTAAGAAAGAGTTCAAATTTTCATGAGTCAACAACTTTCTTGATTTATTTAATGCATTAGGTGTAATTAAAGTCGTTAAAATCAAATAAAAAAACATTATAATTACTGAGGAAAATAATAATAAATTTACTAATTTCATTTTTTTGACACCTGAAGTCCATAAAATTATAAATTCACTATCTTGAATATGTTTAAGAACAAAAATCATTAATGCTACTAAAAATGATAGTGGAATAAATTTCGGAGCAATACCAAAAAGGTTAAGTACAGAATATTGAAAATAAGTAGAAACAGGATAACCACTATCGACTATTAAATCTAAAAAATTTACAGCTCTTACAGTTAAAGCAATTAATGATAAACCAAAGAGAATTACTAGAAATGTCTTAAAAATTTCTAATAAAAAATTAAAATAAATTTTGTTTTGAAGCATTTTGATTATCGTATATAAATAATGCATCCATATAATAAATTCAACTAATGGTTTAACTATGACCAAATTTCCATTGAAATCAGTTATATTTGAACATATATACCAGGTACTTTTACAACTATTTTTATAAAATTATGACAATTAAGATAAATTATTCAAAAACAATAGCTAATAAATCATCAGGTAATCAAATTATATTCTCTAAAGATAAATTTAATACACAACATCTCAAAAAATTTCTTTCAAACTCAGAGTTTTCTTTCGTAAATGACCTATTAAAAACTAGCGATCTGAAAAAAAATTTGCTTATTTTCGATCTTAATTCTAAAAAAAAGGTAATTTTAATTTCTGTCAAAAGTGATCTCAAAATTTCTGATATAGAAAATCTTGGAGCTAAGCTTTTCAACAAAATAAATCATGGAAAAAATATTGAGTATAATGTTATCTCCGATAGCATTAATTCTAAAAATCAAAATTTTCTAGGACATTTTCTTCATGGATTTAAACTTAAGTCTTATGAATTTAAAAAATACAAAACAAAAAAAGATACTAGAGTAATCTCAATAAATGTAATAGGTAGTAAAAATAAACCTTCCATACAAACTCAATTAAAATTTAGGGCGCTAGAAGAAGGGACTTTCTATGCGAGAGATTTAGTATCTGAACCTGGAAATGTTTTACATCCAGATGAATATGCAAGACGGATAGCCTCCTTAAGAAAAGATGGCTTAAAAATAAAAATTTATGACAAAAAAACTCTAAAAAAACTTGGAATGCATGCACTACTTGGAGTTGGCCAAGGTAGTATTAGGGGATCATATCTTGTGACAATGGAATGGAATGGAGCAAAAAATAATTCAAAACCATTAGCATTCGTGGGAAAAGGTGTTTGTTTTGATACAGGAGGATACTCATTAAAACCTGCAAAATTTATGGAGGACATGACTTATGATATGGCCGGTTCCGCAACAGTTGTAGGGTTGATGAAAAACTTTGCTTTAAGAAAAGCTAAAATAAATGCTGTTGGCGTTGTAGGACTTGTAGAAAATATGGTTAGTGGAAATGCACAGCGCCCTGGAGATATTGTCAAATCTTATAGCGGTAAAACTATCGAAGTTTTGAATACAGATGCAGAGGGCAGGTTGGTATTAGCTGACGCACTCACTTTTACCGAAAAAAAATTCAAACCAAAATTTATTGTTGATTTAGCTACCTTAACAGGGGCAATTATAGTTTGCTTGGGATCTGAGTATGCTGGACTTTTTTCAAACGATGACAGTCTTTCTAAACAGATTTTTAATGCCGGTGAAAAAGTTGAAGAAAAAGTTTGGAGAATGCCTCTTCACAAAAATTACGATAAGTTAATGAATTCTAAAAATGCAGATGTACAAAACATTAATTATGTTGGAGGCGCAGGATCAACAACGGCAGCTCAGTTTTTACAAAGATTTATCATTAACAAAACTCCATGGGCACATTTAGATATTGCCGGTATGGCTTTTTCGAAATATGGAGGAGCTTTAAACTCTGGTGGAGCTACGGGATTTGGTGTTCGACTATTAAATCAACTAGTTGAAGATAACTATGAGTAATACTGAACAAACACTCTCAATAATTAAACCTGATGCAGTAGAAAGAAATTTAATTGATGAGATAAAAAATATTTTTATCCAAAATAATTTAAACATAATAGATAGTAAAAAAATACATATTTCAAAAGATGAAGCAGCAGAATTTTATAAAGTTCATCAATCTAAACCATTTTACAATGATTTATGTAACTATTTATCATCAGGTCCAATCGTAGTAATGATTTTAGAAGGGGAAGGGGCAGTTTTTGTTAACAGAAAGATAATGGGTTCTACAGATCCAAAAAAAGCTGAAGATAATACAATAAGAAAACTATATGGTATTTCGATTGATAAAAATTCTGTACATGGATCCGATTCTTTAGAAAATGCGCAAAAAGAGATAGAATTTTTTTTCAAAAATTAATTATATTGAAATATTTTGATGATTGCCTGAGGAAAAGCAAGATATTCAAGTTTTTGTGTTTTATTTTTTAAAGTTATTTCATCATCATTTGGATTAACAAAAAAGCTTTTTTGTATAATTATTTTACCACTATCAAGTTTTTTAGTAACAAAGTGCACTGTGCAACCAGTTTTTTTCTCTCTATTTTTTAATACTTTTGAAAAGGTATTTAAACCTTTAAACTTTGGTAAAAGAGAAGGATGAATATTAATAATTTTTTTTCTAAATTTTTTTAGAAAGGTATTAGGAAGAATTTTCATATATCCTGATAAACAAATTATAGTAATATGATATCTTTTAAGAGTGTTAAGTATTAAATTTTCGTAATTTCTAGATTTCGTATTTACTAATAGTAGTGGTATTAAATTTTTTTTAGCATAAATTATACCAGCTGCATCTTTCCTATTAGAGACAACTAATTTAATATTAACTGGAAAGTTATAATCTCTAGATCTCAAAATTAAATTTTTTAAATTTGTCCCTTTGCCAGAAATAAAAACACATGCATTTTTTTTTACCATCTCAGAGTTTCTTTCAAGTACAATCTTTTTTTATCACTCGAAACAAAACCTATTTTATAAGGTTTAAACTGTTTGCTAAAAAATTTATTTACTTTTTTTTCATTTTTTTTAGAAACTATTAAACAAAATCCTACTCCACAGTTGAAAGTTTTCATCATTTCATTGCTAGAAATATTTTTACTTTTTAGCCATTTAAAAATTCTTAAAATCTTTATTTTTGATAAATCTATATTAATTGATAAATTTTCAGGTATTGATCTAATCAAGTTTTCAATTAAACCACCGCCAGTAATATGTGCAGCTGAATGAATTAAATTCCTTTCGCAAAGCTTCAATATTTCATTTGAATATATTTTGGTTGGTTTAAGCAATAATCTTTTCAACTTTTTGTTGACAGTATTTTTTTTTAAAATTGACCTGACTAATGAATATCCATTTGAATGAATCCCATTAGATGGAATAGCTAGTATAACATCATTTTCTTTTACTTTTTTTTTATCTAAAATTTTTTTTTTTGAAACAATACCAACACTAAAACCAGCTAAATCGAATTTTTCTTTATTATATGTTCCAGGCATCTCAGCGGTTTCACCTCCTATGAGTTTGCATTTTGATATCGAGCAGCCTTTAAATATACCTTTTAAAATTTTTTTTGTTTTTTTTAAATTTAATTTGCCAACAGCAATATAATCTAAAAAAAAAAGAGGTTTAGCTCCCTGAACAATTAAATCATTGATACACATAGCAACTAAATCAATTCCAATGGTATCAAATTTTTTGAATTTATTTGCTAACTCAATCTTAGTCCCTACACCATCAGTAGACGAAACAATTACAGGGTCTTTTATTTTAAAATGACTAATATCATACAAAGAACCAAAGCCACCGATTATTTCTTTTTTTAATGGATTATTCGTTTTTTTGACATTTTTACTTGATACATTAGAAATATGTTTTACTAACTTGTTTGCTAATGAAATATCCACCCCACTTTTTTTGTAACTATTTTGAGTTTTTTTCATCAATAAAATGATATTTATTCAATTATGAAGTTTTATAAAATATTTATTATTATTTTAGCTTTTTTTTTAAAAACTGAAACTATTATATCTAGTGAAAACATATTTTATGTTAATAATGTCGAATTAATAAAAGATGCAAAAATTTCTAATGAAGAACTCACTAAAAGAGCAATTGCTAGGGGTTTTGAAAGGTTAGGAGAAAAAATTTTATTAACTGAGGATATTAAAAAACTATCAATTTTAAAATTTTCTCAAATTAAAGACTTAGTATCTTACTATCAAATAACAACTAAAAATGACGGATCTGAAAAAATAGATACAAAAATATATAATATTTTCTTTGATAAAGATAAAATTCATAATTTATTTTTTAATTTAGGAATTTTTTACTCAGAAATTGCTAATAAAGAATTTTATCTTTTACCGATTCTTAAAGAGGATGACCAGCTGTTCATATATAATAAAAATTTCTTTTACAAAAACTGGAATTCTATTTATCAAAATGAAATTATTGAATTTATTTTACCTTTAGAAAATATTGAAATTATTCAAAAGATTAATCAAAAAAAAGGAAACCTTTTAGACTTAAATTTAGAGGAAATATTCAAAGAATATTCCAAGAGCAATAACGGAATAGTTTTGATCGATATCACTAATCCAAAAAAAGAGAAAATCTATCTTAAAACAAAAATATTAGGAAAAAATATAGATAAAAGCCTAGAAATACAAAACCTGAATCTTGAAAAGGAAAAATATTATGAAAAAGTAATAAGCGAGGTTAGTATAGCGATTTCTAACTTAGTGAAATCTCAAAATTTGATAGATGTGCGAACACCATCATTTTTAAATACCAAACTAATGATAAATAAAAAAAATAATCTTGAGGAACTCAATAAAAGAATTAAAAAAATAGATGCTATCAACAATATATACGTACAAGAACTTAATAAAGACTATGTATTAATTAAATTAAAATATCTTGGCAAATTAGAGAAAATCATTAGTCAATTAAAAGAAAATAAGATTATTTTAGAACAAAAAGCAAATGAATGGAGTCTTAAGATAATTTAATGAGCCAACTAGTTTTTAAGTTTCCTTTTAAAACGAAATATTATGAACAAGATTTTTACGTTTCTTCAAATAATTTTTCAGCTTATAAATTAATTGAGAGTTGGCCAAAATGGCCAGGTAAATGGTTAAATGTTTTTGGTTCTAAAGGCTCAGGAAAAACACATTTATCAAAAATTTTAGAAAAAAAAATTGAAAGAGTAAAAATCCTAAATGAGAATGAAGTTACTAACAATATAATAGATAAACTAAATAAAGTTGATTGTCTGATTATAGAAAATTATAATAATGAAATTGATGAAAAGCTATTTTACTCAATATTGAATGAAGCAAAGCAAATAGATAATTATGTTGTAGTAAATAGCATCAAACCTCTTAAAGAAAATGATTTTAAATTAAAAGATTTGCAATCGAGAATAAATAGCTTTGTGTTTATTGGTATAGATCTTCCTACTGATGATTTACTAAAGGTAATAATTTCTAAATCTTTCTCTGAAAAACAAATTAAACTAGAGCCAAAGATAGCTGAATATATAATCAAAAATGTTGATCGTTCTTATGAAAAAATGATCAAATTTGTGAAAGATATTGATGAATTGTCTTTATCTTCTGGAAAATCTATAAATATTAATTTAATAAAAAAACTATTAAATCAATGAATAAATATAGAACCCATAATCTCTCAGAGTTGACTGAAAAGGAAATCGATAGAGAGGTGATTTTATCTGGATGGCTTCATAGAAAAAGAGATCACGGAAACCTTCTCTTTGCAGATCTTCGTGATCATTACGGCATTACACAATGTGTAATAGAAAATAATAATAAGTATTTTAATTTATTAGAAAAAACAAAACCAGAGTCAGTGTTGAAAATTGAAGGTAAAGTTGTGAGAAGATCCTCTGGCACAGAAAACTCCGAATTAAAAACTGGTAAGATTGAAGTAGCTATTAATAAAATTGAAATTTTATCTGACGCAAAAGAATTACCAATTCCAGTCTTTGGTGAGCAAGATTATCCAGAAGATTTAAGATTAAAATATAGATTTTTAGATTTAAGGAGAGAGGAAATGCATAATAACATAATACTAAGATCTGAAGTTATATCTTTTATTCGTTCAGAAATGCTTAAACTTGGTTTTCTCGAATATCAGACACCAATTCTAACATCTTCAAGCCCTGAAGGTGCAAGAGATTTTTTAGTCCCTAGTAGATTAAATCCAGGAAAATTTTATGCTTTACCTCAAGCACCTCAACAATTTAAACAATTAATTATGGTTTCTGGTTTTGATAAATACTTTCAAATAGCGCCATGTTTTAGAGATGAGGATGCTAGAGCAGATAGAAGCCCTGGGGAGTTTTATCAATTAGATTTAGAAATGTCTTTTGTTGAGCAAAAAGATGTATTTAAAGTAGTTGAAAAATTGATGGTTAGTCTATTTAAAAAATTTTCTAACAAAAAAATTTTGTCAGAAAAATTTCCTCAAATCCCGTATAAAGAGTCCTTACAAAAATATGGTACAGACAAACCTGATCTTAGAAACCCTCTATTAATTTATGAAATTACTAATATTTTCAGTAGAGATGATGTTAAATTTGAAATTTTTAAAAAACTTGTAAAGTCAGGATCTAAAGTAAAAGCAATAATTACTAAGCAGACTAAAGATAAACCTAGAAGTTTTTTCGATAATATTGATAAGTGGGCAAAAGAACAAGGTGCTTCTGGTTTAGCATACTTTACATTTGAAAAAGATAAACAAATTTCAGGCAAAGGACCGGTTGGTAAATTTTTTGAAAGTGGAGCTCTTAGCGAAATAATGAAGGTTTGTAAAGCTGAGGTAGGAGATAGTATTTTTTTAGCATGTGGCAACAATAAGGAAATTGATAAGATTTTATCAGTTGCTAGAAACAAGATAGCTAGAGATTTGAATTTAATCGATGAAAATAAATTTGCATTTTGTTGGATCACTGATTATCCAATGTTTGAGATAGATGAAAAAAATAATGCTATTGTATTTAGTCACAACCCATTCTCGATGCCACAAGGGGATATCAATAAATTAGATTTTAATAAACCTTTAGAGATAAAGGCATTTCAATATGATATTGTGTGTAATGGAGTAGAACTTTCCTCAGGAGCAATTAGAAATCATATTCCCGAATTAATGTATAAATTATTTTCTGTAGCAGGGTATAAAAAGATTGATGTTGATAAAAAGTTTAGCGGTATGATCAATGCTTTAAGTTTTGGAGCACCTCCTCATGGTGGAATTGCGCCTGGTATAGATAGAATTGTAATGTTATTAGCTAATAAACAGAATATAAGAGAAGTTACTTTATTTCCTATGAATCAAAATGCGCAAGATTTAATGATGCAAGCTCCTTCTGAAGTTGAATTAAAGCAATTAAAGGACTTGGGAATCAAAGTAGAAAATAAAAAAAATTAATTTTTGGTTTTAAGGTTTATCCTTACATTAGAAAGATCTACTAATTTTTCCTCTAAATTACTTCTAACAAATCCTTTAGAGGTTATATTTTTAACAATTTTTAAAAACTTGTCATCAGCGGTCTCATTTTGTGGAATTTTTGCACTCACAATCGAAGGAGTGTGGGCTAGTTCTTCTTTACCTAAATAAGATATAGCAAGCTCTCTAAAAACGTAATCCAAAATTGAGGAAGCGCTTAAAATTCTATCATTTCCCTGCACATTTCCTGAGGGCTCAAATTTTGTATCAATAAAAGCATCTACGTACTCATCTAAAGGAACTCCATATTGTAGTCCAAGTGAAATTGCTATGGCAAAATTATTCATCATAGCCTTTACAAGCTCACCTTCTTTATTTGTATCAATAAAAATTTCTCCAATTTTCCCATCATCATATTCCCCAGTGTGAAGATAAACTTTGTGATCTCCTATTTGAGCTTTTTGAATATATCCTTTTCTTCTATCTGGCATTTTGAATCTTGCTTTATTTTTAATTTTGATATTTGGCGTATTTAAATTATCTACCTTTTTTTGTTGCAATAAATTATCTTTTATTTCATTTGAAATAGGATTATTTATTTTAACATCTTTTACCTTTTCTTGTTTTTTTTCACCAATTTTCTTAGTTTTTCTATTATTAAGTTTGACATCAATTACCTCAACATCGCCGTCTTTTCTTTCGTCTATTTTGGACAATTGGTTTTCATCAAGATTGTCTAAAGTATGAATAGTTTTAAAAGTGCAAGTATAGTAGGTTTCAACGATGTATTTTTTCATAATATGAAGTCTTTATATTGAAAATTTATATATTAAATAATATAAGTGTCTATTGATAAATTATACAATCAAAAATTGTGTGGATTTAAAATAAAAATGTTTTTCAAAACTATCTTTACATGGTGGAACAAATATACGATCGGAACTTTTCTTAAAACATTGTTCTCGGGTATTTATGTAGGCAAAGATATCTTTGGAAATAAATACTATAAAAATAAAAAAGATGAGAGATGGGTAGTTTATTCTGGTGAAGTTGAAGCTACTAAAATAACTTCTGAATGGTATTTATGGATGCATCGTACAACTGATAAAATTCCTGATAATCAAGAAACTAAATATTCTTGGCAAAAAAAACACATTGAAAATAAAACCGGTACTGAAAATAGTTACAAACCTGTTAAAATAAAAAAGGAGCAAATTAAAAAAAAATATGAATCTTGGAAATAAATTCTTATTGCTGCATATAATTCTTTTCTTTTTAACTCCAAATGTTTTCGGGGAAGAAAAGATTACAAGTGCCCCATTACTTAACTTAGATAATATTAAACCAAGTTTTGAAGAACCTGATAAGAGTAATGACTCAATGATTACTGAGCAAAATATAAAAAAAAAAAAGAAAAGAAACAAAATATATAGTTCTTCCCACGCTATTCTTATGGGCCTAGATAAAATTACTGCAAAGTCGTCTGAAATAATTATAAATTTAGAGGAAAGCAAAAAGTTTGGTCCATTAGAGATTAAGATATTAAAATGTGGTAAAGTTAAAATTAATAATAAGATAGATGATATTGCTTATATGCAGGTCAAAGACCTAACAAAAAATGAAGATGAAAAAGTTTTTATTTTCAATGGATGGACATTTTCATCTGACCCAAATTTAACACCATTTGATCACGCAATTTATGACTTGCAATTAGTAAATTGTTTTAGTGTTTAAAAAAATTTTTCTTTAGCTAGCCAGTTTGTATCGAATTCAGAGTTAATAAATTTTTTATGTTTTAAGATTTTTTTATGTAAATCAATCGTTGTAGTAATTCCCTCAAGTACAAATTCATCTAAAGACCTTAAAGTTCTTTGTATAGCTTCCGTCCTATTTCTTCCTTTGCAAATTACTTTTGCAATTAAACTATCATAATATGGAGTTATTTTGCATCCTTGGAATACCGAACCATCTACTCTTGTTCTAAAACCTGATGGTTGATGACAGACGCTTATCACTCCTGGGCTTGGTTGAAAATTCAAAGCTGGGTTTTCCGCATTTATTCTGCATTCAATAGAATGACCTCTAGGCATAATATCACTTTGTTTTAATGCTGTTTGACCCGTGAAAGCAATCCATAATTGCTCCTTTACAATATCTATTCCAGTTTGTACTTCAGTGACTGGATGCTCAACTTGTACTCGCGTATTCATTTCCAAAAAATAAAATTTCCCGTTTTCATAGATAAATTCTACTGTCCCTGCACCTTCATAATTTATCTGCTCTACCATTCTGACAGTTTTTTCCAAGAGATCTTTTCTTTGATCCTCTGTCAAAACTGGACTTGGAGTTTCTTCAATTAATTTCTGATGCCTTCTTTGAACTGAACAATCTCTCTCACCTAAATGAACTGTTTTGTTTTTTCCTGACATTATTTGAACTTCAATATGTCTTGGATTTTTAAAGTATTTTTCAATATATAATTCATCGTTACCAAAAAATTTTTTTGCTTCATTTTTTGCAGTTAAAAATAAACTTTCAAGTTGATTTTCTTCTTCAACTATTTTCATACCTTTACCACCACCTCCGCCAGCCGCTTTGATTAAAACAGGATAACCGATCTCTTTACATATACTCTTAGCTTCATCTATAGATTTGACACCACCCTCAGATCCCTCTATGACAGGGAGTCCATATTTTTTTGCAATTCTTTTAGCCTCTATTTTATCTCCCATTTGAGAAATTATCTTTGCACTTGGACCTATAAACTTTATTCCATGCTTGTTCACGATTTCGGAAAATTTTGAATTTTCTGAAAGAAATCCGTACCCTGGATGTATAGCTTCTGCTCCAGTCAAATCTACAGCAGACATAATTGAAGATATATTCAAGTAACTATTTTGAGGTTGATGTGAACCAATACATACACTTTCATCGGCTAATCGTACGTGCATAGACTCTGAATCAACATCTGAGTGTACAGCTACAGTTGAAATACCCCATTCTTTACATGCCCTAATTATTCTAACAGCTATTTCCCCTCTGTTAGCTATCAATACTTTCTTAAACATCTTTTTATTTTAGAAGAATTAATGTTTGTCCAAACTCTACAGGTTGACCATCACTAACTAAAATTTTTTTTACTTCTCCATCCACAGTTGATGGTACATGATTCATTGTTTTCATTGCCTCAACAATCATTACTGTTTGACCCTTTTTAATTTTATCTCCTACCTCTACAAATTTTTTTGCTCCAGGTTCTGGAGCTAAGTAAGCTGTTCCAATAATTGGTGATTTAATTCTTGTTCCGATAGTCTCATCTGAGTCTTTCAATACCGCTTTATTTTGTGGAACAACTGCACTAGCTTTTGGAGCTTCGATATTCTTTTGAGCTTTTGAAACCTTAATCTTAGTTTCACCATCTTGATATTCAAGCTCAGAGAGATTAAATTCTTTTAAATTTTCGACTAGTTCTTTGATTAATTTTTTATCTATCTTCATTGTTTAATAAGTTTTTTTATTGCATTCACAGCCATTTCATAACCTTCAGTTCCAAATCCACAAATTATACCATTAGCTACTTTGCTAATAAGTGATTTATGCCTAAACTCTTCTCTATTATAAATATTACTTATATGCAATTCAATAATGGGTATTCTAATTATTTTTAACGCATCATGTATAGCCACTGATGTATGTGTATATCCACCAGCATTAATTATTAATCCATTGTAGATGTTTCTAGATTGTTGAATTTTTTCTACTAACTCACCCTCAATATTTGATTGAAAAAAATCTACTTTGACTTGGTTTTTTTCGGCAAATTTTTTGCAAGATTTTTCAATATCTTTTAATGTTTCTGTGCCATACTGATTTTTTTCTCTTTCACCTAAAAGGTTGAGATTTGGTCCGTTAAGAATTATAATTTTTATCATCGATATTTTTTATTAGCATTGATTAACTGAATTATGGCAAAAATACAATTAAATGGTAAGAAAATTACAATTCAAACAAATTTCTTAATTATAGATTTATTGAAGAAATATAAGTTATTTAACAAAAAAATAGCAATTGAATTAAATGGATCTATTATTCCAAAAAGTGTCTATAAAAAAAAGAAGCTTAAAAATAATGATATAGTTGAAATAGTCCATTTCATTGGAGGAGGATAATTGAAAAAAGATATTTTTAAGGTTGCTAATAAAGTTTTAAAATCCCGGCTTATAGTTGGCACCGGTAAATATAAAAATTTTAAAGAAACAGCTTCTGCAGTCGAAGCCTCAGGTGCGGACATGGTAACTGTTGCAGTACGAAGAGTGAATATAATTGATAAAAAAAAACCTATTTTAACAGATTATTTAAACCTTAATAAGATTATTTTATTACCTAACACTGCTGGATGTTTTAATTCAAATGAAGCTTTAAGGACTTTAAGATTAGCTAGAGAAATGGGTGGTTGGAAATTAGTAAAGCTGGAAGTTTTAGGTGACAAAAAAACTTTATATCCAAATATGATTGAAACTATTAAAGCTACAAAAACTTTAGTCAAGGAGGGTTTTAAAGTTATGGTATATTGCACAGATGATCCTTTGTTAGCAAAAAAACTTGAGGACGATGGAGCGGCAGCAATAATGCCTTTAGCTTCCCCAATTGGATCTGGATTAGGCTTGCAAAATAAAATAAATATTTCTTTAATAATAAAACAATCAAAAGTCCCAGTCATTATTGATGCTGGCATAGGTACTGCCTCAGACGCAACGATAGCCATGGAGTTAGGTTGTGACGGTGTTTTAATTAATAGTGCAATCGCAAATGCGAAAAACCCCATATTAATGGCTTCAGCTTTCAAAGATGCAGTAATTTCAGGTCGAAAAGCATTTTTGGCAGGGAGAATGAACAAGAATTATCTAGCAAAAGCTAGCTCACCGACTAAAGGAATTATCTAATTTTTTTTTTTCTTCTTACCCACAAAGTTCTAAGATTTTTTTTACTTTTTAATTTTTTTGCTTCTTTCTTTGTTTTTTTTAAATCTTTTTTTAATTTACTTTTTTCTTTGATTAATTTACTTTTTTCAAACAATCTTTTTATATTTTCATTAATATTTAATACTTTCTTTGATTTGTTTAATAATTCTATTTTGTATTCTGGGATAATTAATTTTTCATCTGATAACAGCTCAATTTTTAGTAGATATTTTTTTTGAAAATATTTTAATTCATCTAATAAGTTTTCTTGAATGAATAATTTTACTTTTTCTGGAACATAAGATTTAACAATTTTTACTTTATCTGTAAAAGCTAAATGCTGTATCTTTTTTAATATTTTTTGAGAAAATGACTCAAGAGAAAGTTGAGTTTCCCATTTTATAGAGCCCTCTCGAAGTCTTTGTCGTGTCATTTCTAACAAACCGAAATTACTTATCCTTCCTAGTTGAATTCTAGCTCTGTCCTTTCTAATACTTTCTCTCATTTTTTTTTCAACTAACCTTCTATTGTAAAAATTCAACATGTCGATAAAATCAATCACTATAAGACCAGATAAATCTCTCAGTTTTATTTGACGAGCAATTTCTTCAGCAGCTTCTAAGTTAGTATTTAATGCAGTTTTCTCAATATTAATTTGTTTTGTAGATTGCCCAGAATTAATATCGATTGAGACTAGAGCTTCTGTCGGATTAATAACTATATAACCACCAGATCTTAGTTTCACTGTTGGTTCAAAAATATTATTTAGTTCTTTATCAATGTTTGCATCATGAAAAAGAGGTATTTTACCTCTGTACTTTTTAATATTTTTTACATTTTTCGGCATTAATTCTTTCATGAATTTTTTTGCTTTTTGATAAGCTTCATTACCTTCAATATAGATATTTTTAGTATCATTGTCGTAGATATCTCTTAATGTCCTTTTTATAATATCTCCCTCTTCATAAACAAGAGATGGAGCATTGGAGTCTAAAGCTTTATCTCTTATTTCTTCCCAAGTCTTTAGAGTGTTTTGAAAATCTTTTTCTATTTCATTTTTAGTTTTATTTGCACCTGCAGTCCTGACAATCACGCCCATACTTTTTGGAATATTTATTTCATTTAGTATACTTCTTATTTTTTGCCTGTCTGAAGAGTTAAAAATTTTTCTTGAAATACCACCACCCTTTGGTGTATTTGGCATAAGTACAATGTACTTTCCTGCTAAAGATATAAAAGTAGTTAGTGCTGCACCTTTTTGTCCTCTTTCCTCTTTAATAACTTGTATCAAGATTACTTGACCTGGCTTGATTACTTCTTGAATTTTATACTTTTTTATACCAAAAGAAGTTTTAACTTCCTCTCTTAAATCTTTTTTTTCAGTTTCCTCATTTTTTATAACTTCGTTTTCATTATCTTTACTATTTCCATTGTTAAGTTCTTTCGAAGACTCAGATTCAAACTGTCTTCCAATTTCTTGATTTGTTTCTAAATTCTTGTTCTTTAAATTCTCTCTTATTTTTTCTTCTGCAACTTTAATCTTTTCCTTATCTTCTAGTGGAATTTGGTAATAATCTGATTGAATGTCATTAAATGCTAAAAAACCGTGTCTCTCTCTACCAAAATTAATAAAAGCTGCCTGAAGCGAGGGTTCAACTCTACTAATTGTTCCAAGATAAATATTGTTTTTAAAAGTTAAGTTGTTTTTATCTTCAAATTCATATTCTTCAATTGAATTAGATGATTTAAGAACAATGCGTGTTTCATTTGGATGCGATGCATCAATATATAAGTTTTTTTCCATTTATGTTGAATTCCTTTTAAATTTGTGAATTTTGTGAATTTTAAGCTAATCATATGTTTATTTTATATGATTTTTTCGATAATTAAACATATTTAATTTTTTATGCCCCAAGAAAGTCAAATTTATTATTAATAAAAAGGTCAAATGCTTAAATTTTTCAATTTTTCATTAAAATTCTTTATAATCTTTTTAATTTTCTTATTAGTTTTCGGGTTTTCAACGCTATGGTATTTTTCTATAGGTTTACCGGACTACAAGAAACTATCTAACTATCAACCACCTATTTCAAGTAGAGTTTACTCCGAAGACGGGAAACTCATCGCAGAGTATGCTTTGCAAAAAAGATTATTTGTTCCTATCGAGTCTATTCCAGACAAAGTGATAAATGCTTTTCTTGCTGCAGAGGACAAAAATTTCTTTAGTCACCCGGGAGTCGATGCAAAAGGAATTTTGAGAGCGACTGTTAAAAATTTCAAAAATATTGCTCAAAATAAACGTCTTGAGGGCGCATCTACTATTACCCAACAAGTTGCAAAGAATTTCCTTTTAACTAATGAGGTATCAATGAGGAGAAAGATTAAGGAGGCTATTTTAGCTTTTAGAATAGAGAGAGCATATTCTAAAGAGAGAATACTAGAGCTTTATTTAAACCAGATATATCTTGGACAAGGTACATATGGGATTGCAGCTGCGAGTTTAGAGTACTTTGATAAATCAATTAAAGAATTAAATTATTCAGATGCTGCACTCTTAGCCGCCCTTCCTAAAGCACCAAGTAAATACAATCCATATAGATTTCCTGAAGTTGGGAAATTTAGGAGGAACCTTGTACTTCAAAACATGTATGAAAACGATATTATTACAAAAGATCAATTTGAAGATTTAAAAAAATCAAATTTAAATTTAAAAAAAAGAAAAATTGAGATAGTAAATGAGGCAAATTCTTACACTGAAGAGGTAAGAAGATCTGTTAAGGAAAATTATGGATTTGAAAAACTATATTCACAAGGACTGAGTATTAAAACTCCCTTAAATATTAAATATCAAATTCAAGCAATTAATTCTCTAAGAAAAGGAATAGAACAATATGATAGAAGGCATGGTTGGAGAGGTCCAATCACTAATAAAATTGAAGATGTTAATTGGCAAGAAAAAATCAAAAAATTTAAATTAGATCCAACTTTAAATTGGAAATTTGCAGAAATAACAGATTTAAAAGATGCAATGATTGAGTTTTATATTTTAGACTCTAATAAAAATGAAGGTTATAAAGACATATTAAAACATAATAATCTTAAATGGGCTTTAAAAAAGAAAAAAACAATTTCTGAAAGCTTTAAAATCGGAGATATTATTTTAATTAAAAAAGAAAATAACTCGTGGAAATTAAAGCAATATCCAAAAGTTAACGGTGGAATAGTAGTAATTGAACCTTTCACAGGAGATGTAAAAGCGTTAGTTGGTGGTTTCAACTTTAAGTCAAGCGAGTTTAATAGAGTTACTCAAGCAAAAAGACAACCAGGATCAGCATTCAAACCAATAGTTTATGCAGCCGCTTTAGAAAATGGATTTGCACCTAATTCTATTATTTTAGATGCACCTTTTGTTGAAAGCCAAGGAATAGGATTAAAAAATTGGAAACCAGAAAATTATGGAAAAAAGTTTTATGGCCCTTCAACTTTAAGAAAAGGAATTGAGTATTCAAGAAATTTAATGACAATTAGAATAGCAAAAATTCTAGGTATAGATAAAATTTTAGAATTATCTCAAAAATTGAATATTTACGATGAAATTCCAGAATTACTATCTGTTTCGCTCGGAGCTGCTGAAACAACTCTTTTAAATTTAACCTCAGCCTACGCCACCTTTGTCAATGGTGGAAAGAAAGTTGATCCTACTTTAATTTCAAGAATACAAGATCGAAGAGGAAAAACAATTTTTAAAGTAAAAAATAGAAAATGTTTAGGTTGTGAAAAGTTTATAGATCATACAGCTGGACTAACAAATTATCCTAAAATTGAAAATTCCTCATCAAGAGTTTTTAGTGAGGAAACTGCTTATCAAATGACAAGTATTTTAAGCGGAGCCGTAAAAAGAGGAACTGCAAAAAAACTTAGATCTTTAAATGTTCCTTTGGCAGGAAAAACTGGTACTACAAACAATAATTATGATGCCTGGTTTATAGGCTTCTCATCTAATTTAGTAATCGGGGTATATGTAGGATTCGATAACCCAAAAACTTTAGGTAAATTTGAAACAGGCTCTAAAGCCGCCCTACCAATATTTAAAGATTTTGTTGAGAATGCTCTATTTGAAGAGGATTTTAATGATTTCAATATACCTAAGAAAATTTTCTTAACTTCAATAAATTATGATACTGGATTAAAATCAAGTTCAGGAGATAAAAAAACAATTACAGAGGCATTAAAATTGAGAGATATTAACAATATAGGGAATAATAACTTAATTTCGATAAATGGACGTGATAATCTGGTAAAGTTTAGACAGTTTTATTAATGGAGAGCTTTGAAAATAAATTTATAAGAACAGAGAATATCCTTAAAAATATTAGGGGGTATCTTTGATAAAAATCAAGTCGAAATAAAACTTAAAAACATCGAAAAAGAACTTCTTAAAGAAAATTTTTGGAAGGATAAAGATTTAGTAAAAAAAATCATCAAACAAAAAAAAACTTTTGAGGAAATTTTAAATAACTACCAAGAATCGGTTAATGAAATAAAAAATATAAAAGAATTATATAATTTAGGCATACAAGAACAGGATGAAGAAATCATAAAAGATTGTAGCGTTAAATTAGATGAAGTTTACAAAAATCAGAAAAAAAATGAAATTAAATGTTTCTTATCCGGTGAAAATGACGATCTAAATATTTTTCTTGAGATACATGCTGGCGCAGGTGGTACAGAAAGTCAGGACTGGGCAGATATGCTAAGAAGAATGTATATGAAGTGGTTCGATAAGAAAAAATTTAATTACCAAATAATAAGTGAACACAAAGGTGATGAGGCTGGAATTAAATCTTCAACAATAAAAGTTGAAGGAAGTTATCTCTATGGTTTGATGAGAGCTGAGTCAGGTGTTCATAGACTAGTAAGAATTTCACCTTTTGATAGTGGAGCAAGAAGACACACTAGTTTCGCAAGTGTGTGGGTATATCCAGCTGTAAATGATGATATAAATATTAAAATAGATGAAAAAGATTTGCGGATTGACACTTACAGATCAAGTGGCGCTGGCGGACAACACGTAAATACTACTGACAGCGCAGTTAGAATTACTCATCTACCCACTAAAATTGTTGTGCAGTGTCAAAATGAAAGATCCCAGCATAAAAATAAAGACACTTGTTTAAAAATGTTGAGAGCAAGGCTTTATGAAAATGAAAAGCAAAAAAGGGAGTCTGAAAACCAAAAAGATTTAAAATCAAAAACTGATATAGGATGGGGACATCAAATAAGATCTTACGTATTACAACCTTATCAATTAGTTAAAGACTTAAGAAACAAAGTTGAAAATACCAATCCTTCAAGTGTGCTGGATGGGAATATTGATCAATTTATTGAGGAGGGTATTAAAAATAAATAATGAGAAAAACTCTAAAGATTTTTATTTTATTTCTATTAATTTCTATCTTTTTATTATTAGGTATTTTATCAACAAATGGTATCCAAACCGGAAAATTTAATGACCTCATTTATCAGAGGATTAATGATAGTAATTATAATGTTAAGACAAGACTAAATGATATTAAATTTAAATTAGATATAAAAGAATTAAGTTTATTTTTAGAGACAAAGAATCCAGTAATAATTTATAGAAACACTCCGATACCTACGAGTGATTTAAAAGTTTATATAGATTTTTTATCTATTTTAAAAAATGACACAAAAATTAAAAAAATAATTTTCGTTTTAGATCAAATTAATATTGAAAGTTTAAAAAAATTATCTTTAGGTTTTAAACCTTCGAATTTTAAGAGTTTTATTAATAATAAAGTAAAAGGAGGCGTAATATATGCTGAAATTGAGTTCTTTTTTAATGAGAAAAATTCTATAGACAATTTTATTACAAAAGGAAAAGTAACTAATTTCAAAACTGAAATTGTAAAAAATTTAAATTTAGAAAACGCAAATTTTTCTTTTTTTGCAGATAAAACAGATTTATTAATTAAAGATTTTAATGGTGTTTCATCATTTTTTAAAATTAAGGAAGGAGATTTAAAAGTTAAACTTAGTCCAAAAATTTCATTAGAAGCAAATTTTAATTCAAATATCAAATACTCGAAACAAAGAGATAAATTTCCTTTTTCATTTAAAAAAGATAATTTTTCTGAATATTTAACAGAATTTGATGCTAATCTATCAAATCACATCAAAATTAATTTAGATGAGACATATAAAGTAAAAGATTTTAATTATAGAAACAACGGAAATATTATAAATGCTTCATTAGAAAATAAAAATTTAATAGATATAACAATTTTTAAAGAAAAAATTAATATTTTATCTTTAATAAATTCAGAAATAAATTCAGATTTTTCATCTAAAAAAAAATATATTAAAATTTCAGGAAAATACTCTTTAAACAAAAGTAATTATTTACTTTATGACTTAGAGAATACTTTTGAAAATCAATCTTTAAATTTAAAAATTAATGGTGACTTTGATAGAGCCTTAAATTTAGAAATAATTAACTACAAAAAAACAAAAGATAAAAATGCAAATGTATCTTTAAATTTAGATAAGAAAAAAAATGTGATCAAGATTAATGAATTTAACTACAAAGAGGGTAAAAATTTTCTTTCTTTAAAAAACCTCAAGATTAAAGATAACGATTTTTCTTCCTTTCAAAAAATCAAAGTTGTTACTTATGAAAAAGGTATAAAGAATAATGATTTTTCAATATTTTATGATAAAAAAATTAATATTAAAGGTAAGCAATATGATGCAAGCAATCTACTAAAATACTTCAATGGAAAATCTAAAAAAAATATTTTTACAAAAATAAATAAAAAAATAGAAATAGATTTGTCAAATATAATTGTACCTTTATCCGAAAAAATAAAAGACTTTAAGCTAATAGGTCAAATAGATAGAGGGAAATTCTCCAAGATCTCTTCAAAAGGAAATTACGGTAATAATAGCTTTTTAGATTTGAAGATGAGAAACGATGAAGTTAATAAAAAAAAATTTTTAGAAATTTACTCAGACAAAACAAAACCGTTTTTGACTGAATATAGTTTTTTCGAAGGTCTTACAGGAGGAAAGCTTTTATTTACATCCATAATTTTTAGCGATGAAACATATGAGGCAAATTTGAAAATAGAGGATTTTAAAGTGAAAAATGCTCCTGGTATGGTCAAACTGCTTTCACTAGCAGACCTAGGTGGGTTAGCTGATTTAGCAGAGGGAGAGGGTATTTCTTTCGATATTCTTGAAATTAATATGAAAAAAAATAAAGACATATTAACAATTAATGAAATTTTAGCTTTAGGACCAAGCATTTCGGTTTTAATGGATGGATATCAAGACAAGCAAGTTACAAGTTTAAGAGGCACTTTAGTTCCAGCAAAAACTTTAAATAAATTAATTTCTAAAATTCCTGTAATTGGAGATATAGTAATTCCAAAAGAAGTTGGAGAGGGTTTGTTTGGTATAAGCTTTAAATTGAAAGGTCCTCCCGGAAAGATAAAAACTTCCATCAATCCTATAAGAACGATAACACCAAGATTTATTCAAAAAATTGTCGATAAAAATAAAAAAGTTAAATAATTTTAACTAAATAATGTCTTTTTTTTCCATGTGAGATTTTCATAATTTTATTTCTAAAATCTGAAATTATTATTATTTTTTTTTCATCTTTAATTAAGATATCATTTATTTTAAGACCATTATTAATAATTGCTCTTCTAGCCTCACTTTTAGAGGACATAATTTTATTTTTTGATAGAAAACTTAAAAGGTTTATACCTTGGTCAATTTCTTTCTCCTTAACAGGTATTTCTGGAAGATTAAGGCTATAACCTTTACCCTCAAAAGTATCTTTAGCTGTTTTTTCTGCGTTCTTTGCAGCTTTCACTCCATGAAGAATTTTTGTAGCTTCGTTAGCTAAAATTATTTTTAATTGATTAATATTTTGCTCTTCATTGCAAATTTCATCAATCTTTAATGTATCAATTTCGGTAAAAAAATTTAGAAATCTTTTGACATCACGATCGTCAGTATTTCTCCAGAATTGCCAATAATCATATGGAGAAAACAATTTTTGATTTAACCAAATAGCTCCCTTTTCAGTTTTACCCATTTTTGCTCCGGAAGCTAAGGTAATTAAAGGTGAAGTAATTCCAAAAGAATCTTTTTTTAACATCCTTCTTATCAGTTCTACCCCATTAACTATATTCCCCCATTGATCTGAACCACCTATCTGTAAAATACACTTATTTTTTTTAAACAATTGATAAAAATCAAATGCTTGTAAAATCATATAATTAAATTCCATATAACTAAGTGATTGTTGGCGCTCTAATCTTAGTTTTACGCTATCAAAACTAAGCATCTTATTAATTGTAAAATGAGAACCTATATCTCTTAAAAACTTGATGTAATTTAATTTTGTCAGCCATTTTGCATTATCAACAAATATCGGTTTAGTTTTTTTATCAGAAAAATCTAAAATTTTAAAAAAAACCTTTTTTATGCTTTTGATATTTTTTTGAATTTCTTTTTGATGTAATATTTTCCTGGTGGCATCTTTTCCTGATGGGTCTCCAATTAATGTAGTACCACCACCTAATAAAATAATCGGCCTGTGACCGTGTTTTTGCATTAATTTTAAAATCATTATTTGCAGTAAACTTCCCACATGAAGACTTTTAGCTGTACAATCGAAACCTATATAGCCTGATATTGATTTTTTTTCACTAATTTGAGCAAGATTATCTAAATCGGTACATTGATTTAGATATCCACGCGATTTCATTTCTAATAAAAAATTATTTTTCATAGCACAAATTGTTTAAAACACTATTATACAAAAAACATTATAAATATATATTAATATGCAAAAAAACTATACCTCTTTAGGCCTTATGAGCGGAACATCTGGTGATGGAGTTGATGCTTCCCTCGCAAAGTCGAATGGAATAGATAAATTTCAGACTATTAGAGACAAGTATTTTCAATATGATTCTTCAATTTACGAGGGCATACACAATTTAAAAGAAAAAATTTATAAATTTAAAGATCTTTACAAATACCAAAAGGAGATAAATGAGCTATCAAGAAAAATTACAATATTTCATGCTAAAGTTATCAATGAGTTCAAATTGAGCGATCACGATACTTTAGTAGGTTTCCACGGCCAAACTATTTATCATAATGCTGATGAGAAAATTTCGTTACAATTAGGTGACGGTAGACTATTAAATCAACTTACAAAAAAAAAGATAATTTTTAATTTTAGAAAAAACGATATTTTAAATGGAGGCGATGGAGCACCTATTACACCCATTTTCCACCAATTAATCGCTACTCAAAAAAAAATTAACCTACCAGTTTGTATATTGAATGTTGGCGGGATATCAAATGCGACTATTATAAAAGAGCCAATAGGATCTTTAAAAATATTTAGTAAGGACCTTGGTCCAGGAAATTGCTTAATCGATAATTGGATTAGGAAAAACTCTAACTACAAATTTGATGATAAGGGCTTATTTGCATCTAGAGGTCAATGTAATGAAATAATTTTAGAACAAGCACAAGAACTTTACAATAACAGAGTAGATAAAAATAAATTTTCGTTTGATACAAATGATTTTGATATTTCATTTGCCAGGGGGTTATCGCTTGAAGATGGTGCTGCAACACTTACAGAATTCACTGCTAGTATTATAGGAGAGAACTTAACAATATTTTTTAACAAACATAGTAAAATTGAAGAAATTTTAGTTTGTGGAGGAGGAAGAAAGAATGAAAGTTTACTAATGTCGTTATCAAAAAAAATTCCTAAAAGATTTAAAATTAAGCAGATTGATAATTATGAAATCAATGGAGATTTTGTAGAGTCACAGGCGTTTGCTTTTCTTGCAATAAGATCCTATAAAAATCTTCCAATTTCTTTTCCAACTACTACAAGATGTCATAGCCCTACAGCCGGAGGAGAAATTATAGAAAATTAAATTAAAGCTGTTTTTTCTTTTAGATATTTTTCAATTTCAGAAGCTAGTTCATTTTCTTTATTTTTAAAGAAATGATTAGAATTTTTAATTTTTGAAAAAATTACTTCTACTCCTTTTTGACTTTTAATTCTGTCGTCAAGTTCAGTTATACTTTCTTTGGTCACCAACTCATCATTTTCACTGTATATTACTTGGCCCGAGGTTGGACATGGCGCGAGAAAAGAAAAATCGTACACATTCGGTTGAGGAGAAACTGCAATAAAATTATTTACCTCTGGTCTTCGCATTATAAGTTGCATACATATCAGTGAACCAAAAGAAAAACCTGAAACCCAACATTGACTGTAATCTAAATTCTGTCTTTCAATCCAATCTAAAGCAGCAGCTGCATCTGACAACTCTCCTTGTCCATTATCAAATACACCTTCACTTTTGCCAACACCTCTGAAATTTACTTTAATCACTGAAAAACCATTCTCTAAAAAAATGTTATACATCAGCTGAACAATTCTATTATTCATAGTTCCACCGTACTGAGGGTGTGGATGAAGAACGATTGCAACAGGAGATCCAAACTTTGGGTTTTTATAATATTTTGCCTCAAGTCTTCCAGCGGGTCCAGGAATGAAAATTTCTAAACTTTTTGGTTTCATAATTGATAATGATTATTATTAAAAAAAAAAGTACAAATTTATATCACGTTTTTATGCGACAAATATTTTTTTTTAATCCTGACTAAAATAGTAGGAATTGACCTAAAACTATTATAATACAACATTAATTATGAAGTTGACTAATAAAGGAAGATACGCAGTAATGGCAATGGCAGACTTAGCATCAAATGCTAAAGATGGGCCAATAAGTCTTGCTGAAATATCTTTGAGACAAAACATTTCATTGGCTTACTTAGAACAAATTTTTTTAAAGTTAAAAAGCAATAAATTGGTTAAGAGTTCCAGAGGAGCTGCTGGAGGGTATATTTTAGAAAAACCAGCCTCCGAAATTAGATTATCTAATATTATTTATGCAGTTGATGAGGAAGTTAAAACATTAAATTGTAAAAAAAATTCGAAAAGAGGCTGCAACAATAAATCAACAAAATGCATTACTCACAATTTATGGGATCAATTAGATCAACATATAAACGGTTTTTTTGAAAAAGTAAAATTACAAGATCTTACTAAAGCAGTTGAAAAATAACAATGAAGAATGAAGAATTAAAAAATCAGGATTATAAATACGGTTTCACAACTGAGATAGAAAATTTTAAAGCTCCAAAAGGACTTACAGAAAAAACTATAAGATTTATTTCTGAGGTTAAAAAAGAACCTAAATGGATGCTTGATTGGAGGTTAAAGGCATTTAATAGATTAAGAGTTTTAACAGAGCCTAACTGGCAAAAACCAAAATACCCAAAAATTAATTATCAAGATTTATACTATTATTCAGCTCCAAAAAGTTTTAAAGATAAGCCTAAAAGTTTGGATGAGGTGGATCCAAAACTTATTGAAACTTACAATAAACTTGGCATTCCTCTTAACGAACAAAAAAGATTAAGTGGAGTGGCAGTTGACGCAGTTTTTGACTCTGTCTCAGTAGCGACAACCTTCAAAGGAGAGCTGGATAAAAAGGGAATAATTTTTTGTCCTATTTCTGAAGCAATCCAAAAACATCCAGATTTAGTAAAAAAATATCTAGGTTCAGTTATTCCTATAAGCGACCATTATTTTGCAACACTAAACTCAGCAGTATTTACTGATGGATCTTTTGTTTATATTCCACCAAATACTAGATGCCCAATGGAACTTTCTACATACTTTAGAATTAACGCATCAGAGACAGGTCAATTCGAAAGGACATTGATCATCGCTGATAAAGGAAGCTACGTAAGTTATCTAGAAGGCTGCACAGCGCCGATGAGAGATGAAAATCAATTACACGCTGCTAATGTAGAATTAGTTGCCTTGGACGACGCAGAAATAAAATATTCAACAGTTCAAAATTGGTATCCAGGAGATAAAGATGGAGTGGGAGGAATTTATAATTTTGTTACGAAAAGAGGTGCATGTAGAGGTAAAAATTCAAAAATCTCATGGACCCAAGTAGAGACTGGTTCTGCTATAACTTGGAAATATCCAAGTTGTATTTTACAAGGTGATAACTCTATAGGTGAATTTTATTCAATTGCTATTACTAATAATTATCAGAAAGCAGACACTGGAACTAAAATGATTCACTTAGGTAAAAATACTAAGAGTAAAATTATTTCAAAAGGAATTTCGGCAGGTCAAGCTGATAATACATATAGAGGACTTGTAGATATTGGGGCAAAAGCTAGAAATTCAAGAAATTATACTCAATGTGACTCACTTTTAATGGGTAACAAATGCGGAGCACATACCGTGCCATATATAAGAAATAAAAACTCTTCCTCAACAGTTGAACATGAAGCTACGACATCTAAAATCAATGAGGATCAATTATTTTATTGCAATCAAAGAGGACTTAATCAAGAAGAAGCGGTTAGTCTTATCGTAAATGGTTTCTGCAAAGAAGTGCTACAGCAACTTCCCATGGAATTCGCAGTTGAGGCGCAAAAATTGGTTTCTATTAGCTTAGAGGGGAGTGTTGGATAATGCTTCAATTGCAAAATTTGAAAGCCTCAGTAAATAATAAGGCAATTTTAAATGGATTAAATTTAGAAATTAAACCTGGAGAAGTACATGCTATCATGGGACCAAACGGATCTGGAAAAAGTACATTAGCAAATATTTTATCTGGTAAAAATGGATATGATATAAGCGGAAGCCTAAATTTTGAGGGTAAAAACTTACAAGAAATTCCTATAGAAGAACGCGCTCATAAGGGAATATTTTTAGCTTTTCAATATCCTTTAGAAATACCAGGTGTTAATACAACTAATTTTCTAAAAACATCATTGAATTCAATTAGAAAAGCTAAAGGTGAAAAAGAATTAGATACCTTAAATCTTTTAAAATTAATTAAAGAGAAAGCCTCTGAATTAAATATTGATGAAAAATTTTTATCTAGACAATTAAATGTAGGTTTCTCAGGAGGGGAGAAGAAGAAAAATGAAATACTTCAAATGAAGCTCTTGGAGCCAAAATTATCTATCTTGGATGAAACAGACTCTGGCTTAGATATTGATGCATTAAGAATTGTTGCCGATGGAGTAAACTCCCATAAAAATGAGAACAATGCTTTTCTAATTATTACGCATTACCAAAGACTACTTGATTACATTAAACCAGATTTCATTCATGTATTGTCAAAAGGCAAAATAATTAAAACAGGAAGTGCTGAACTAGGCCAAGAACTTGAAAAAACAGGTTATGAAAATTTGAAATGATGGAACCTTTATTTAATATAGATTTTAAAAAAATACCTTCCTCTAGTGGCAAAGAGGCTGCAGAAAGAAAAAAAAATTTCGAACTGTTTTTAAAAGGAGGTCTTCCAGGTAAAAAAGATGAAAATTGGAAATTTTCTGATCTAAATTTTATAATTAACAGGAACTTCAAGAATATTACTAACAACGATAATTATAAATTTGATGAAAAAATTGAATTAGTTAATGATTTTGATCATAATAAAATTGTAATTATAAACGGATCATTGAAATCCTATGATTTACAATCTGAGGAAAACGGAAAAGTAAAAATTGAAAACTTAAAATCACTTGATAGATCTTATAATCGTTTAAAAAATAATCTTGATTATCTTAATAAAGCTCTGTCTATTGGCGGGTTTAATTTGGAAGTACAAAAAAACTATAAATGTAAAAAACCAATAATAATTTATAATTATTTTACTGAAAACTTAAATAACAAGATTATTAATAACTCAAATAAGATAAATATAAGTCAAAACTCCGAACTAACTTTAATCGATTATAATATTGGTAAAAATAGTAAATTTATTAAAAATACCTATGAAGAAATTAATATCGATAAAGGCGCAGTATTAAAAAATATTATTTTACAAAAATCAAAAAGCAATGGTTATTTTTACAAGAATATTTCTGGCACACAAAATTATAATTCGAGTTATCAAAATTTCATATTAAGCTCAGGACCGAAATTTAATAAAATTGAGCTTGATATAAACCTAGAAAAAGAAAAAAGTAGTTGTTATATTTTATCAGGATTAAATTTAAGCAAAGAGGAACATCAGGAAATCAAAACTCAAATTAATCATTTGGCACCGAATTGTAAAAGTTTTCAAAAAATTAAAAATGTTTTGGACAGTGATAGTATCGGAGTTTATCAAGGAAAAATATTTGTTAAAGATATTGCTCAAAAAACAGATGCATATCAACTGAGCAAAGCTTTGATTTTAAATGATCAGGCTGAATTTAATGCCAAGCCAGAGTTAGAAATTTATGCTGATGATGTTAAGTGTTCTCATGGATCTACCTCTGGTAGCATAGACGCTGAAGCTATACATTATTTAATGACTAGAGGTATTGCATTCAGGGAAGCAAAAAAACTTTTAATAAAAGGTTTTCTAAATGAAATTTTTGACAACATACCTGAAGAGAAAATAAGGATTTTTCTTGAAAAAAGCATGGCGGAGCAGATTGATGAAATTCGATAATATAAAATCAAAATTTCCAATTTTTAAACAAAAGATAAAAGGTAAACCTTTGATATACTTGGATAGCGCTAATTCTTCACAAAAACCAAAAGTCGTAATAGATGAGATGTCTAGATTTTATCAAACTGAATTTTCGAATGTAGGAAGAAGTGTACATACCTTAGCAGTTAAAGCTACAAACAAATTTGAGGAAACTAGAGATATAGTAAAAACTTATATTAACGCCAAATATAGAGAAGAAATAATTTTTACAAAGGGAGCTACAGAGGCAATTAACTTAGTAGCCAATACTTATGGAGAAAAATTTATAAAAGAGGGCGATGAAATTCTTTTGACAGAGTTAGAGCACCACTCAAATTACGTTCCTTGGCATTATTTAAGAAAAAAAAAAGGTGCAATTATAAAATTTGCATCAGTGAATGAAAATGGAGAAATAGATACCGATGAGTTTAAAAAACATATTACTAAAAAAACTAAGATGATTGCTTTTACTCATATTTCGAATGTAACAGGAACCATTATGCCTATTAAAAAGATTATAGATCTAGCAAAATCAAAAAACATTCCGGTACTAATTGACGGAACGCAGGGTGCCCCTCACTCAGTTCTTAATGTACAAGATTTAGGATGTGATTTTTATGCTATTTCTTGTCATAAAATGTATGGACCAAATGGACTAGGCATTCTGTATGCTAAAAAAAAATGGGTAGACGAATTGCCACCATATCAAGGGGGAGGTGGGATGATTAATGAAGTAAAGAAGGACGAAATCACTTATGCTGACTCTCCTAATAAATTCGAAGCAGGAACAATGCAAACAGCAGAGGTAGTGGCATTTGCAAATTCAATTAAGTTTATTCAAGATTTTGGAATAAAAAATATTGAAAAACATGAAAGTCAAATTCTTGATTATGGTTTAGAAAAATTAAGAAAAGATAATTCTGTCAATATTATTGGTAATCCCAAAAATAGAGCATCTATAATTTCTTTTACAATAAAAGGAATTCATCCTCATGATATAGCAACAATTTTAGATGATGATGGTGTTGCAATCCGAGCTGGCCATCATTGCTGTCAGATTTTACATGATAAATTAGGAATTCCAGCTTCTGCGAGGGCTTCAATTGGAGTTTATAATAGTAAAGAGGATATTGATATTTTAAACGAGTCAATTAAAAAATGTAAGAAAGTATTTCAGATTTAAATGGAACTAAAAGAACTATATCAAGAAATTATTTTAGATCACGCGAAGAATCCTAGAAACAAAGGAAAGTGCGAAGGTTATAATCATGATGCCAAAGCACACAATCCTCTTTGTGGAGATAAAGTTCATATTTATTTAAAATTAGAAAAAGACAAAAATATTTCAGACCTAAGTTTTGAAGGTGAAGGATGTGCAATTTCTTTAGCATCAGCCTCTATTCTCACAGATACTTTAAAAGGTAGAGATTTACACTTTTCAAAAAAAATTACAGACGATTTTTTAAATATGTTAAAAAACAAATCAAAAATCACTTTAAACAGCTTATCAGAAAACCAAATAACAACTATATCTTCTTTATCAGGAGTTCAGGAATTTCCAATGCGAATTAAATGTGCTACAATGGCATGGCATACTCTTTTATCAGCCTTAGAAAAAAAAATATAAATTATGAATAATTTAAAAGAAAAAATAATTAATGAAATTAAGAAAATTTACGATCCAGAAATTCCAGTTAATATTTTTGAATTAGGCTTAATCTATAAGATCGAAGTAATTGATAACAAAAAAGCAATGATAGAAATGACTTTAACCTCTCCTAATTGTCCTGTAGCCGAGAGTTTGCCAAACTCTGTGAAAGAGAATATATTAAAAATTGATGGGGTAGAGAATGTTGAACTAAAATTGGTTTGGGATCCTCCATGGACAAAAGAAAAAATGTCAGAAGCAGCTAAACTAGAATTAAATTTATGAGTGAACAAGTAATAAGATTAAGCGATAATGCAGCCCAAAGAATAAAACAAATAATGTCCAAAGCAGAAAACTCTGCAATTGGAGTAAGAGTAGGAGTAAAATCTGGAGGTTGCGCTGGGATGTCTTACGTGATGGAATATGCAAAAGAAATTAAACCTAACGAAGAGATTATCGAGGAAAAAGGAGTTAAAGTTTTTGTGGATCCTAAGGCTATAATGTATTTGCTTGGCACAGAAATGGATTATAGAAAGGATAAATTTTCTTCACAATTTATTTTCAAAAACCCTAACGAGACTGAGCGTTGCGGTTGTGGTGAGTCTTTTAAAGTTTAACCACTGTAATACATCTCAAACTCTATCGGATGAGGTGTGTGCTCAAAATTGTAGATTTCTTGAAATTTTAGCTCAATGTACGCGTCGATCTGGTCATCAGTAAAAACTCCACCCTCGGTCAAGAATTTTCTGTCTTTATCAAGATTCTGCATTGCTTCTCTCAAAGACCCACAAACTGTCGGGAGTTTCTTAACCTCATCTTCAGATAATGAGTAGAGATCTTGATCAAAAGCTTTACCTGGATCAATTTTATTTTTAATTCCATCAATTCCTGCCATTAACATTGAAGCGAAAGTTAAATATGGATTGCCCGCTGCATCTGGAAATCTTATTTCCATTCTCGCAGCTTTAGGGTTCATTATTACTGGTATTCTGCAAGACGCAGATCTATTTCTTGCAGAGTAGGCTAATATTACTGGAGCTTCAAAACCGGGTATCAATCTTTTATAACTATTAGTAGTTGCGTTTGAAAACGCATTAATTGCTCTAGCGTGTTTTAAAATTCCTCCAATATAATAAAGTGCCTGTTTTGACAGTCCAGCGTACTCTTTGCCCATAAATAATGGAGTGTTACCTTTCCAAATAGACTGGTGGCAGTGCATACCTGATCCGTTATCTCCTTTAACTGGTTTAGGCATAAATGTTGCTGTTTTTCCAAAAGAATGAGTTACCATTTGAACTGCATATTTATATAGCTGAACATTATCCGCTTGATTAGTTAACGTCCCAAAATACATTCCTAATTCATGTTGACTTGGAGCAACCTCGTGGTGGTGTTTCTCCACTTTAACTCCCATATCTTTTAGAGCCTTTAAATATTCACCCCTCATGTCTTGGGCGCTATCAACAGGAGGAACAGGAAAATAACCTCCTTTAATACCAGGCCTATGTCCTAAATTGCCGTTTTCATATTTCTTACCAGTGTTATATGGACCTTCGGAACTATCAATTGAAAAACTGGTTTCGTTCATATCATTTTTGTATCTCACGTCATCAAATACAAAAAACTCTGGTTCGGGTCCGAAGTAAGATTTATCACCAATACCTGTTTTTTTTAAATAAGCTTCTGCTTTTTTAGCTGTTCCTCTAGGATCTCTCTCGTAAGGATCTTTTTTAACTGCATCTAAAATATCGCAGAAAATATTTAATGTCGTGTGAGAGTTAAATGGGTCGATTATTGGTCTATCTAGATCAGGCTTTAAAATCATGTCAGACTCATTTATTGCCTTCCAGCCCGCAATAGATGAACCATCAAAAAATACTCCTTTATCAAGCATATCTTCGTCAACTACCGTTGCGTCCATAGTTAGGTGTTGTAATTTCCCTTTAGGATCAGTAAATCTTAAATCCACGAACTCAACTTGCTTATCTTTCATAAGCTTTAGAATATTTTTTGAACTCATTATTTTCCTCAAGTGTTATATTGTTTTAATTTCGTGCAGACAATATATAAGGTGGTTTATTAGAGTATAACTAAAAATATATATCAGCTATGCATTTATCACATGAATACAATTTAAACTTGAAATGAGAGAAGCAAACTCCTTTGATTTATCATTATTAATATTGCTTGCAATAATTTGGGGTTCTGCCTTTTTTAATATTAAAATAGCTACTTATTCTTATGAACCTTTTACTCTAGCTCTAACAAGGGTAATATTTGCAAGCATACCTCTAGTTCTTTTATGCAAATTTAAAGAAATTAAAATTGAAGCTTTTACAAAAAATTGGAAATTATACGCTTTGATTGGATTATGTAATATTTCTATTCCATTTGTGTTAATTGCGATAGGTACTTCGATGATTAACAGCTATCTAGCAGCGATTTTAATGAGTACTACGCCTTTAAGTGGATCTATCCTTGCACATTTTTTTTTAAAAGATGAAAAACTATCTATGCCAAAATCATTAGGAGTTTTAGTTGGATTTAGTGGTATAATTTTATTATTTTTTGATAAAGTAATTATTAATAGTGATAATTATCTCTATGCTCTAATCACTATATTAGGATCAACATTTTATTGTATTGGTGGTTTGTTAACCTTGAAATTAAAAAATAAAAAAAACGAAAACGTTACAACATCTACGACCTTATGGTCTGTAATTTTTTTATTACCTTTTTCTCTAATCATCGAAACACCCTGGAACTCTGACCCAACTTTGGCCTCAACTATTTCATTACTCTATTTAGGTATAGTAGCTACTGGATTTGCTTGGCTAATTAGATTTCGAATTTTGACTGTGAATGGTCTAGTCTTTCAAACACAAGTGGCTTACTTAATACCAATTTTTGGAATTTTTTTTGGTTATTTTCTTATGGATGAAATAATAACATGGAGAGTCTTGTTATCATTGGTTATAATCCTTACTGGAATTTATATCTTTAAAAAAAATAATAAAGGCTAAAAAAGCATATGGGAACAGAGTCAATTGAAGCAAGTTTTTTATCGTTTTTTGCTTTAGTAAGTTTTTTTATTTTCCTAATTGTGAGTAAATATTCACATAAAATTAGAGGTGGAAGTTTACTTGATAAAGATTTTACAAAACCGCAAGCTTTTCATGACACGCCTATTACTCGAAGTGGAGGAATAGCTATTATAATTTCTTTCAGCATTTTTTTCATAATTTATGACTTGCTTTATGATCAAGTTTTATATGATTATATTTTCATAAGTTACTCAGTGTTTCTAGTCGGTTTTTTAGATGACTTAAGGATTAATATAAAACCTTTAACAAGATTAATTATTATGATTTTTCTTGTTTTTATACATACATATATTTTGCCAATAAAGATTTTTAATATAGATGTTCCATTTTTAACTTTATTAATGTCTAGTCATATTTTCTCTTCAATATTTGTACTTTTATGTTTCTTATTTGTGATAAATGGTGCTAATTTAATAGATGGTTTTAATGGATTATTAACAATTAATTTAATTATTATTAATATTATATTAACTTACATAAATATTAATAATGGGAATTTGGAATTTTCAATTTTATTGATATCTCAAATTATAATACTTTTTTCATTTTTACTATTTAATTTTCCAAATGCAAAAATTTTTCTTGGTGACAGCGGCGCTTATACTTTAGGAGCCATGACTGCACTTAACACAATTATTACAAACAATTTAAACCCTTCAGTTTCTTCATTCTTTTTTTGCACTCTCTTATTTTACCTTTTTTTTGAAGTATTTTTTTCATTCTTTAGAAAAATATTAGAAAAAAAATCCCCTATACATCCAGATAATAAACATTTGCATATGTTGAGTTTTTATAAAATCTCCAATTTTTATGGAGAAAGTAGAGGCAATTATTTAAATTCAATAATTATAAATTTTTTATATTTGATATTAATACTACCTGGTCTATATTTGATGAAGGATCCTCAACTAAGCCGGTATTGGTTTTTTATATTATTGCTAATCTACCTGTTAATTTACTCAGGACTTTATCGTTTAACAAAAAATTAAATTGATATATAAATCAGCAATTATTATTTGGGCAAGTGGCGGAATTGGTATACGCGCTGGTCTTAGAAACCAGTGCCGCAAGGCTTAAGAGTTCGAGTCTCTTCTTGCCCACCAAAAAGTTATGAAAGTAGAAGTAAAATCAAAAAAAGGACTTAGAACAATTTTGTCTGTGATAGTTGATAAAAAAAACATACAGGTAAAAATGGAAGAGAGACTAAAAGAACTTCAAAAAGAGGTAGCCCTAAAAGGTTTTAGACCAGGAAAAGTTCCTACCGAAGTAATTAAAAGTCAATTTGGTAAATCTGTATATGGAGAGGTAGTAGATAAGATTTTAAGAGAAACCACTTCAAAAGCTATTGATGAAAAAAAATTAAAAGTTGCTGGTCAACCAAAAATTGATCTGAAACAATTTGGTGAGGGAAAAGATTTAAATTATGAACTTCAGATTGATTGTTTGCCTAATGTAAATTTAAAGAGCTTCGAAAAATTTAAAGCTACGAGTTTTAAAGTAAAGATTGAAGAAAAAATTATTGAGGAAAAATTAAAAGAAATTTCAACTCAAAACAAACAATTCGAGGATAAAGATAAATATGAGAAAGCGATGAAAGGAGATCAAGTTATTTTTGATTATTCAGCCACAGTTGAAGGAAATAAATTTGATGGCAGCGAGGGAAAAGGTATTCAGCTAGAGTTAGGAAAAGATCTATTTTTAAAAGGTTTTGATGATCAATTAATTGGAGTAAAAAAAAATGATGTAAAAATTTTAGACGCAATACTTCCAGCAAACCACCCTAAAAAAGAACTTGCTAATAAAAAATCTAAATTTGAATGTAAAATTTTAAATGTTAAAAAACCTAAAGTTAGTAAAATCGACGATGAATTTGCCAAATTAATGGGAGCAAAAGATATTAAAGATTTAAAATCTTTAATTAAGAAACAAATTTCCGTTCAATATTCTCAATCATTAAACTCAATTACTAAAAAAGAAATATTGGATCAAATTGAAAAAAACCATCAAGTAGATTTACCTCAGAATCTAATAGATCAAGAAATTTCAATTATGACTCAAAATCTTAAGCCCGAAGATAAAGAAAAACATAAATCTACTAATGAAAAGTTGGCAAAATCAAGAATTAAACTAGGATTATTGCTTAATGAATATGGAGAAAAAAACAATTTAAAAGTATCAGATGCAGAAGTCACAACAGCAATACAAAAACAAGTAAGAAGTATGCCTGGCCAAGAAAAAATGGTTCTTGAATATTATCAAAAAAATCCAAGCGCTACTCAAAGTTTAAAAGGTTCGTTGTATGAGGAAAAAATAATTGAGTTGATAAAATCAAAAATAAACCTCACATTAAAAGAAATAAATACGAGAGAGGCTGAAAAAATAATTGCTGAATTTAGTAAACCAAATGTAGGTGATCAAAAATTAAAAAGTACATCAACTGTTAAAAATAAGTCAAAATTAAAAAAAATTAGTAAAAAGTAACCAATAGTTGTATAAACCATCTATGAGTCGTGAATTAGAAGAAAAAATGAATAGCTTAATCCCAATGGTTGTTGAACAAACAAGCAAAGGAGAAAGAGCTTATGATATATATTCTAGGTTATTAAAAGAGAGAATAGTTTTCTTAGTTGGCCCAGTTAATGATGCAGTTGCTTCTCTAGTTACAGCTCAATTACTTTTTTTAGAATCAGAGAATCCAAACAAAGAAATAAATTTTTATATTAATAGCCCAGGTGGGTTGGTAACTGCAGGCTTGGGAATTTATGATACAATGCAATATATAAACTCGCCTGTCTCGACACTTTGCATTGGCCAAGCTTCATCTATGGGTTCATTTCTTTTAGCAGCTGGAGAAAAAGGAAAAAGATACTCTCTTCCAAACTCTCGAATTATGGTTCACCAACCTTCAGCAGGATTTCAAGGTCAAGCTACCGATATTCAAATTCATGCTAAAGAAATTTTATCATTGAAAGAAAGGTTAAATAAAATCTACTCTAAACATACTGGTAAATCGATTGACCAAATATCTGATGCTCTTGAAAGAGATAATTTTATGACAGCCGATGAAGCAAAAAAATTTGGGCTAATAGATTCTGTTGTGGAAAAAAGAAAATAATACACCAGATATAGCTTTATATACAACTTGAACTTGATAAGCGCATTTTAGAGTTTTATATTAAATTATTGATTCGTTATGTCAGATAAAAATAACAAAAATATTCTTTATTGCTCTTTCTGCGGAAAAAGCCAACACGAGGTGAGAAAGTTAATTGCAGGCCCAACTGTATTTATTTGCGATGAATGCGTTGAACTCTGTATGGATATTATAAAAGAGGAAAATAAAAGTTCTCTGGTGAAACATCAAGATGGAGTACCTACGCCAAAAGAAATTTGTAATGTTTTAGACGATTATGTAATTGGACAAAAGTTGGCAAAAGAAATTTTATCAGTCGCTGTTCATAATCATTATAAGAGATTAAATCATGAAACAAAAAATAATAAAGATGTTGAATTATCAAAATCTAATATTTTATTAGTTGGTCCTACAGGTTGTGGAAAGACTTTACTTGCTCAAACTTTAGCAAGAATTTTAGATGTGCCATTTACAATGGCAGATGCTACAACATTAACTGAGGCTGGATATGTAGGAGAAGATGTTGAAAATATAATATTGAAATTATTACAATCAGCCGATTACAACGTTGAAAAAGCTCAAAGAGGTATTGTTTATATAGATGAGGTTGATAAAATAAGTAGAAAGTCAGAAAACCCATCTATTACCAGAGATGTTTCTGGTGAGGGAGTTCAACAAGCTCTTTTAAAAATTATGGAAGGCACTGTTGCAAGTGTGCCCCCACAAGGTGGAAGAAAACATCCTCAACAAGAATTTTTACAAGTTGACACCACAAATATTTTATTTATTTGCGGCGGAGCTTTTGCAGGCCTTGACAAAGTAATTACAAGTAGAGGCAAAGGAAGCTCGATAGGTTTTGGCGCGAAAGTAAAAAGTTATAAAGAGCAGCCACTTTCAGAGACAATGAAACAATTAGAGCCAGAAGATCTTATCAAGTACGGACTTATACCAGAATTTATTGGCAGAATGCCAATCATAGCAACTTTAGATGACTTAGATGAAAAATCCTTAATTAAAATTTTAAAAGAGCCAAAAAATTCTCTTATTAAACAATATCAAAGACTTTTTGAGTTTGAGAATGTTGAATTGGAATTTCAAGATGGCGCGATTTCTGAGATAGCCAAAAAAGCCATTTCAAAAAAAACTGGTGCAAGAGGTTTAAGATCAATTTTAGAAAACATATTGTTAAAAACAATGTTTGAATTACCTGATATGGATAATGTTATAAAAGTGACCGTAGATAGTGCTTCTGTTAAAGGATCTTCAGAACCCATTGTCACATATGGTAAAAAACCATCAACATCAGTCGCTTGATATAAATTTGCTTCTTGAAATAAATCTATTTATTGCCATATTAGACTTATGAAAACTTCTATCTTAAAACCTTTATTGCCATTAAGGGATATAGTTATATTTCCTTCAATGGTAGTACCTTTATTTGTGGGAAGAGAAAAATCCATCAAAGCTTTGCAAGAAGTTATGAAATCAGACAAATCAATTGTCCTAGTAACACAAAAAAATTCTGAAATTGATGATCCTATAGGTAAAGATTTGTATCAGTATGGTTGTTTAAGTAAGGTTCTTCAGCTTCTTAAACTTCCAGATGGAACGGTGAAAGTTTTGGTTGAAGGAGAAAAAAGAGTAAAAATTATTAAACATAATGAAAAAGATGATAATTATTTAACTTGCGAAGTTGAGGTGGTGGAGGATCAGAATATTACAAAAGATCTTGATCAATTAGCCATGGGTCTCGTAAAAAAATTTGAAAGACTTCAGGTTTTAAGTAAAAAAGATTTAGGTGAAGGTTCTAACAATCTAAAAAGTTTAAAAGACCCTTCTCTGATTGCAAATAATATTTCTTCTAACCTTAATATTCAAATTTTTGAAAAACAAGAGTTGTTAGAAATATTCGATCTTAAAAAAAAACTTGAAAAAATTCATGCGTTTATTGAGAAAGAGACAAGTGTTTTATCTGTGGAAAAAAGAATTAGAGGCAGAGTTAAAAATCAAATGGAAAAAACACAAAGAGAATATTATTTAAATGAGCAACTTAAAGCTATTCAAAAAGAGCTAGGTGAAATAGATGAAGGAAAGGATGAATTAACCTCTTTATCAAAGGCAATAAATGAAGCTAAAATGCCAAAACTGGCAAAAGAAAAATGTCTATCTGAATTAAAAAAACTAAAATCAATGAGTCCCATGTCAGCAGAGGCTACTGTTGTTAGAAATTACTTGGATTGGATGACAGAATTACCATGGGCAAATAAATCTAAAATTAACAGCGATTTAAACAATGCGCAAAAAATTTTAGATGAAGACCATTATGGTCTTGAAAAAGTTAAAGAGAGAATTATTGAGTTTTTGGCTGTCCAAAAAAGAATACAAAAAATGAAAGGACCTATTCTATGTTTAGTTGGCCCTCCAGGAGTTGGAAAAACATCTTTAGGTAAATCTATAGCTAAAGCCACTAATAGAAAATTCATTAGAATTTCATTAGGCGGTATCAGAGACGAAGCTGAGATTAGAGGACATAGAAGAACTTATATAGGTTCTCTTCCAGGAAAGATAATTCAAATGATGAAAAAAGCAGGTACCAAAAACCCTCTTTTTTTACTTGATGAGATAGATAAAGTTGGAAATGATTATAGAGGAGACCCTTCTTCAGCTTTACTTGAAGCGCTGGATCCAGAACAAAATAAAGAATTTAATGATCATTACTTAGAAGTTGATTACGATTTATCTGATGTAATGTTTGTAACTACTGCTAATACATTAAATATTTTACCACCTCTTTTAGACAGGATGGAAGTTATAAGATTATCCGGTTATACTGAGGAGGAGAAATTGAATATTTCAAAAAAATTTTTAATCCCTAACCAAAGTAAAAATAATGGTTTAAAAAAAGAGGAATGGAATATTGATGAGGAAAATATAAGAAGAATTATAAGGCATTACACTAGAGAGTCTGGAGTAAGAAACCTTGAGAGAGAAATTTCGAAAATAGCTAGAAAACTAGTAAAAAAAATTGATAACAAAGAAAAAGTAAATAATCCAATAAGCGAAAAGGATTTAAATGATTTACTTGGTGTAAAAAAATATAATTACGGGGAAATTGAAGAAGAAAATAGAGTTGGAGTAGTTACGGGATTAGCTTGGACCGAAGTTGGCGGTGAAATATTAAAAATTGAGTCAGCAGTCATGCCAGGTAAAGGTAAAATGCAGATCACTGGTAAGTTAGGAGACGTTATGCAAGAGTCAGTTAAGGCTGCAAAATCTTATATAAGATCTAAAAGTTTAGACTTTGGTATAATACCTCCAATATTTGATAAAAAAGATTTTCATATACACGTGCCTGAAGGCGCAACTCCAAAAGATGGCCCATCCGCAGGTGTTGGGATGGTAACATCAATAATTTCTGCAATAACAGAAATACCAGTGAGCAAAGACGTAGCTATGACAGGGGAAATAACTCTGAGGGGATTAGTTCTACCAATTGGAGGACTAAAGGAAAAATTGCTAGCTGCTCACAGAGCTGGCATAAAAAAAGTATTAATACCAATTGAAAATGAAAAAGATCTTGCCGAAGTTCCAAAAACAGTTTTAGACTCAATAAAGATTACACCAGTGAAAAATATCGACGAGGTCTTGAAGGTTGCTTTAACAAAACCATTTAAAAGAGTAGAGTGGGTTGATGTAGATCCTATTTCTAAAAAAGAAAAAAACAAAGAAGAATTAAGCACTCATTAAGTTTAATCAAGCCAATTTATAAATTTTACTTTATTCTCAGAAATATAATCTGGCAATTCATTATTTTGAACTTTTTCAAGAAATTTTGATGAAAGAAACTTTTTTCCTTCCTGATGAACACTATGATCATAAATTATTTTTTTTTCCTTGATGATTTTTTTAATACCCTCTAAATTTAGTTGGCTTTCTTCAAATTCTAGATGATGTAAATAATTAGAAAATTTGAAAAATAAATCTTCTGGTGTTTTGATAGAAGTAAAATGCCAACCGCCATTTTTAATAATTTCAAGGTTAGTATATTTCTTCTTAGAAAAAAGTAAATCAATTCTCCAAGGAGGGTATATTTTTCCTTTTATATTTCTTAACCATTGTGGAGAATGTAAATACTTTTTTTTTGTTCCCCTGGTGCCTAACCACTTAAAATCTGGCTGTTTTAAATTAAACTTGTAATAAAAAACATTTTGTTCAAATAATGAAATCTTTTTTTTTGGATTAAATTTTTCTAAATTTGGTATTTCATCGACATCGCTTAATAATACTAAATCCTCTTCTCCGCAATCTTTAAGTCCATTTAATAAATAGTTTCTTTGAAAGTTTTCTCTTTTAAGAGAATTATCTAAAATCTTTTTATTCTTATCTGCAATATCATCGTTTGAATTTATACTTTTCAATCCTTGTGGTAAACTATCTACAACAAGGTAAATAATTTTGTCTTTAAATTTAGAATAATTATTAATATTAAAATTTAACTTTTTTTTTTTACCGCTATGAAGATAAGCAGACTCAACAATTACAAATTTTTTTACAAATTTATTTAAAATATTAAGTCTTACATCTAGGAGTAAATCCTCATCAAAATACATAAAACAATCATAAATGTTCATAGTATTTGAGTTATAATATTATATATTATAAGTAAATAATTATTGAGCAAATGAGAAAAAAAATCATTATTACAGGTGGATTAGGTTATATAGGTACCGAGCTATGTAAACTATATTCTGGTGTCAGCCGATATCATTCAATTATAGTGTTCGATAACAGATTTATTTCTGAAAGAGTGAACCAAATTCGTAAATGGAATATGGAGTTTATACAAGGAGATATTCTAGACAAAAAATTAATAAAAGAATTATTTAAAAACGCTCATGTAGTTCACCACTTAGCTGGCGTAACAAATGTTCCTAGAACAGCAAATGAATCAAATGTAGAACTAGATGAAAAGATCAAATTGGTTGGACAAGAGGGTACTCAAAATATTTTAGACTCAATAAGTGATCAATGTAAAATAATTTTTCCGTCAACACATGTAGTTTACGAGGGAATTGATAAAGTAAAAACTGACTTATCTGAAAATGAAGATTTAAAACCTGTTTTATCTTACTCATCTTCAAAAGCCTTTAACGAAGAACAATTAAAAAAATCAGGGAAAAATTATGTAATTTTAAGATTGGGATCTGTTTATGGGTACTCTGGTGACAGTATGCGAACGGATATAATGCCTAACTTGTTTTCAAAAATCGCATCTCAAAATGGAGTAATCAAATTATTTTCAGGAGGAAGGCAGATAAAAAGCTTGGTTCCACTTATTGATGTTGCAAGGTGTTTTAAGTTTATGGAAGAAAAAAATGAAATAAAATTTCAATTATTCAATCTAGTAAAAGACACTATATCGGTAAAGGATGTTGCAGAAATCTGTAAAAAAAATAACCCAAAGACAATTTTGAAAGAAACAAATGATGAAATACCTAATTTAGGCTTCTCGTTATCCAATACAAAATTACTAAGTACTGGGTTTAAATTTCTTTATAATCTAGAAAATAATATTTCAGAAATGATACAAAAGTGGTCAAAACAAATAATAATAAAGAATCTAGAATATGTAAAAGAGGGTGAAAATATTTTCTTAGACGAGAGAGGTAAAATAAGTAATCATGAATTAACCGAACCAATCAACCTTATAGGATTAATAGAATCAAAAAAAGGTACTTTAAGAGCAAATCATTACCATCCTCAGCAAGAACAAAAATGTTTATTTACTAAAGGCCAAATTATAGAGGTGTTTCAGGATATCATATCCCACGATGCGCCTAAAGTAACGCAGGTTGTTAATGCTGGACAATTATCAGTTATAAAACCCAATGTTGCTCACACAATGATTTTTACTAAGGATAGTACTTTCTTAAATTTAGTACGAGGAGACAGGGATCAAGAAAATTATGGAATTACTCATACAATAAAACATGTTTTTGTAGATCAAGAAGAGAAAAACTTATTATTATCTTGTTATAAGTTTGAATGTAGATCTTGTGGAAACACAAACCTAAAAAGAGTTGTGTCCTTAGGTTATCAGCCCTTAGCAAATAATTTATTAAAAAAACAAAATGAAAAATGTGAGTTATATCCACTTGAGTTAAATTATTGTGAAAATTGTCACAATTGTCAGCTTTCTGTTTCTGTTAATCCAAAAAAAATGTTTTCAAATTATCTTTACACTTCATCGACTTCAGATATATTTAAAGAACATTTTATTAATGCTTCAAAAAAGTATATTAAAGATTTTAAATTAAACAAAAAAAAATCTTACATTATTGATATTGGAAGTAATGATGGTATTGCTCTAAGACCATTTTTAGAACAAGGATTTAAAAATATTTTAGGAGTAGAACCTGCAAAAAACTTAGCAAAATTAGCTAATAAAAATAAAATAAAAACTTTTAACGGGTTTTTAAATAAAGAAAACCTAAAAAAGATTAAGAAAAATGCTGATTTAATCTTAGCTTCAAACGTATTTGCTCATGCTGATGATTTAAAAGCAATGACAGAGTGTATGCTTAAACTTTTAAGTAAGAAAGGAACTATAATTATAGAAGTTCAATATTTACTTAACACTTTAAAAGATCTTACGTTTGATAATATTTACCATGAACACTATAACTACTGGTCTTTAACCTCTTTAATAAACTTTTTTAAAAAGTTTGAAGTGAAAATTTATAAATCGGAAAAAGTCGAAACTCATGGAGGCTCAATCAGAGTTTACTTAAAGAAAGATCAAAAAGTAAAAATAGAAAAAAGTGTAATACAAATGCTTAAAGAAGAGGAAAAATTTGGGATAAAAAAATTTAAAACATATAAAATATTTGGTGAAAAAGTTTATAAGATAAGAGAAAATATAAGAAAAAATTTAAAAAAATTAAAGAATAGTAATACCAAAATTATTGGATATGGAGCCCCTGCTAAAGCAACAACTGCACTTAATTTTTTTGGAATATCGAATGAAATTGACTTTATAGTTGAAGATAACAAACTAAAACACAATAAATTTATTCCAGGAGTGAAAATTCCTATAAAGAATAAATCTCACATAAAAAGTAGAAAAAATACACTCATAGTTTTAGCTTGGAATTTTTACAACGATATTAAAAAAAATAATTCTAGTCTTTCGGAAAATATTATAAATATTAAAGATTTAGAGATTAATAATTAGTTACTAGGTTTTTCCAAATTTCGAAAATATTTCTTATACTTTCAAAAAAATATTTCAAATAAAATTCAGAGATCGGAAAATAATTTATTATAAAACTTTGTGAAAAATATAAAATACGTGATAAAGCTATCACAAAGAAAATAAATACAAGTAGTGAATTATAAAATCCAAAAGAAACTTTACCTTTTTCTTGTTTGCTAATCTTTTTTTCAGGCTGTGCGTCGTTAATTTTTATACCATGCTTTTTTGCTAAATATTCAGGTGAGTATAAACTGATCTCTCTTGGTTTTTTTGGAGCAGTCTTTTTTACTTTTTTTGGTTTTTCTATTTTTTGTTTAGTTGGCTGAGGTTTTGAAGCTATTTTTTTTGCACGAGGAATTGATTGAGTTTTTTTAATTTCACCCACAGGGTATTGTCTCCATTTATTTCCACATGAGCCACATTGCACCATCCTTCCAGATGCAGTTATGGCGCTATCAGGAACTACAAATTTTTTACTACATGAATTACAAGTCAAAATCATACAAATTCAATAATACTGCTATTTATATAAATTACACGAGAAATTAAATACTTTTTTACTTTGTAAAGTTTTTGCTGTATATCTCGTTTTTATTTAATAGGGGCGGTTAGCTCAGTTGGTAGAGCATCTCGTTTACACCGAGAGGGTCATAGGTTCGAGTCCTTTACCGCCCACCATTAAATTGGGGGTGTAGCTCAGTTTGGTTAGAGCGCCTGCCTGTCACGCAGGAGGTCGCGGGTTCGAGTCCCGTCACTCCCGCCACTACTTGATAATGATTTTCATCTAGGCGGACATAAATCAATACATATCAATCAACATTAATGCTTCCATCTGTCCTGTACTCTTTAGATTAAAATGTTATAAATAAACTATATTAATATAAGAATCCTCAAACTACGGTATTGAGGTAGATATTAGTTAAACAAAATGATTTATAATTTTTTATCAGAATACTTATCAATAATAATATTTTTGTTTATCGCTCTTTTTTTGAGCGTAGGCTTCATTATTGCTAATTTTTTAGCATCCCCTTCTAACCCAGATCCAGAAAAATTATCTGCATATGAATGCGGATTCGAGGCATTTGATGACTCTAGGATGGAGTTCGATGTTAGATTCTATTTAGTAGCAATTTTATTCATTATTTTTGATTTAGAGATTGCATTTCTGTTTCCTTGGGCAATATCTTTAGGAAATCTTGGTGCCACAGGTTTTTGGTCAATGATGATCTTTTTAAGTATTCTAACTATTGGATTTATTTACGAGTGGAAAAAGGGAGCTCTTGAATGGGAATAAAATTCGGTTTCAATTCAGAAAGACAAAAGCAAATCCCTGAGGAATTTAAAGATCTTGCAAAAGATTTTGCTGAAAAAGGTTTTATAACAACATCTTCAGAAAATTTAATTAATTGGGCAAGAACAGGTTCACTGCACTGGATGACTTTCGGTCTAGCTTGCTGTGCAGTAGAAATGATGCAAACATCCATGCCAAGATATGACTTAGAAAGATTTGGAGCAGCTCCAAGAGCCTCACCTAGGCAATCTGATGTGATGATAGTTGCTGGAACATTAACTAACAAAATGGCGCCAGCACTTAGAAAAGTTTACGATCAAATGCCAGAACCACGTTACGTTGTTTCTATGGGAAGCTGTGCTAATGGTGGTGGTTATTACCACTACTCTTATTCAGTCGTTAGAGGCTGTGATAAAATTGTGCCTGTAGATATTTATATTCCAGGCTGTCCCCCTTCAGCAGAAGCACTCTTATATGGTATTTTGCAGTTACAAAAAAAAATTAGAAGGGAAGGAAATTTACAAAGATAAATGATTTTAGAAAATTTAAAAAAAATAGAGAACATAATTAATTCTGAATTATCAAGCAAAATTCAAAATTCTTTAATTGAAAACGATGAACTATTGTTAGAAATTAAAGAAAAGGATTTAATTGAGGTTATTCAATTTTTGAAATCTAATGAAAATTGTAAATTTAAACAATTAATCGATATAGCAGGTGTCGATTTTCCCCAAGAGGAAAAACGTTTTAAACTTATTTATTTATTTTTGTCACATGAACACAATAATAGAGTAAAGCTTTCAATTAACTTTGAAATTAATCAAATAATTCAATCAATCACAAAAATCTTTCCATCTGCAAACTGGATGGAAAGAGAAGTCTTTGATATGTACGGAATTAAATTCAAAAATCATCCAGATTTAAGAAGAATTTTGACTGATTATGGTTTCAAAGGTCACCCTTTGAGAAAAGACTTTCCTTTAACTGGTTTTAACGAAGTTAGAT
>CACHWN010000002.1 GCA_902583585.1 uncultured Pelagibacteraceae bacterium
TAGCACTATTTACAGATAATTGAATATTATCTTTGCTGATTAAAAGTTTTACTCCCTCTTTTCTATCAAGAGAAACACTTGCTACTCTTTCAATAGAGTTGATAAAATCTTTAGATGAAACAACAAGTGACTTCTCATTTTTAGTTGGAACAACTTTGTTATAGTCAGGAAATTTACCATCAATCACTTTTGAAACTAACTTCATATTTCCTAATTTAAACTTTATTCTATTTTCACCCACTTGCATTGATAATTCACTTTTTGTCTCCGATAGAAGCGAACACAACTGATAAACAGTTTTTCTAGGTAGTATCAATGAGTTAAAATTTTGTGAGCTATCGATTTCAACACTGCTTGAAGATAATCTATGGCTATCAGTAGCTACACCAGTCAGAAAATTTCTTCCTTGTGCCTCTGTCAAATGTAGAAAAACTCCATTTAAATAATGTCGAGTGTCATCATTTGAAATTGAAATTCTAGTTTTAGAAAGAAGCTTTAAAAATTTTGAGTTATTAAGTGAGATTTCCTCGCTTTCAAAATTATCGTCAAAAGTTGGAAAATTATCAGTGGGTAGGCATAAAAGATTAAAATCTGAGTTTTCATTTTTTAGACTCAATTTATTTTCTGATTTTAAATCAAAGCTAAGCTCAGAATTTGACGAAATCTTTCTTAAAATATCATATAAAATAGCTGCAGAAGTTGTGGTACTTCCTTCATTTATAATCTTAACATCATGAATTTCATCATAAAAGATTATGTCTAAATCGGTAGCGATAATGATGAGTTTCTTGTTCTTTAACTGGATTAAAACATTCGAAAGAATTGGCAATGTATTTTTTTTTTCAACAACACCTTGAACAAAATTTAAAGATTTTAACAAAGCATCTCTTTTAACTTTGAATTGCATCTATTACTTCTCTATCAAAAGGCTTTTTATTTGGTTAATGTTTTTTTTCATTTCGTCATCTTGCTCTGATAATCGACTTATAGTCTTGACTGCATGAATTACGGTTGTGTGATCCCGATTTGCAAATCTTCTTCCTATTTCTGGAAGTGACCTTGTTGTCATTTTTTTTGCTAAATACATTGCAATTTGCCTTGGCCTTGCTAGAGGCCGTGATCTCCTTTGTGAAAGCATTTCACTTAAAGCAATGTTAAAATAATTTGAGACAACATTTTGTATTTTATCAACTGTTATGACTCTTATTTGGTTAAAAACGTCTTTGAGAATATTTTTACAATCGCTAATATTTAAATCTTTATTATGAACTCTGCTAAAAGCAATTACTCTATTTAGCACGCCTATAAGTTCTCTGATACTAGTTTTACTTTCACTCGCGATATAGTTAATTACCTCATCACTCAATGAAATACTCTCTTTGAACTGACTCTGTATTTCCTCAATTTTTTTCTTTATTATTTTAACTTTCAACTCTAAATCTGGAACTTCAATATCAACAACAAGTCCACCTGCTAATCTAGATTTGATTCTATCTTGAACTTTATCAAGTTTCATCGGTGATCTATCGGAAGATATGATGATTTGTGAACCTTTTTCCATAAGACTATTAAAGGTGTGAAAAAATTCTTCTTGAAGACTTTCCTTACCACTAATGAATTGAATATCATCAATTATAAAAATTGAAGATTTTCTAAAAAAATCTTTAAAATTTACCATGTCATTTTTCTTTATCGATTTAATAAAATGATACATAAATCTTTCAGCAGAAATAAACATGACATTATTATCATTTTGTAATTTTAATCCTATTGCGTTTAAAAGATGAGTTTTTCCTAGGCCTACACCTCCACAGATATATAGTGGATTATACCTCGCCGTCTGTTCACACACTTTTTGTGAATAAGACAAGGCTATATCGTTACTTTTTCCTCTAATAAAAGATTCAAAATTTAGATTAGGGTTTAATCTGTTGTAATTTAAAATTGAGTCTTTAATTTCTGTGACTTTAGTTAATTCATTAATCTTTATTAATTCTTGATTTTGCTTATTTTCTTCGATGATTTTAAACTCTATTCTGTTCAAACTTAATTTAAATTCTTTTAGTTTCTCTAAAATTTTGTCTAAATATCTTGATACTATCCAATCTCTAAAAAACCTTGTAGGAACGCCTAAAATTAAGTAATCATTATATTCCTTAACTAGAGTCAGCTTTTCTAACCAGCTATTATAAATTTCATTACCAAAGGTTTTACGAAAAGAATTTTGTATTTCACTCCAAACGATAGTGTTTTCCTCTTCAGACACATAAACGTTTTGTTTTTTACTATTAATTTTATCCATGTAGAAAATAAGTTAGAAAGTCCTTTTAACGCTTTTTAAAAAATATTTGCAACTAGTTAGAGGTTGTAAATGAAAAAAAATTTCTATTTCGGTTGCAATCTTATCGTCATGATAGAATTAAAAAAAAATAAATTTTTTACAACTTCAAAAAGAAACTATATTTTGATTTTTTGAATTATTTTTTTTCTAAATGTAGAAATTTGAAACTATCAACTTAAAATTGTTTAGCTATGTTAAATTTTTTTTGATATTTTTGAAATTTTTCGACTAGCTGTTTTTCTATTTACTACTCCAGATTTAGCAACCTGCATTAGAATTGATTGGAATTTCGGAAAATATTTTTTTGCTTTGTCTTTTTCTTTTGATTTAAGAAGTGACTCCATTTGTTTAATTGCATTTTTATATTTACTTTTTCTTATTCTGTTAACTTGAGTTTGTTTTTTAACTCTTCTTACTCGTCTGACTGCTGACTTTGTATTTGGCATTTTTACGATTGTATATAGGTACGAATTATTTGGGTCAACTTTATTATTTTTGACATTTTTTACAAAAAAATGTCGATCGGTTAGAAATAACTGACCTAACTATACTTAAGTTGCAATCTACATTAGAACATTCCTGATTTTCTCTACCATAGACATTAAAATATTGCTGATAGATGCCTTTTTTTCCATTTTCACTAGAAAAATCTTTAATTGTGGAACCACCAAGTTTAATTGAATTTTTTAAAATTTTCTTCGAAAATTTAACAATTTTATCTATTTCAGAGCTTTTTAGTTTAGCTGCTTTGCGATCAGGTTTTATTCCAGAAAGGAATAAAATTTCATTTACATATATGTTTCCTAGACCAGAAACACATTTTTGGTCCATAAGAATATTCTTAATCGATCTTTTTCGTCCAATTATATACTTTTTCAAATATATAGAATTCCAATTTTTTTCTAAAGGCTCTGGGCCTAAGTATTTAAGATGATTTACTTTGTAAATCGATTTGAGTTTGTATATCTTCAAAAAACCAAATTTTCTCACATCGTTGTAAATTAATTTTTGTTTTTTATTAAGAAAGAAAATGATTTTATCATGCTTTCTATCTTTTTTATAATTTAAGAAATAGTAAAAACTTGTTTTAAATTCATTTTCTTTATGATCTATAAAGAAAAATTTTCCTGTCATTCCAAGATGAACTAATATTTGTTCTGTTTTACCTATTTCAAAAATTAAAAACTTTGATCTTCTTTTGATCTTTTTGATTTTTTTTCCTCTTAATTTAAAAAAACTGGTTTTATCTACCTTATATCTTAAATTGCCGTCTTTGATTTTAACTTTTTTGATTACTGAATTTAGGATTTTCCTCTCTAAGGACCTTTTAACAACTTCAACTTCTGGTAATTCTGGCATATAATTCCTATATGAAAAACACTATTCTAGATAAAAATAAATTAGTCAATTCCGTATTTTCAAAAGTTCATAAAAAATATGATTTTATGAATGATATAATGTCTCTAGGAATTCACAGAATTTGGAAAGAAAAATTTATTGATTGGATGAATCCTCAAGCTAATACAAAACTAATTGATGTTGCATCTGGAACTGGAGATATAGCAAAACTTTTTTCCATTAAAACTAACAAAACAGGTCAAATTACTTGCATAGAGCCTAATGAATTAATGTTGCAGCAAGGGGAAAAAAAATTAAAAAAATATGAAAGTATTAAATGGATAAACGCTTCAGCTGAAAAAATTCCAGTTAAAGATAACTCTTTTGATTATTACTCGATTAGTTATGGAATAAGAAATGTTTCAGATATTGATGCTTCCTTAAAAGAAGCTTTTAGAGTATTAAAGCCAGGAGGTCGATTTATGTGCTTAGAATTCTCAAAAATTGATAATGAATTTTTAGACTATCTTTACAGACAATACTCAAAAACTATACCATTCATTGGTAAATTAATAGTTGGCTCAGATGAACCTTATAAATATTTAATTGAAAGTATTGAGAAGTTTTATAACCAAGAACAATTTGCTGAATTAATTGTAGATAACGGTTTTTCCAATGTAGAATATAGAAATGTTTCAAATGGAATTTCATCAATTCATTCGGGTTGGAAAATTTAAATGTTAAAAAGAGTTTTTAAACTATTTCAAATAGCTAGAAAATTTTCTACTTCTGGGGCAGTAGCCACAATAAATGAGATGCATCAATTGCCGACAACTATAAATTTATTTTTTAATTTAATTTCGGTTGGTTCAAGTTCAAATCTACAGGATGATCAAAAATCCTCTGGTGAGAAACTTTGTACTGCTCTTCAAGGAATGGGAACAACTTTTATAAAATTAGGTCAGTTTCTAGCTACGAGGCCAGATATCATTGGCGAGGAACTTGCAAAATCTCTTGAAAAATTACAGGACAAAGTTCCAGCTTTTGATCTGCACGATGCAAAAAAAATAATTAAAAAAGAAATTGGAGAGAATTATTTTAAAGATATTCAGGAATTAAGTGAACCTATAGCGGCAGCATCTATAGCTCAAGTACATCTGGCTAAAATAAAGCATGAAGAACAAGAAAAACAAGTTGCTATCAAAATATTAAGACCTGATATAGAAAAATTATTTAATGAAGAATTAGACGCTTTAATGTTGTTTGCTTATATTGTTGAAAATACTATTGCAAAAGCAAAGAGATTAAAATTAGTTGAAGTTGTACATTTGTTAAGAGAGATAACTAATATAGAAATGGATTTAAGGTTTGAGGCTGCTGCTGCAAATGAACTTTACGAAAATACCAAAAATGACCAAGGATTTATTGTTCCAAAAATTTATTGGAATTATACAACTAAAAAAATATTGACCTTAGACAAAGTCGAAGGTGTTTCTATACGTGAAATACAAAAAATTAATGATCTAAAAGTAGATCTTAAGAGACTAGCTGAAAACTTAATACAATTATTTTTAACACAGGCTGTAAGGGATGGCTTTTTTCATGGTGATATGCATCAAGGAAATTTATTTGTAGATCCGAAAGGAAATATAATACCAGTAGATTTTGGTATTATGGGACGCTTAAACAAAGATAATAGAAAATTTTTAGCTGAAATTTTATATGGTTTTATTAAAAGAGATTACGTTAAGGTTGCTGAAGTCCATTTTCAGGCTGGCCTTGTGCCGAAGGGTGCTTCAAAAGAGGAATTTGCTCAAGCCTTAAGATCTGTAGGCGAGCCTATTTTTGGACAGTCTATCAAAGATATTTCAGGTGGAAATTTATTGGCTCAACTATTTGAGATCACAGAGAAGTTTAATATGCCTACTCAGCCTCCGCTTCTGTTATTACAAAAAACAATGGTAGTGGTTGAAGGGGTTGCAAGAAGACTTTATCCCGAAACAAATATTTGGGAGGTCTCTAGACCAGTTCTAGAAAATTGGCTAAAAACTGTGAAGAGTCCAAAATCTACGATAAATACAGCAATCAATACTTCATCCGAAATTTTAAAAAGAATACCGGATCTTCCAGAATTAATGGATAGAGCTGATTATGCTCTAAAGTTAATGGCTGATGGAAATTTGAATTTAGCTGTTGGAACAAATAAAAATTTAGAATTAGAACAAATGAAGATTAAAAACTTTAGAAATAATATAGTTATTAGTTTTTTTGGTGTTGTAATTGTCTTTTTATTGGTATTTTAATTATATATGACTTTAAAAAATAAAAAAATCCTAATTATCATTGGTGGAGGAATTGCAGCTTATAAGTCTTTAGATTTGATAAGAATACTAAAAAAAAATAGCAATGAAGTTAAAGCTATACTAACTAAAAGTGGTAAAGAATTTGTCACTCCTCTATCTGTTTCTACTCTAACAAAAAGTAAGACTTTTGAGAATATTTTTGACAAGGAATCTGAGGTGGAAATAGATCATATTTCATTATCTAGATGGGCCGACTTAATAATTGTATTGCCTACAACTGCAAACTTTATGACTAAATTAAGCTTAGGAAAAGCGGAAGATTTAGCAACAACAGTAATTTTAGCATCTAATAAAGATATTTTATTGGTTCCGGCTATGAATGTGAGAATGTGGATACACAAAGCAACACAACAAAATGTTAAAATTTTAAAGGATTATGGCTATCTTTTTATAGGGCCAGAAAAAGGTGAGATGGCCTGTGGAGAGTTTGGTGAGGGCAAAATGTCGAGCCCAAGACAAATTTACTCATTTATTGAAAAATATTTTAATAAAAAAAATATTATCAAAAGTAAAAATCTTAAAGCCTTAGTAACAGCTGGACCAACAAGAGAGTACTTGGATCCAGTTAGATATATTTCAAATGAATCAAGTGGTAAGCAAGGATTTGAAATAGCTGAAGCATTAAGTAGATTGGGTATAAAGACAACTCTAATTACTGGACCATCACATCTTTCAACTAAAAAGGATATTAAAACAAAAAAAATAATCACAGCAAATGAGATGTTTGAGGCAGTAAAAAAATGTTTACCAGTAGATATTGCAATATGTACAGCTGCTGTAGCAGACTTTAAGCCAATTAAAAAAAGTAAGATCAAGATTAAAAAGGACAATATAAAATTAAAATCAATTGAATTAGAGAGAAATAGGGATATTGTTGAATTTCTTGGCAAAAACAATAGACATAGGCCAAGCTTAGTAATCGGTTTTGCTGCCGAAACCGAAAATATAAATAGAAATGCATTTTCTAAATTAAAACAAAAAAACTGTGATCTTATAGTTGTTAATGATGTTTCCAAAAAAGATAGCGGACTTAATTCAGATTATAATAGAGTTTCGATAATTGATAATTCAGGAAAAATTAAAGTTATAAAAAAAAATAAGAAAAGTTATATAGCCAATGAAATAGCAGAAATAGTCTTAGATAAAATCTTAATTAATGACAGAAGTTTTAATTAAAAGACTATCAAAAAATATCGAGCTACCTAAATACGAGACAAATGGTTCATCGGGAATGGATCTTTCAGCAGATATAGAAAAAAAAATAAAAATTGAGCCAGGAAAAACATCAATAATCCCAACTGGTATATCAGTATCTATACCCAAAAATTTCGAAATACAAATTAGATCAAGATCAGGATTGGCTGCTAAAAGTCAGATATCAGTTCTAAACTCACCCGGGACAATAGACGCCGATTTTAGAGGTGAGTTAAAAGTGATATTAATAAACCTGAGTAACAAGACTTTTGTTGTTGAGAGAGGCACTCGTATTGCTCAAATGGTATTATGCCCTATAGTTAAAGCTAAGTTTAAGGAAGTAGATAGCTTAGACAATACAGATAGAGGTGCTGGTGGCTTTGGATCTACTGGATTGAAATAATATGCAATTAGAATTGAAAGATTTTAAAAGGTTTGAAAAACAAATTATTCTTAAAAATGTTGGAGTTGCTGGACAAAAAAAAATAATTAATGCTAAAGTATTAATAATCGGTATTGGAGGCTTGGGTTGCCCTCTTTTAACATACTTAGCAGCATCAGGGGTTGGAACGATAGGAATTGCAGATCCAGATAAAGTTGAAATAAGTAATTTAAATAGACAGACATTATTTACTTTCCTTGATATAGGTAAGTACAAAGTCGATCAGGCTAAAACTAGTATTAATAGAATAAATAAAAAAATTAAAATTAAAACTTTTAAAAAAAGAATAACTTTAAAAAATATTAAATCGACAATTAAAAATTTTGATATAATTTGTGATGGCACTGATAACTTTGAGACAAGATATTTGATTAATGATGAATGCAAAAAAATGAAAAAAATACTCATCTCTGCAGCAATTAGTAAATTTGACGGTCATTTATACAAGTTTAATTTTAAGAAAAAAACATCATGTTACAGATGCTTTATGCCAGACAAGCCTGTTTTAGAAAAAAATTGTGAAGCAGAAGGAATTTTCTCCCCAGTAGCTGGAATTTTGGGATCACTACAAGCTAATGAAGTTTTAAAATCAATCATAGGATTAAAGGATGGTTTAGATAATCAGATGATGATTTTTAATTCAATTAATATAAATTTAAGAAAAGTAAAATTATCATTCAATCCTGAATGTAAAAACAAATGTTAAAAATAATTTATATTGTTTTATTTTTTTGTTTTTCATTTCAGCAACTCTTTGCGAATGAATACTTTTTAACGTTGAGAAATGACAAAGTAAATCTTAGACAAGGACCGTCTTTCGAATATCCTATCAAATTATTTTATAAAAAAAAATTTTTACCCGTTTTGATTCAAGATAAATTTGGAAATTTTAGAAAAATAAGAGATCATGAAAATAATACTGGTTGGATTCATATTTCACAATTATCAAAAAAAAAAGCAGCTATCACAATTGAAGATGATAAATTAATTTTTAATAAACCTTCTATTTATTCCAAGCCTTTTGCAATTCTTAAAAAAGGTAGGTTATGTAAGATTCATAGATGTAAAGATGATTGGTGTAAGATAAGTGTAGAGAGATATAAAGGTTGGGTAAAAAAAGATATTTTGTGGGGTCTATTATAAACTATTTCTTGTACTTAGCTGTCCAGACTTTATCTAGAACGAAATACCAAATTGCATTTGCTAATGGTTCTACAATTGCATCAGTAAGAGCGACCATAAATGACACTTCTGCAATTAACATTAAAACTGTTATGGCAATAGCGAAATGACCGATTGTATATATAATTGTTCTTAATATAGAGCCTTTATTATTCTCGTATATAGTTTTTGACGCTGAAAAAATTCCGTGAGTAAATTCTGTCATTTAATTAAAAGGATTTTCTAATACACAAGCTACTAAGTGTATTCTATTTTGTTCCCCTCCGTTAAAAAAATTATGGTATTTAGTATTATTAGTTATAGTCACTGACCCATCGGCCGGCATGTGTCTACAAACCTCTTCGATTACCATTCTGCATCCTTTATTTGTTATTATTGGTATATGAAGTCTAGGCTCAGGATCTCTATGCCAACTTAGTGTAGATCTAGGCTCTTTTAATAATATTCTTACTCTTCCAAGTTTAAAGTGTTTCCTTAAAGTATTATAAACTTCCTCGAAGTAAGTTCCTTTAAATTCAGAAACTATTTCAGTGTATTTTGTTTCATCGATAGGTTTATCTCTCTCAATTTCTTTACCATTTTCATCGGGTATGGTCCAGTAAGTGCCTCTTACATTGTGACCCTCAGTAGAACTATTGTCACCTGGTACTTGGTTTAAAGAGATGGCTCCAAAGTTTTTAATACCCAATGTGCTAAATTTCTTCTTTTTTAGTACAGTATTTAAATCAGCTCTCAATTTATCAATATCGAATTTTAAATTTGGAACAATATAAAAATCATCTTTTATATTTTGATTTAATGACTCTAAATTTGGCGTTTTAACAATTTCCATCTTAATTCAACTTTTTTAAATTAGGCCTGTCCGCATTCATTACTTTTGTCCAAACTTTAACAAAATCTTTTATAAATTTTTCTTTATTGTCATCTTGTGCATAAACTTCTGCGTATGATCTCAAAATAGAATTTGAGCCTAAAACTAAATCGGCTCTAGAAGCTGTGAATTTAACTTTGTTAGATTTACGATCAATGATGTCGTATGAGTTTTTTCCAGTTGGCTTCCATGTATATTTCATATCAACTAAATTTACAAAGAAATCGTTTGTAAGTGCTCCAACTCTATCAGTCATAACACCTTTTTCTTTGGCAGTTGAATGATTTGTTCCTAACACTCTCATTCCACCTACTAAGCAAGTCATCTCCTGCGCAGTTAATCCCATAAGAGAAGCTCTTTCTAATAGAAGTTCCTCAGGCATTACTGAATAATCGGTTTTGAAATAGTTTCTGAAACCATCATGATGAGGTTCTAACCATTTGAAGCTTTTAATTTCAGTTTGATCTTGTGAAGCATCGCCCCTTCCAGGATTAAATGGAACTTTTGCTTTAGAACCGGCTTTTTTAATAGCTTTTTCAAGGCCTACATTTCCTGCTAATACTATTGTATCAGCAATTGTTGCACCAGTCTTCTTAGCGATACCTTCAAGCACTTTTAAAACTTTAGAGAGTTTTTTTGGCTCATTTGCCTCCCATTGGTTCATTGGTTCTAAACGAATTCTTGCTCCATTAGCTCCACCTCTTTTGTCGGTTCTTCTATATGTTCTTGCACTATTCCAAGCAGTGGTAATTAAATCACTAAAATTTAATTTTGAAGAAGAAATCATTTTCTTTACTTTTTCCACGTTATATTTCTTTTTAGGTTTTGGAACATTACCTTGCCAATATAAATCCTCTTTAGGAGCCCAAGGTCCAATATAGTTTTCTTTATTACCCATTGTTCTATGAGTTAACTTAAACCATGCTCGTGCGAAAGAGTCCTCAAAGAATTTCGGATCTTTATAAAATCTTTCTGAAATTTTTCTGTACTCTGGATCCATCGCCATTGCCATGTCGGCATCAGTAAACATTAATCTAGCTTTTTTACTAGGATCTCCTAAATCTCTTGGTTTTTTTTCTTCTTCAAGATTAATTGGTTCCCACTGCCAAGCACCTGCAGGACTTTTTTTACTTTCCCACTCATAATTAAGTAAAAGGTCTAAATATTGATGATCCCACTTATCAGGATTTGTCGTCCAGGCTCCCTCGAGACCTGATGTAATTTGATTAGCTCCAGTGCCATTTTCCTGATTCCAGCCAAAACCTTGCTCATGAATATCAGCTCCAGCAGGTTCTGGCCCTAAATTTTCAGGATTGCCATTACCATGCGCTCTTCCAATAGAGTGACCACCAACTGTAAGTGCTGCAGTTTCAACATCATTCATCCCCATTCTTCCAAATGTTTCCCTAACATCCATCGCAGTTCTTACCGGATCAGGTTTCCCCTCAACACCTTGGGGATTCACATAAACTAATTGAAAATGAGAAGCTGCAAGAGGTGCTTCTAATGAAGATCTATCTTGTGGATCTCCGTATCTATTAACTGCTAATGGAACTGTTTCTTTCCCCCAGTAAACATCTTTTTCAGGTTCCCAAATATCTTCTCTACCAAATGAAAAACCGAAAGTTTTAAATCCAGCGTGCTCATAAGCCATAGTACCAGCTAGCACCATTAAATCTGACCAACTTAATCTGTTTCCATATTTTTTTTTAATTGGCCATAAAAGACGCCTAGCTTTATCTAGGTTTGTATTGTCTGGCCAAGAGTCTTGGGGTGAGAATCTATGTGATCCAACATTAGGCCTTCCGTCAAACTCTCTATAAGTACCAACTTGGTGCCAAGTTAGTCTCACCATTAATCCACTGTAAGTTCCAAGATCTGCTGGCCACCACTCTTGACTGTCTGTCATCAACTTTAATAAATCTTTTTTTAAAGCCTTAAAGTTTAGTTTTTTAACTTCTTTTTTATAATCGTATCCTGGGAGCGGATTTGTTTTCGTATCGTGTTGATGTAAAATATCCAAATTTATACTATTCGGCCAGAGCCTAGCAGTATTTGACTCTCCTGCTTTAGTAACGCCACCATGCATTACCGGACATTTACCGTTATTATTTTTTTTATAATCTACACTCATAAATCTAGTTTATAATTATTCTAAAGTGAAAACAAGCGACAAACTGTCAATTTTTCAAATTTATAAATACCTCAACATTCTTAATTTTTTTACCATTAGGTGCTTTAGGAATTTTTTGTATAACTATTTCATTCGCATCAATGTCAATTAATTCTGAATTTTCACTATCATAAAAGTGATGATGGTTTGAAACATTTGTATCAAAATATGTTTTGTTTCCTCTCACTTCAACCTCACTTAAATGTCCAGCCGTTTTAAAAGCGTGAACCGTATTGTAAATTGTAGCTAGTGCAATTTTAGAAGTTGATTTTTTTATTAAAAGTTTGTTTAAACTTTCGACTGTGAAATGAAAAGTTTTTTCTCTTTCGAATAAAAATTTAGCAATTTCAACTCTTTGTTTAGTCGGCCTTAACTTTGATGATCTTAATTTTTTTAAAATGTCTATTTTTTTCACGTTTTATCAAGTTTTTGTCTACTTTATAATCATTCTAAATACAAATATATAGGAAACTTTTGCTAAATCAAGTAAAACAGTCCTTAATCATGCAAAAAAACAGTTACAATTACGATGAATTAATTTCGTGTGGAGAGGGAAAATTATTTGGAGAAGGGAATGCCAAACTACCGTTACCCCCGATGCTAATGTTTGATAGAATTACTGAGATTAAAAAAGATATAGGTGAATTTAAAAAAGGTTTTATTAAAGCCGAGCTTGATATTAAAGATAACCTCTGGTTTTTTGATTGTCATTTTAAAAAAGACCCAGTTATGCCAGGTTGTCTTGGTTTAGATGCTATGTGGCAGTTGGTTGGATTTTATTTAGGCTGGATTGGCGAGCCAGGAAAAGGTAGAGCTTTAGGAGTAAATTCTGTAAAATTTACTGGCGAGGTTTTGAAAAATATTAAAATGGCTACTTATGAAATAAATATGAAAAGAATTTTAAAAAAAGAGGGAACTGCAGTTGGTTTAGCAAACGGTATTTTAAGCGCTGATGGAAAAATAATTTATACAGCTGAAAATTTGAAGGTAGGATTATTTAAGTCATGAAAAGAGTCGTAGTAACTGGAATAGGTGTAGTTTCTTGTTTAGGAAACAATCAAGCGGAAGTTTTAGAGTCACTTATTAACGCTAAATCTGGGATTACATTTTCTGAAGAGTACAAAGAATATAATTTAAAAAGTCATGTTCACGGGAAACCAAATATAAAACTTGACGACCATGTAGATAGAAAATTTATAAGATTTATGGGACCTGGATCAGCTTACAATTATGTTTCTATGAATGAAGCTGTAAAGGACTCAGGTTTAGAGGAAAAAGATGTGAGTAACGTAACTACTGGAATGATAATGGGATCTGGTGGGCCTTCCATTGAAAACGTAATACTAGCTGCAGATAAAACTAGAGAAAAAAGTCCAAAAAGAATGGGTCCTTTTGTTGTGCCAAGAACTATGTCTAGTACTGCATCAGCAACTCTTGCAGTGCCATTTAAAATAAAAGGAGTTAACTACACAATCAGTTCAGCTTGCGCAACCAGTGGTCATTGTATTGGTAATGCAATGGAATTAATCCAATTGGGAAAACAAAAAATTATTTTTGCAGGTGGAAGTGATGAAGTACATTTTGCAATGACTGCAATGTTTGATGCTATGACAGCCCTTTCCTCTAAATATAATGATACTCCTGAAAAAGCTTCTAGACCTTACGATAAAACACGAGACGGTTTTGTTATCTCAGGCGGAGGAGGAGTTTTAGTATTAGAGGAGTACGAGCACGCAAAATCAAGAGGTGCAAAAATATATGCAGAGCTGACAGGGTACGGTGCCACATCTGATGGTTATGACATGGTAGCTCCTTCTGGAGAAGGAGCAGTTAGATGCATGAAGATGGCATTGAGCACAGCAAAAAATAAAATTGATTATATAAATACTCATGGTACATCAACACCTGTTGGAGATATAACAGAATTGAAAGCTGTGGGAGAAGTGTTCAATGACTATAAACCAAAAATTAGCTCAACCAAATCTCTTGCGGGTCATTCTCTAGGAGCTACATCAGTTCATGAGGCTGTTTATAGTTTAATTATGATGAAAAATAATTTTATAGCTGCATCAGCCAATATAAGCGATATGGATGATGAAGCGAAAAAATATCCAATTGTTACAAAAGTAGAAAAAAATGTGAATTTAAATTCTGTAATGTCAAATAGTTTCGGCTTTGGCGGAACTAATGCTACTTTAGTTTTTGAAAAGGTAAAATAATGAGTTTAATGAAAGGAAAAAAAGGTCTGATAATGGGAGTTGCAAACGAACGATCTATTGCTTGGGGTATATCTCAGAAACTTGCAGAGGCTGGAGCAGAATTAGCTTTTACTTACTTAGGTGACGCTTTAAAGAAAAGAGTTGTTCCTTTAGCAGAAAAATTAAATTCAAAATTAACTTTCAGTTGCGATGTAGAGAAAAAAGATGAAGTTGTACAACTTTTTAAAGATGTAAAGTCAAAATGGGGAGAGATAGATTTTGTAGTTCATGCAGTAGCTTTTTCTGATAAATCAGAGTTATCTGGAGAATATTTAAATACTACAAGAGAAAATTTTCTCAAAAGTATGCTAATTTCATGTTTTTCATTTACTGAAGTATCTAAAGAGGCCTCAAAGGTAATGAGAGAAGGGGGGAGCTTACTTACACTCACTTACGAGTCTACAAAGGCAATTCCAAATTATAATGTTATGGGGGTTTGTAAATCTGCGTTAGAGGCCAGTGTAAAATATTTAGCCAGGGATCTTGGGGGGAAAAAGATAAGAGTAAACGCAATCAGTGCAGGACCCATAAAAACTTTAGCTGCTTCTGCAATAGGAGATGCGAAGTTTTTATATAAATGGAATGAAGATCATTCCTTTTTAAAAAGAAATGTAGATATTCACGATGTTGGAAATTCTGCGTTATATTTACTAAGCAATTTAGCAGCTGGTGTTACCGGGGAAATTCATTATGTAGATGCGGGATATAATAAAGTGGGAATGCCTGATCCAAAAAATATGGTTTAAGCGGAAGCTTGTTTCATTGATAATTTTACTTTCCCTCTATCAAATCCAACTACTTTTACGGACACTTCATCACCTTCTTTTACAACATCACCTACTTTGGCAACACGTTTGTCAGCTAGTTCGGAAATATGAACTAGACCGTCTTGTTTTCCTAAAAAGTTAACGAAAGCTCCAAATTCCATTATTTTTACCACTTTGCCTTTATAAATTTTACCCATTTCTGGTTTAGCAATTAAATTTTTAATGAAATCGATAGCTTTGTTTCTTGAGGCTTCATCTGGGGCCGCCACTGTTACTTCTCCAGTATCTTTTACATCAACTTTAGCTCCTGAAGTCTCAACTATTTCTCTAATTGTTGCACCACCTTTTCCGATTACTGTTGCTATATCTTTTTTATCAACTTGAATTGTTTCCATTTTTGGTGTGTATTTTGAAAACTCTTTTCTTGAAGTATTAATAGCTTTACTCATTTCTCCTAAAATATGCTCTCTTCCAGCTTTAGCTTGATCTAAAGCCTTTTCCATAATTTCAAATGTTATACCTGTAATTTTAATATCCATCTGAAGTGAAGTTATTCCGTTTTTTGTACCAGCAACTTTAAAATCCATATCTCCTAAATGGTCCTCATCTCCTAAAATGTCTGATAATACAGAAAAATCCTTACCCTCTTTTATTAATCCCATTGCAATTCCTGCAACTGGTTCTTTTATCGGAACTCCTGCATCCATAAGTGATAATGAAGTTCCACATACTGTTGCCATTGATGAAGATCCATTAGACTCTGTTATTTCTGAAACTACTCTTAAAGTATAAGGAAAATTTTCTTTTTTCGGTAAAGATGAGTTTATTGCTCTCCAAGCGAGTTTTCCATGTCCAATTTCTCTTCTACCTGTTCCTATTCTGCCACATTCACCAACTGAAAATGGGGGAAAGTTATAGTGCAACATAAAGTTTGATCTTTGCATACCCTCTAGACTTTCTAATCTTTGTTCATCATCCGTCATACCGAGTGTAGTGACTACTAGAGCTTGGGTTTCTCCTCTAGTAAATAAAGCAGATCCATGAGTTCTAGGTAAAACACCTACCTCACATTTGATTTGTCTCACATCTGCGAGGCCTCTTCCATCAATTCTTTTCTTTTCTTTTAAAATTGCAGTTCTCACGATATCTTTTTCTAAAGATTTCAACTGATTCATTACTTGATTTTCTGTTACAGTTTCATTTTCTGCAAACATATCTTTACATTGGGTTTCAATTTCAGTAATTGCTGTTGATCTTTTTTTTTTATCTATTTCTTTAAACGCGCTTCTTAAACCACTTTCAAATTTATCAGCAATCTTCTTTTTTATTTCAGAGTGATCAATTTCTTCAACTTCCCATTTTGGTTTTCCAGTTTTTTTTGCTAATTTTTCAATAGCTTCAATCACTGGTATAAACTTTTCGTGTCCAAATTTTACTGCATCTAACATTATTTTTTCAGATAAACCCGAAGTCTCTGACTCAACCATTAAAACTGCATCTTTAGTTCCAGCAACTACCAAATCTAGCTCGGAGTCTTTTAGTTCCTCTACTGAAGGATTTAACAAATATTTTCCATCTTTATATCCAACTCTACTTGCAGCTATCGGTCCCAAGAATGGTAATCCTGATATTGCCAGAGCTGCAGAGGAAGCAATGATTGATAAAATGTCGGGTTGATTTTGACTATCGTAAGACAAAACAGTAGGTAATACTTGAACTTCGTTCATAAAACCAGATGGAAACAAGGGTCTGATCGGTCTATCAATTAATCTAGAAATTAATGTCTCAGCTTCTGTTGGTCTTGCTTCTCTCTTAAAATATCCACCAGGTATTTTTCCTGCTGCGTAATATTTTTCTTGGTAATTCACTGATAAAGGAAAATAGTCTTGTCCTTCAGCAACTTTTTTAGCGCCCACTGCTGTTGCTATAACTACTGTTTCTCCAAGTGTTGCAATGATAGCCCCATCCGCTTGTCTTGCAACTTTTCCTGTCTCTAAAGTTAATTTTTTACCATTAACAGTTAATTCTTCCTTATGTATTTTGAACATTATTTCCTTAAATTTAATTGTTTAATAACCTTCTGATAGGACTCAACATTTTTCTTTTTAAGGTATGTAAGAAGTTTTTTTCTCTTATTTACTGATTTAGTTAAACCTAGAGTAGAATGTTTATCCTTTTTAAAATTTTTAAAATGATCAGATAGTTTTGTAATTTTGTCTGTAAGTAGTCCAATTTGGATTTCCGTTGAGCCAACATCTTTGTCATGTAAGGCTAACGACTTAATTGTTTCTTTTTTTTTCTTTATCATCGTCTTTATTTTTCTTTATAATCCTTTCAATCTTTTCAGCATATTCAAATGAGTTATCCTCTACAAAAGTAAGTTTAGGAAGAAACTTAATATCTAGCCGTCTAGATAGCGCTTTTCTAACAAGATGTGAGTACTCAGTCAAGATTTTAACTGTTTCTTTAGTCTCAATACCCCCTAAAGGAATTACGTATACTCTAGCTGTTTTTAAATCTGGTGTCATTCGCACTTCCGTAACGGTAATTAATTTAGAGTTTATTGATGGAATTTTAGCCTCATTCCGAATAAACAGTTCTCCTAAGTTTTGTTTTACGAGTTCTCCTACTCTTAATTGTCTTTGGCTAAATGGTCTATGATTTGTCTGGTCTGGCATCATTCTAAATTGACCGTTGAATTTTTTCTGATAAATAAGACTCGATAACATCTTTTTCTTTAAAATCGATAAAATCTTTTATACTTATACCGCATTCTAAACCTGTGCCTACTTCTTTAACTTGGTTTTTCTCTCTAAAGATAGACAAAATTTCCCCATTATATACAACCACACCATCTCTAATTATTCTTGCTTTTGATTTGCTCTTTATCTCTCCACTAATTACTTTAGAACCAGCAATTTTCCCGGCGTTAGATACTTTAAAAATTTTTTGAATTTCAGCACTACCGAGAAGAGTCTCTTTAATATCAGGTTCTAATAAACCAGATAGAGATCTTTCCACATGGTCTAATGCCTCGTAAATTATATTAAAAAACTTTATATCTTTTTTTTGTTCCTCTGCTAATTTTTTTGCCTCTCTGTTGGGTTTTACATTAAACCCAATCAATATAGCATTTGACGCTAAAGCTAGAGATACATCTGTTTCATTTATCATTCCAACGTCAGACAGAATTATTTTAGCTTCTACTTCCTTATGTTCAATTTTATTTATTGCCATTTTTAACGCTTCGCTTGAACCTTGAACGTCAGATTTTATAATTATGTTTAATACATCTTTATCTTTTACATTATCAAATAAAGTAGTTTTATCTTTAATCAATTTTTTATTTTGTGCGTTATTATTCTGCTTAAACTCTGAAAGTTTTTTTGCTTCTTCTTCATTTTCAGTCACAATAAATTCAGCTCCAGCATAAGCTGAGCTGTTCATTCCTAGAATTTCAACGGGCATGGAGGGCAATGCTTCATTAATCATTTTTCCCTCGTAATTTATCATAGCTCTTATTTTTCCCCATGTGTCGCCACATATAAAGTGATCGCCTTTTTTTAATTTACCATTACTTATTAAAATTGTAGAAACAGGTCCCTTTCCTTTATCGATTTTAGACTCTAAAACTACAGCCCTTGCTTTTTCGCTAAATGAAGCTTTTAAGTCCAGTATTTCAGACTGCAGGAGTATACTTTCTTTGAGTTTATCAAGGTTCATTTTTTTTAATGCAGAAACTTCAACGAACAGTGTATCTCCACTAAGATCTTCCGCAATTAGATCGTACTGCATCATTTCATTTTTAATCTTGCTTATATTTTTTTCAGGAAGATCACACTTATTTATTGCTACAATTATCGGAACCTTCGCTGCTTTTGCATGTTTTATGGCCTCGACTGTTTGAGGTTTAATGCCATCATCGGCAGCCACAACTAAAACTACAATATCTGTTATCTTGGAACCTCTGGCTCTCATTTCAGTAAAAGCAGCATGGCCTGGTGTATCTATAAATGTAATTAGTTTATCATTACCTGTGCTTACTTGGTATGCACCAATATGTTGAGTGATCCCTCCATGTTCACCTGAAACAACGTTAGTATCTCTTAAGGAGTCGAGTAGAGAAGTTTTTCCATGATCTACATGTCCCATTATTGTGACTACTGGTGGTCTATTTTTTATGTCGCCTTGTATCTTTTCTTTTGATTTAATTGTATCTATCGATGGAGCTTCTTCTAAAATTGGTTTATGCCCAAATTCTTTTACAATGTATTCTGCTGTATCTTTATCAATATTATGATTTATTGTAGCTACAACCTTCATATTAAATAAGAACTTGATAATATCACCAGATTTTTCAGCCATTCGATTAGATAACTCTTGAATAGTGATTTGTTCAGGAACTCTAACTTCTCTTATAACTTTTTTGAACTCTTTTTTGTCCTCACCATCGGGTTTCTTTTTTTCTTTTAGTCTAGCTCGTTTTACAGATGCTAAACTCCTTTGTTTAATTTCTATCTCTTCTACATTTAGTGCTCTAGAAACAGTTAATTTAAAATCACGTTTGTCAACAGGGCCCTTAAGTTTTAACTTACTTTTTCCTGCTGGTTTATTATCTTTTTTAATAAAATCTTTAGTTGCCTGTTGTTCAATAAACTTCCTTGCAAAATTTTTTTTTTTTGAATCAATGCTTATATTAGGTGCTTGGGGTGATTTATTGAATGTTTTATTATGCCTAAAAGATTTTTTTTTATCTACTGCAAAAGATTTTTTTCCACGAGATGCTATTAAACTTGTATCAATCTTCTTTTTGAAATTTGATGAAATAGTAAGTGTTTTTTTTTTATCTTTTTCCATAACATTATTTGTAAGCTATTTCTCTAGCTGACATTATTAATTCATCTGCCTCTTTTCTTGATAAGGAAAATTCCTCCAAGTAACCCTCTATTCTAATTTTTTTCCCTTTAATTTCGTCATAACCTCCAATTAATTCATCAGATGATAAATCAGCAAAATCACTTAATTTTTTAATGTTTTTTTGTCCTAAAATTACTAACATTCCTTGTGTCATTCCTTTTAAATTAATTAAGCTTTCCTCGACACCTAGTTCTTTTAATTTTAAAGCAACGGCTTCTTTTTCTTTTTCAAGAGTTTCTTTTGATCTATTAATAAGTTCTTTTGCTGTATCTTCATCTATAGCATCAATTTTTGAAATATTTTCAGGTGAAGATTGTGCAATTTCTTCAATTGAAGTAAATCCCTCCGAAACTAAAAGTTGTCCTAATGTTTCATCTACTTCTAAATTCTTAATTAATGTTTCTGTCCTATCTTTAAATTCTGCTTGTCTTCTTTCTGAGTCCTCTTTGTCTGTTAATATGTCTATCTCGTAATTGGTCAGCTTAGATGCTAATCTGACATTTTGGCCTCTTCTCCCTATGGCTTTACTGAGGTTTTCCTCCGTTAATATAATATCAATTCTTTTATTGTCTTGATCGATTAAAACTCTTTGGATTTCTGCCGGTGATAATGACTCTGAAATTAAAGTTGGAAGGTCTTCAGTCCATTTAATTATATCAATTTTTTCTCCATGAAGCTCATTTACTATGGTTTGTACTCTACTTCCTCTCATTCCGACACAAGCGCCAACCGGATCAATTGAGGAGTCCTGAGAAAACACGCATATCTTAGCTCTACTTCCAGGATCTCTGGCAACAGATTTTATTTCTATAGTTCCCTCATAAATTTCTGGAACTTCTTGTTGGAATAATTTAGCCAAAAATTGTGGATGGGCTCTAGATAAAAAGATTTGATGGCCTTTAAGTTCTTTTCTTACTTCGTAACAATATGCTTTTACTCTATCACCTGTTTTAAGTATTTCTCTTGGTATCAATTCATCTTTTTTAATAACACCTTCTGCTTTACCAAGATCAACTATTACGTTTCCATACTCTAATCGTTTAATTATTCCACTTAATATTTGACTTTGTTTATCAATAAAATCCTCATATTGTCTATTTTTTTCAGCTTCTCTTACTCGACTACTGATCACTTGCTTAGCACTTTGAGCCGCAATTCTTCCAAAATCGATTTGTGGAAGCTCTTCAAAAATTTTATCACCTATTTTTAAATTATCATTTTTTTTCAACTTTTTAGCTTGATCTAAATAAATTTCTCTTGATGGGTCTTCCACATTTTCAACCACCTCTAGGACTTTTTTAATTACAATTTCACCGCTTTCACGATTAATGGTCACTTCAATGTTGTTATCGTTACCGAATTTTGTCAGAGCTGCCTTTTGAATTGCACTTTCCATTGAACCGATTACTAATTCTTTATCAATAGATTTTTCATTTGCAACTGCTTCAACGATTCTTAAAAGTTCAAGTTTATCTAATCCTCTATTTAACATTTAAAACGCTCCTAAAAAAAAATGGGCAAAAGCCCATTTTGAATTTTTAATAATTTAATTATATTTAAAAGAAAAATAAGGTTTTTTCAAGATTACAGTTTAAATAAATCAGCCTTATCTGTTTTTTCCCAAGAAAATTCACCTTTATTTGTAGGTTTTCTACCAAAGTGTCCGTATGATGATGTTACCTCGTATATAGGATTATTTAATTCAAGCATTTTTCTAATTCCTCTTGGTGATAAATCAAAGTTTTTATCGATAATTTTTTTAACTTTTTCAGTTTTGGACTCATCATCGTCTGCAAGTTTAATAAATATAGATAAAGGTTTTGATACTCCAATTGCATAGGCTAGCTGAATTAAACACTTGTCTGATGCACCTGAAGAGACAATGTTTTTTGCGAGATATCTAGCTGCGTAAGCCGCTGATCTATCTACTTTTGTTGGATCTTTTCCTGAAAAAGCTCCACCTCCATGAGGGGCTGCACCGCCATAAGTATCTACTATAATTTTTCTACCAGTTAACCCTGTATCTCCATCCGGTCCTCCTATAATAAATTGACCTGTTGGGTTTATATATATTTCTTTAGTATCGAGACCTTCTAAATATTTTTTTGGTATTGATTTATTAATGTAAGGAATAATTAATTCTCTTACTTTATCTTGATTAAAATCTTTTGAGTGTTGTGTAGATATAACTACAGAAGTAACTTTAGTCGGAATCCCGTTTTCGTACTTCATCGTAACTTGACTTTTTGAATCAGGCTCTATTCCTTTTAAAGAACCGTTTTTACGATCGTTAGCCATATGTCTAAGTATTTTATGAGAAAAATAAATTGGAGCAGGCATTAGGTCTTCGGTTTCTTTACATGCATATCCAAACATTATCCCTTGATCACCAGCACCCTCGTCTTTATTGTCTTTTGAGTCTACGCCCATTGCAATATCAGAGGATTGTTCGTGTAAATGAGTTTCTATTTTAACAGTTTTCCAACTAAAACCTTTTTGATCGTAACCTATATCTTTAATACAATTTTTTACCTTGTTAATTAGTTCTTCTTTACTAATTTTCGGTCCTCTAGTTTCTCCTGCCAAAACAACTTTATTAGTTGTTGTTAAAGTCTCACAAGCAACTCTTGAAACTGGGTCTTTAGATAAATATGAATCTACAACCATATCAGATATTCTGTCACATACTTTATCAGGATGACCTTCAGAAACAGACTCGCTTGTAAAAAGATAGTTTTTGTTATTCATATTTTTTTCGTAAAAATAAAAAGAATAAAATATATGTAATTAAAAGAGCAAAAAATATCAAATCATTTTTGTTTTTATTTTTATTTTGAACTAGTGGCACTTCTAACTCCAAATTACCAGTCTCATTAGGATTAAGTTTTTTAACAATTTCACCTTTATTGTTTATTATCAAGCTTAAACCTTTATTTGTAGATCTTATTAGAAATGAGTTCTGTTCTATAGCTCTATAAACTCCTTTAATAAAATGTTGATATGGACCGATTGAATTACCAAACCATCCATCTTCTGAAATGTTTATTATCAGATTTGTTTTTGGATCAGATCTTTGAATAAACTTTGTAAAAATAACCTCATAACAAATTAATGGTAAAATATTGAGGTTATTAATTACTAAGTTTTTTTGTTCGCTACCACTTAAAAATGAGCTATAACCCTCCGTGATTTTTTTTATCCCTACTCGATTTAAAAATTTTTCAAACGGTAAAAACTCACCAAATGGTACCAGCTTTTGTTTATTATATTCTTGAATTATATTCATTCTATTATCAACTATCACTAAACTATTATAGAACCCTTTTTTTTTAGTATCAGATCTATTAATTCCAAACAAAATTAAGTGATCTTTTGTAAAATTATTGAAAAAAATTTCTTTTAAGTAGATTATTTCCTCAAAACTGTAACCGCTAAATACTCCCTCAGGCCAAACAAATAGTGTCTTCAAATTTTTATCAGGTTCACTGTATTTAATTAATTTCTCTAATCTCGACTCTATTTCAGACTTATTCAAATTATATTTTAAATCAAAATTAGGTGAGATTATTTTTATAAAGTATTTTTCTTTCACTAAGCTAAGGTTCTTTTTGTTTTGATTTATTGAGAAATTCCCGTAAATATAAGAAGAAAAAAGTAAAGTAGGAATTAAGACAAGTACAATTGATTTTTTTAGTAAGCTCAAATTCATAAAAATCACAGTTGGTAGCATGAAAATGGTAATAGAAAATAAATTGAAAGCAAACAAACCAACGTTGTTTAATATTTGTAATATTTCTGTGAACGATGAAAAGCTATAAGCCCACAGATTCCAAGGAAAACCACTCAAAATCTTTGCTCTTAGGTAATCTGAAAAAGCTAAGCTTCCAGAAAAAAGAAAAACTGATACTAAGTTCATATTTAGAAGTGGACCTACTAAAAGAGTAACAATAGAAATAAATAAGCTTAAAATTAATGGTATAAATATTAAGCCAAGAGGAATAAAAATCTTGAAGCTATCATCAAAAGTTAGGGAATGTGTTATCCAATGTATGCCACAGAGGTAGAATCCAAATCCATATGACGATCCAGCTATAAAAAGATTTTTTTTAAAAGGTTTTTTTCTGTAGGTGCTTTTTGATTTTTTTTTAATATAAATAATTAGATAAAAAAAAAGTGGTAAAATTAAAAAATTAATTATTGTTAAATTAAAAGGCTGAAAAGATAAAACTGATAGACTGCCAAGTAAAAAAGGGAATACATAAAGTATTGAATACCGACTGTTGAAATATCTCTCAAACATTATTTTATAAAAGATAAAAGTTTCTTTTCAAATTGCATCATAACCTTAAAATCTTTATTTTTTTTATGATCATAACCAAATAAGTGAGTGAGTCCATGTATCCAAAGTTTGTTAAACTCATCTAAAAAATTTAATTTACTTTTTTTTAAAATAACCTTATTGAAGTTGATTATTATATCACCTATGTAAATTTCTTTCTCAGTTTTCAATTTTTTTTTAAAATCGTTTTTCTCATAGGAAGGAAAAGAAAGTATATCTGTTGACTTGTTTATTCGTCTAAATTTTTTATTTAGTTTTTTAATTTCGGAAGCACCTGACAATAGCAATGTGCAATAAATTTTTTTCTTTTTATATTTTTTGCATTTCCTATTTATTTTTATAATTTTATCTTCAATATATCTTTCTGGATTTTTTAAATGTTGATGCCATACTTTGTTATTTGAAATAACGTTAATCTTTATCATCAGTGCTTTTCTTTTGATAAGCCCTAATAATTTTAGAAACTAATGGATGTCTCACAACATCATTATGATCGAACTCTACAATTTTTATTTCTTTTAAATCTTTCAAAATATTTTTTGATTTAATAAGTCCTGATTGAGATTTATTAATCAAATCTATTTGAGAGGGATCTCCATTCACAACTAATTTTGAATTTTCTCCAATTCTTGTTAAGAACATCTTTATTTGAGTTTCAGTTGCATTTTGTGCCTCATCTAAAATAGCGTAACAATTCTTCAATGTTCTCCCTCTCATAAAAGCTAAGGGCGCAATTTCAATTTCTCCCGACTCAATCTTTTTGTCAATTTTATCAGCTCCAAAAAGCTCATATAAAGCGTCATAAAGCGGTCTAAGATATGGATCTACTTTTTCTTTCATATCTCCTGGTAGAAAACCTAATTTTTCTCCTGCCTCAACTGCAGGTCTTGAGAGTATTACTCTATCGATTTTTTTTTCCATCAACATTGTAACTCCTACTGAAACAGCGAGAAAACTTTTTCCAGTTCCAGCCGGACCTAACGACATCACAATATCATTTTCTTTTAAATATCTTATATACTCTGATTGTTTTTCAGATCTAGCTATAACAGACTTACGAGGCGTTCTAATTAATTGTTTGAAAGATTTTACGTTAGATTTTTCTAATTCTAAATTTTTTTTCACTGATAATAATATATCCTCTTTTTCAATTATTTTTGTTATAAAATACTTATTAATCAAAAATTCAATAGCTTTACAAAAAATATCAATATTTTCCTTTGATCCCTTGCAAGTTATTGAATTTCCTCTGAAAAAAACATTAGTGTCGGTCAATTTAGATAGTTCCTTCAAATTTTGATCAAATTGGCCGACTACAGACATAAGCATCTCATTATCTGTGATTTGTAAATTATGGGTTTCATTATCTATTTTTTTAATGATTAAATTTTGGTCTAGTTTACTTATTTCTGACATCTTTAAGCTGCGAACTCTTTTTTGTTTTTATTTTCTAAAATTTTTCCAAATAGAGTACCTTGATTTACATCAACAATTTCCACCTCTCTTATTTTTCCTCTTAAATTCTCTGTACTTTCGACAATGACAGAGTTAGAAAACTCGTCCCTTCCAAAAAATAAATTTTTATTGTTCATAGAATTTTCAAACATGACAAGCGATTTCTTATTTAAAAGATTTTTTCTGTACTTCATTTTAATTTCGTGAGCTAATTTTTGAAAAGAAAATAATCTTTCTTTAGAAACGTAATCATCAATTTTTTTCATTTTTGCGGCTGGTGTTCCTGGTCTTGGACTAAAAATAAATGAGTATGTATTAATATATCCAATTTCTTTTAGTAGTTTAATAGTATTAAGAAAATCTTGGTCTGTTTCACCAGGGTATCCTATAATAAAATCACTAGAAAATTCAATTCTACTATTTACGAGCTTGAGTTTTTTTATTAAGTCTAAATAATATTTGATCGAGTGTTTTCTATTCATTTTTTTTAAAATTTTATCGGAACCGCTTTGGACAGGTAAGTGGATTAAAGGCATTAATTTAGTTACTTTTTTATGAGCCTCTATTAGATCTTCTGAAAAATCTATTGGATGTGAAGTGGTGTACCTAATTCTTTTTATTTTATCGATTTTTGAAATTTCTTCTATTAAATGAGAAAGTCTTTTACCATTATAGCAATATGCATTTACATTTTGACCAAGAAGATTAATTTCGCGAGTACCATTTTTTACAAGATTTAATGTTTCGTTTATCAATTCATCAATTGACCTTGAAAACTCAGGCCCTCTTGTGTAGGGAACAACACAAAATTTACAAAATTTATTACAACCCTCCTGAATTGTTAAAAAAGAGGAAACATTACTATCTGAATTTTTTGTAATATTTAAATTATCAAATTTTTCTACGACATTAAATTGTGTTGAATTAATTTTTTTATTTTTTCTTTCAATGTCAATTATAGTTTGGTTTAATTTATGATAAGACTGCGGGCCTACAACTGCATCTATATATTTTTCCCTATTTAATAAAATTTCACCCTCCGCTTGAGCTACACAACCAGTTACTATAACTATTGGTTTCTTTTTATTTTTAAACTCTTTTTTTATTCTTCCCACATCATGGTAAACTTTTTCAGTAGCTTTTTCTCTTATGTGACATGTATTAAGGACGTAACAATTTACATCTTTCAAATTATTTGTTTTTTGGTAGTCAATTTTATCTACCAGATCATATATACGATTGCTATCATATTGATTCATTTGACAGCCAAATGTTTTTATGAAAATTTTTTTTTTCAAATTATTTCTTAATTTTTGAGCCGTATAATTCTAACTTATGGTCTACTAAATTATAACCAAGCTTCTTAGCAATTTTTTTTTGAAGTTCTTCAATATCTTTATCAACAAATTCTAGAATCTCTCCACTGTTAATATCAATTAAGTGATTATGATCATCATTTATTTCGTATCTCGCCTTGCCTGCTTTAAAATCATGTTTAATTAAAATACCTGACTCTTCAAACAACTTAACTGTTCTATAAACAGTTGCTATACTTATTTTGTCATCTATTGAAGAAACTCTTTTGTGTAACTCATCAACATCTGGATGATCTCTTGAGCCGTAAACCTCTTTAGACTCCGAAAGGACTTTAGCTATGACTTTTCTTTGATCAGTAAGTCTTACACCTTTTTCTTTACATTTTTCCTCAATAATACTCATAGCGTAATTTAACTTAAATATATGGGCTTAATCAATTTTTTTTCAATTAATTTTTCATTTAACAATTTTTCAATATTTTCTTTGTCAAATAGCTTTAAATCGGTATTTTTAAATCCATATAACTTAATCTTTTTCGAAATTTCTAACCCTTTTGCTACCGCTAAAGCTGTTCTGACACCTGAAAAACTGCCTGGTCCTTGATTCACAATTACACTAAAACTCTCATCAAGTTTTACTTTATGTTTATTTAAAAAATTCAAAATTTCAGACACAAGATTCATTTTCAATTTATTTTTGTTATCAAAAATGTGAATAAAAAAATCTTTATTTATTCTTAAACCTAATTTATCATTCTTACCAATGCAATTAATTATTAAAAAATTATTAATCATATCAATATTTATTATATCGTTTCAGGTCAATCAATCAAATTTGTTTGCTGAAAAAAAATTTACTTTTGACGATTTTGGTTTAATTTCAATAATGTATCATAGATTTGATGAGAGCAAATATCCTTCTACAAATATACAGATGGATGTATTTAAAAAACAGTTAGATATTATTACTAGTGAGGGAATAAAGTTTATTCATCCAAAAAATTTTAAAAAAAGTCTTTACGAAAATAAAGAAGATAGGAAAATTTTGTTTACGGTTGATGATGGTTTGTTATCTTTTTATGAAAATGCATGGCCAATCTTAAAGGAAAGAAAAATTCCTTTTATTTTATTTGTTAATACTAGAGAGGTTGGTTCTTTTAATTATATGAATTGGGATCAAATTCTTGAACTTCATAAATCTGAATACGTAGAAATAGGCAACCATAGCCATTCACATGAGTATCTTGTTGACAAAAATTCTGATTTTATTAAGGACGATATTTTGACATCAATTAAAATATTCAAAAAAAAGTTAGGAACGAATTCTGATTTTTTCTCATATCCTTTTGGAGAGTATAGTTTAGAGTTCAAAAAAATTATAAAAGACCTAGGCTTTTCTTATGCATTTGGTCAACACTCTGGTGTTATCGATGAATCAAAAGATTTATGGGAACTACCTAGGTTCCCCATCAATGAAAAATATGGAGAAATTAATAGATTTAATACCTTAATGAAAACTCTTCCGTTTAAATACAAAAGTATTTCACCCAAAGATAGATACTTATTGCAAGCAAATAATCCTCCGAAAGTAATTGTAGAATTTTACGAAAATATAAAAAATTTAAAACAAATTAATTGTTTCTCTAATGAGGGAAACAGATGGAGAAACTCAAAAATAGTTTTTATTAAAAACAACACCCTAGAAATCGAAATAGCTGAAAAATTTATAGGTGAACGCGGTAGAATTAATTGTTCTCTAAAAGAAAGTAATGGTTTTTGGAGATGGTTAGGTGTGCAATACGTAGTGAGCGAAGAGTGAACTAAGAATTCAACTCTATCTGTTTGACAGAATTAACTAGTCTAACTGGCTCAAAGTCTGATAATCTATTTTGAGTTATAATTTGATTAAGTATTTTAGTATATTCAGATCCCGTTTGAGCATAGTTTTTAAGAGTATCAGTTAATGCTAAACCAGTTATACTTTTATTTTTGTTTCTTAGTTGTCTTCTTTTTTCTCTAAATTTTAAATAACTCTTATGAGTATTTAAATTATTTTTATAAGCTTTTACTGAAGCACGTAAAATTGGAAACTTTAAAATTTTATGATTTTTATCTCCATCTCTTTTTAAAGGTGCTATTCCTTGCCCATCCCAAGTCCATTGTCCGAAAATTGCGTTACCTTCTAAAGCAAATCTAGATGTTCCCCATCCGCTTTCTTTTGCAGCTTGTGCAAGGGCTATTGAAACAGGTATCATGTCCATTCTAAAAATTAATTCATCGAGATCACCTTTTTTAACTTTGTATTCTAAAAGTTTCTGTCTTAACCATTGTTTTTCAGTATCGGTTGTGAATTTTTTTTCTATTAATGTTTTAAGTTTTTCTCTATCATCAAGTATTTTTTCATTTTCAGCTACTATTAAAGGTAGGACAATTTTGATAAATGTTTCTTTTTTTAATTGCACACTTTGCAAATTATCTAAATCTCTGGGGAACTGTGTAAAGTAAATTGGCTTTACTAATTTTTCGTTTCTTACAGTTCTTAAATCATAATCCACATCTTTAAATAATTGAATAACTGTCTTTGTTTTTAAGTTTAAATCAGGTAAAATTACTTCCGCTACATTGTTTCTTTTGACTTTAAGCTCAGGTTTTTTTGATTCCTTTTTTACTTTGGGTTCTAATTTTTTAGTTTCTTTTTTAATTTTTGTTTCGGGTTTTTTTGTTTCCTTTTTTACTTTAGTTTCTAATTTTTTAGTTTCTTTTTTAATTTTTGTTTCAGGTTTTTTGGCTTCTATATTTTTACTTATGAAATCGTATTTCTTATAAGCGTTATATCCAGAATAAACTGCTGTCGTAACTCCAACAATTAAAAAAAAGGCTACTATTACATTTCTAGCGCTTTTTTGGTCAATTTGTTGATTGTAAATAGAATTAAATACATCAGTGAAAAGGTTGCCAAAAAAATTAATTACAGTACTCCCTAATTTTGGCAAAACATTTAATAAATTAATCCCAGCAGATCCGATTTTCTTCCAAATGTTATTTACACTATGATTAAATTTTCTAGACGTATCGTGTTTATAATTTTCTACTCTCCTGAAAAATCTATTTTTATCTTTGATTTTTTCCTCTTTGTAATCTTTGATGTTTAATTTTAATCTAGTTACAGGTTTTACAAAGTTTTCTTTAAAAAAATTAGTTTTAAATTCTTTTGGAATAATAATTTTATTCTTTTTTAAAATTAATTCAATTTGACCAGTTGTTAAATTTTTTCTATTTTTAGTATAATCTTGGATCTCTTTTACATTGTAAATGTATGCAAGTTCTAATAACTTATCTCTATAACTTAATTTTTTTTTCATAATTTAATTTGCTTCTACAGAATTAACCTCTTTTACGTAATGCTTCAAAAGGTTTTGAACTCCTTGTTTTAAGGTCATCAAAGAACTAGGGCAACCAGAGCAGCTTCCTTGTAATTCTACATTCACTACTCCATTTTCAAAAGATTTAAACTTTATATCACCACCATCTCTTGCAACCGCGGGTCTTATTTTAGTATCCAAGACGTCAATTATTTTTTTTATTGTTTCATCATCATCTTCTTTTGTAATTTCAGATTTAATATTTCCTTTTAAAATTGGTTCATCATTTTTTTCAAAATATTCATTTATATGAGAGATTACCATTGGCTTTAACTCATTCCATGTTACATCATCAGTTTTTTTAACAGATAAGAAATTTTTAGATAATAGAACTAGCTCAACACCTTTGAATTCTAAAAGCTCCTTTACAAATTTATTGTCCAAATTTTTGGACTTAGCTCTTTGAAACTCCTCAGTCCCAGCAGCTGAAATTATTTTTTCTGAGAGAAACTTGAGTGAATTAGGATTTGGTGTGGATTCAGTTTGTATCATGTGAAATTTATATTATATCAAACCTACTTTTTCACGTATATTTTTAAGGTTTTCCTCAGCGATATTATTGGCTTTTTCTTTGCCTTTTTTCAAAATCTGTTTCAAGTGGGTTTTATCGTTTAAAAGCTTTTTGATTTCCTTCCCTATTGGCGTTATCTCGCTAATTAAGATTTCTGATAATTTTGTTTTTAAAAATGAGTACTCTTTTCCGGATACTTCATTTAAAACGGTTTCTAATTTTTTTTTCGATATTTCAGAATAAATACTCAAAAGATTTAGTGCCTCCGGTTTTTTTTCCAAATTTTCTAAATTTTCGGGTATAGGCTCTGAGTCAGATTTAGCCTTTTTAATTTTTTTTATTATTTCATCGGCACTATCTTTTAAATTAATTCTTGAGAAATCAGACTCTTCTGATTTACTCATTTTTTTTGTACCATCTCTTAAGCTCATCACTCTAGAAACGTTCTTTGGTATTAAGGGTTCAGGTATAGGGAAAAAGTTTTTACAATTAAAATCATTATTAAACTTTTGGGCTATATCTCTTGAAAGTTCTAAGTGTTGTTTTTGATCTGCTCCAACAGGAACATGAGTAGCTTTATAAAGTAAAATATCAGCTGCCATTAGGTTAGGATAAATGTATAATCCAACACTCGCTTTCTCTTTATCCGAGCCGGCTTTATCTTTAAACTGTGTCATTCTATTTAACCAACCTATTCTCGAAACGCAATTTAGAATCCATGCCAGTTCGGTATGTCCTGGGACTGAAGATTGATTAAATATTATACTTTTATTTGGGTTCAAACCAGTAGCTAAAAAACTTGCAATAGTTTCTAGAACATTATTTTGTAATTCATCAGGGTTTTGAAAAGTAGTAATAGCATGTAAATCTACAACGCAGTAAATACACTCAGTTTCATTCTGGAGAGAAACAAAGTTTTTTAAAGCCCCGAGATAATTTCCTAAATGTAAGTTACCAGTTGGTTGAACACCAGAAAATACTAATTTTTTTTTGCTCATTTAGTTCGTTTTATAATTTTTTATTTTTAATAATCCAAATAAATAACAAGATAACAAATAAATAGTTCCTACGAAACCTACAATAATTAATAAATAAAATGATTTAAAAATGTATGTATAATCAAGATATGTTGAATACTTATCTAATACATAATCAAGGACGAATGCCATAATTGAGGAAGAGATAATAATCTTAAAGATGTTTTTATAAAGTTTCGTTTGCAAAAATAGAAGTTTATTTTTCATCAGTAAATAGAAAAATATTAGTACGCCTACCCAAGTTGAAATAGAAGTTGCGATAGGAATAATCAAAAATCCTAGTTTGTTAAAGAAACTAATACTAATCATAACGTTTAAGAAAACAATAAAAGAGGATATATAAAATGGCGTTAAAGTGTTTCCTCTTGCAAAGAAAAAATTAGCTAAAATTTTTATTAAAGCAAATGCTATAACTCCATAGCCGAAAAACATTAATGCTTTTGAGGTCATTTCAACATCCTTAACAGTAAACGATCCATATCCAAACAATCCATTAACTATCTCCTCTGAGGAAATTATTAAACCTATACTCGCGGGAACTGAAAGCAACAAAGATAATTGCAAAGATTTATTCTGAATGTCTGAAATTTTAGAATATCTTTTGGATTGAAATGCTTTAGAAAGCACTGGCAGCGAAACTGTTCCTACTGCTATTCCAGCAATAGCTAGATTGATTTGATATACTCTATCTGCATAGTAAAGATATGAAACTGCGCCGGATTGGAATGATGCAATTATTGTGCCCACTAAAATATTAATTTGTGTAACACCAGAGGAAAAAATACTTGGTAATAATTTTCTAAAAAAAAACTTTACTTTATTATTAATTCTAAATCTTAATTTAATATTAGGTCTATAAAACTTTAGAGTAAAAAAAATTAGAAATGTTAATTGTATTACTCCAGAAAGTGTGACGCCAAATGAAAGTTGTTTAGCAATATTTAAATCCAGAACATATGAAATAAAAATACTTAATATAAGAATTACATTTAAAATTATTGGTGCAGCAGCAGCAGCTGCAAATTTATTATTTGAGTTTAATATGCCTGAAAAAAAAGATGATAAGCTTACAAATAATAAAAAAGGGAAAGTAATTCTAGTAAACTCTACTGCTAGATCAAACTTTACATTATCAGCTGCGAAACCAGGAGCGATCAAGTAAACCAAGAAAGGAGTAAATATTTCTGCTAGTGTTACTATAAACAATAAAATTAATAAAAGAAGATTGAAAACATTGTCAGCAAATTTTTTACCCTCTTTTTGGTTTTTTAATTTTGCTGATGTGTAACTTGGTATGAAAGCAGCATTAAATGTACCTTCTGCAAATAATCGCCTAAAAGTATTTGGTAATCTAAAAGCAACAAAGAAAGCGTCAGCAAAAATTGAAGCTCCTAAAAATATTGCTATTAGTATGTCTCTTAGATAGCCTAAAATCCTACTTATTATTGTAAAAAAACTAAATATTGAAGCTGAGGAAAGCAAGTTCATAGAAATCTAAATTAGGCCATAAATTTATAGTGAATTAATTTTCTTTATATTACATACTCATAAAATAAAATGCCAAAGAAAACAGAAATTGATCATTATTCAGACAAAGAGGCACTTGATTTTCATATAAAAGGAAAGTCGGGCAAAATTGAGATTTCCTCTAGTAAGCCTCTTACTACAAAAAGAGATCTTTCTTTGGCGTATTCTCCTGGAGTAGCAGCTCCAGTTAAAGAAATAGCAAAAGATCCTGACCTTGCATATGATTACACAAGCAAAGGTAACTTAGTAGCAGTTATTAGTAATGGATCTGCTATTTTAGGACTTGGTAATCTTGGTGCACTAGCTTCGAAACCTGTTATGGAGGGTAAATCAGTTTTATTCAAAAGATTTGCAGACATAGACTCGATAGATATAGAGATAGACAACAACAATCCTGAATCAATTATAGAAACAATAAAAAATATTGGAGGAACATTTGGTGGAATTAATCTTGAAGATATAGCAGCTCCAGATTGCTTTATTATAGAACAAAAACTTAAAGAACTTTTAGATATACCTATCTTTCATGATGATCAACACGGTACAGCGATAATCACAACCGCAGCACTAATCAATGCTTTAGATATTTCAAAAAAAAAAATAGAAAAAGTAAAAGTTGTTGTTAATGGTGCTGGTGCTTCCGCTCAGGCCTGTGCAAACTTATTCAAAAGCTCAGGAGTAAGAAATGAAAATATTATAATGTGTGATAGCAAAGGAGTAATTTTTAAAGGACGTAAAAATATAGATCAATTCAAATCAGCATTTGCAATTGATACAAAATTCAGAACTTTAGATGAAGCAATGAAAGATGCAGATGTGTTCTTAGGCTTATCTGCAAAAGACGTTGTTTCTCAAGAAATGATAAAATCAATGGCCGCTAATCCAATTATTTTTGCTTGCGCGAATCCTGATCCAGAAATAAAACCAGAGCTAATACAAGAAGTAAGATCTGATGCAATAATTGCGACTGGTAGATCTGATTACCCAAATCAAGTAAATAATCTGATTGGATTTCCATATATCTTTAGAGGTGCTCTAGATGTTCGAGCTAAAGAGATAAATGAGGCAATGAAAGTGGCTGCCGCAAAAGCAATTGCATTGTTAGCTAGAGAAAATGTACCTGATGAAGTTGTTTCAGCTTATGGTGGAGATCGGCCAAGATATGGTAAAGATTATATTATCCCTTCAACTTTTGACCCTAGATTAATAAGTGTGATTCCTTCAGCAGTTGCTGAGGCAGCAATGAAAAGTGGTGTTGCTAGAAAAAATATCACCGATATGGAAATTTATAGAGATCAACTTACTAATCGTTTAGATCCAACTATGTCTTTAATGCAAGGTATAAATGCAAAAGTAAGAAAAAATCCAAAACGAGTCATATTTGCTGAAGGTGAGGATGAAAACATGCTCAAAGCGGCCATTGAATTTGGTAGAAACAAATTAGGTACTCCAATTTTAATTGGAGCTGAGAAAAGAATAAAAGAACAGCTAATTAGCATAGGCTTAGACGAAAATTATAAAATTGATATAGTGAACTCTACTGATAAGGAAAAAAGAGAAAGATATGTTAAACATCTTTATAAAAAACTTCAAAGAGAGGGTCAATTGGAGAGGGATGTAGACCGATTAGTCAGAAACGATCGTATTGCTTGGGGAGCTTCAATGATTGCATGTAAAGATGCAGATGCAATGGTAACTGGAAATATCAGACATTATGCAGCCTCTATTGAAAAATTAAAAAAAGTAACTGAACCGAGACCCGGAGAAGAAATCTTTGGAATGACTATGATTACTCTTAAAGGTAAAACAATTTTAGTCGCTGATACGAATGTTCAGGACTTTCCGTCTCCAGAAAGACTTGTAAAAGTTTCAAAGTCATGTGTCCGTGTTGCTAGATTATTTGGTTTCGATCCAAAAGTCGCTTTTCTATCACATTCTACTTTTGGAAAACCAATCTCAAAAAATACTAAGCATGTTAGAACAGCAATTGAATTGTTAAAAAAAGAAAAAGTCGATTTCGATTTTGATGGTGAAATGCAGCCAGATGTAGCTCTCAATCCAATCTATCAAGAAATTTATCCTTTTTCAAAAATTGTAGGTAACGCAAATATATTAATCATGCCCGCTTTACATAGCGCGGCTATTTCAACGAAATTAATGAAAGTATTCGGAGGTGGAAAATTAATTGGACCTCTTTTAATTGGTTTGGGCTCTCCAATTGAAGTAGCTCCGTTGAGAGCAAGCACTTCGGAAATTTTAAATTTAGCATCCATAGCTGCTTACTCATCTGATGTAATTGATTATTCTAACTAAAGTTTATTTCTACTTAACTCTGTCACTAAATAGATTGATGGGTAAATATCTTTAACATCATAAATTTTTTCAGCTTCATTTATAACTTCTTTTTTTTCTTCAATGTCCATCGCTATACCAAAAATATAAATATTTTGATTAATAGTTTCTAATGTATAATTTCTTGCTTTTGTTTTTTTATTAAAAATCAAGGCTGATCTTAATTGACTAGTAATTAAAATATCTTTAGCAGTTGATTTAAAATTGCTTTGGCCTTTAATTTCAATTGCATTTTTTACAGATCTCACACCTTTAGTTTCCCATGCCATTTTTGTAATCTTAATTTTTTCTTCGGCATCGTTTACTTTGCCCGATAAGAAAATTCTTCCATCCAAGACCTCTGATTGTATTGATAAAATATATTTTTTATCAGTGAGTGCTAGTCTAGCAGATAAGTTTTTTTGCATAATAGTATCATCTATTTGCATACCTATTGTTCTTGGATCAAACGTTATATCAACTCCTGTACCAAATCTTCCAACACTAGAACAGGAGAGTAAAGAAAAAATTAAAATAAAACTAAATATTTTTCTCATTTTTAATATTTAAACAAATTTGATAAACTTTTTTTTTATTTGCCTTTTCTTTCTCCATTATCAAATTTACTGTATCTCTTAAACTATATTTCTTTAAAAACATTTTTGCCATTTTAGAAATTTTTAACTTATCAAACTTCTCTGATTTATGAACTTTATCAGAAATTACAATAGTTAATTCGCCTTTAATTGGGGTATTAAACAAATTAATTTTATCAACATCTTCTCTTATGAAAGTTTCATGCATCTTTGTAATTTCCCTTCCAATCATAATCTTTCTTCCAGAGAAAAAATTTTTAAATGCTTTTAAATAAAAATTTATTTTTAATGCTGGAACAAAAAATAGTTGTGTGTAAGGTAGATTTTTTAATGATTGAAGAACTTTTTGTAACTCATTATCTTTTTTTGGAAGAAAACCATAAAATAAAAATTGATCTCTAAATCCAGAAACACTCATTGCTGAAGTAATAGATGATGTGCCAGGAACAGGAACTACTTTAATTTTAAATTTAATGCACTCATTAATTAGTAATCGACCAGGGTCTGAAAGTAGTGGAGTTCCAGCATCAGAAATAAGAGACAAAATTTTGCCGTCATTAATGTATTTTATAATTCTAGAGATTTGTTTTTTTTCATTGAACAAATGAAATGAGATCAATTTTTTTTTAATTTTTAAATGATTTAATAATTTAAGTGATCTTCGCGTGTCTTCACATAAAATTATATCGGACTCTTTCAGTACTTCAATAGCTCTTAAAGTAATGTCATCAAGATTTCCAATTGGGGTCGAAACAATATATAAGTTATTTAAATTAAGTTTCATGATGAAAAAAATAATTATAATTTTATCTTATTTGATAATATTTTTTAACTCTAATCTTTTATGTGAAGAAAAAGATCAATCATTAAAAGTTGGTTTATTGGCTCCTCTTACAGGGGAATACAAAGAACTTGGAGATTCACTTCTTTATTCATTGCAGTTAGCTCTTGCAGAAATCGACGATGAAAAAGTTTTTGTAATACCTAGAGATGCTGGTTTTGATAATAAAGAAAAATTGAACAGTGCAATCAAGGACATAAATTCTTTAGGCGCTAAAGTGATTATTGGTCCTATTAGTAATAATGATTTTAGTGAAGCAAAAAAATATAGTGACATCACATTTATATCACCATCTAATATCAACCCAGAATTTCAAAATAACGTAATAAGCATTGGTATTAGTTTAGAGTCACAGATAAAAGCCCTAGTGAAATTTTTAAAAAAACAAAAAAGAAAAAAAACTATAATTATGTATCCAGAAAATGAATATGCAAAGATTATTGAAAAAAAATTGAGTAAACTTAAATTAAATAATTTCCAAAAATTTAAATACAAACCTGATCCGCAAACTCTAACAGGAGAAATAGAAGTTTTAACGAATTATTCTCAAAGAAAAAAAAATTTAGAAATTAGAAAAAAAATGTTCGAAGATAAAGAAGACACCCAATCCATTAAGCAACTAGAAAAATTAGAGCAACTTTATACCTTAGGTGAAGTAAATTTTGACTCAGTTATTATAATTGATTTTGGAGATAGTCTTAAGAGTGTACTTACTTCTTTAGTTTATACAGATGTTAATCAAGATAAAGTTCTATTTACTACGGTTAATCAGTGGTTTGATGAAAGCATATTTTATGAAAATACAATCAGAAACCTTTATTATCCATCAGTAAATTATAAAGAATTCAAAAAATATAATTCTAATTATTTTAAAAAATTTGGGAAATATCCAAATGAAATCACAATACTTGCATATGATGCTTTGGGTTTAATTTATTATGCATGGAAAAATAGTGGAAAGATAAATTCTGTTAATGATTTTTTATTTAAAAATAAAATTAAAGGAAAAATTGGAGTTTTTAGTTTTAATGATAAAACTGTCGAACAAGAATTAGAGATCTACAAAATTGATAAAAACAAATTTATAAAGTTCTAATTTTTTTTTTGAGTTTTTTAAAAGCAATAAATCTATGGTCCATTTTAATTTTTTTAAATTTATTCATCTCCCCGAAGGTTATCCTATATGAATTTGGAATAAATATTGGATCATAACCAAATCCTTTTTTTCCTAAAATTTTGTGAGAAATTTTACCTCTAATTTTTCCTTTAACTGTAATAACTTTTCTATTAGGAACTTTAAAAGAGAGACTACATATAAAAAAAGCATCTCTATTGTTCTTATTTTTCAATTTTTTTAAAATGAATTTCATAGCATTGAAAAAACTACCCTTTCTTTTTGCCAGTCTTGCCGAATAAATCCCAGGACTATTTTTAAGAGCTTTTATGCATAAACCAGAGTCGTCTGATATAACTGGAAATTTAACAAATCTTGAAAAAAAATTTGCTTTAAGTTTCGAATTTTCATTGAAGGATTTTCCAGTCTCTTTTGGGCTTTTAATTTTTAGAGAAAATGGAGAAATCTTAACGTATTTTTTTGATATCAAATAGGCTATTTCACGAAATTTGCCTTTATTGTGGGTGCCAATTAGAATTTTTTTCATTAAGCTCTAGTAATTTAATATTTATTTACTATATAGAATCTAGATGCAAGAACAAACAGAAGATAAAAAAAATAAGAAAAATGACCCGAAGGCTTCGGAGGAAAAAAAAGATGAAAAAAAAGAACCTTCTACAGTAGATAAATTAAAATCAACCGAAGATAAGCTACTTAGGTCATTAGCCGAAATCGAGAACCAAAGAAGGAGGTTTGAAAAAGAGATAAAAGATGCATTCGAATTTGGTTCGTTTAATTTTGCAAAAGAAATTTTAGCAATACTAGATAATTTACAAAGAGCGAGAGAAGCTATTAAAAATGATGAAGCTCTCAAAAATAATAAAGATCTAGACAAATTTTTAGAAAACATATCAATAATAGAAAAAGATTTAACCTCAATATTCGAAAAAAATAGGATTGTAAAAATCCAGGCAAAAGGAAAAAAATTTGACCCAAATTTACATCAGGCAATGACCGAAATTGAAGATAATGATGCTGAAACAGGTACAATTATTCAAGAAATCCAACCTGGTTACATGTTTGGAGAAAGATTATTGAGACCTGCGTTGGTGGGCATTTCTAAGAAAAATATTTCAAAAAATGACGAAAAAAAGGAAAAAAAAGAGGGAAAATAACCTTGTAGAAGTAGAAAAAACACCCATATAGATTTTAAAGGAATAAATAATAATGAGCAAAGTAATTGGAATTGATTTAGGAACAACAAATTCATGCGTAGCAATCATGGATGGTACGCAAGCAAAAGTTCTTGAAAATGTTGAAGGGGCTAGAACCACACCATCAGTTGTAGCTTTTTTAGAAAAAGAAGAAAAACTTGTTGGTCAACCTGCAAAAAGACAAGCTGTCACAAACGCGGGTGATACTATCTTTGCGGTTAAGAGACTTATTGGAAGAAAATTTGATGGACCTTCCGTTCAAAAAGATATTTCAAAAGTTCCTTATAAAATTGTAAAATCTGACAATGGTGACGCTTGGGTAGAAGGTAAAGGAAAAAAATATTCTCCTGCTCAAATCTCTGCTTTTGTTTTACAAAAGATGAAAGAAACTGCAGAAAAATATTTAGGTCAAGCTGTAACAAAAGCTGTTATCACAGTGCCCGCTTATTTTAATGACTCTCAAAGACAAGCCACTAAAGACGCAGGTAAAATTGCCGGGCTAGAAGTTTTAAGAATTATTAATGAACCAACTGCTGCATCACTTGCGTATGGTTTAGACAAAAAAGGTGGTAAGAAAATTGCCGTTTACGATTTAGGTGGAGGCACATTTGATATTTCAATCTTAGAAATTGGAGATGGAGTTTTTGAAGTAAAATCAACAAATGGTGATACATTTTTAGGAGGTGAAGACTTCGATGATGCTATAGTTGAATATCTTGCTTCTGAATTTAAAAAAGATAATGCTATAGATTTAAAAAAAGATAAGTTAGCTCTTCAAAGATTAAAAGAGGCTGCTGAAAAAGCTAAAATAGAACTTTCCTCTGCTGCTCAAACAGAAATTAATTTACCTTTTATAACCGCTGACAAAACAGGTCCAAAACATCTTAACTTAAAATTTACAAGAGCAAAGTTGGAGGCTTTAGTACAAAGTTTAGTTGATAGAACTTTAGAACCTTGTAAGACAGCCTTAAAAGACTCTGGTTTCTCTGCGGCTGAGATAAATGAAATTGTTTTAGTGGGTGGAATGACTAGAATGCCAAAAATCATTGAGACAGTAAAAAATTTTTTCGGTAAGGAACCTAATAAAAGCGTCAACCCAGATGAAGTTGTTGCTATGGGAGCAGCGATACAAGGCGGTGTTCTACAAGGTGATGTAAAAGATGTACTTCTCTTGGACGTTACACCACTTTCTCTTGGTATAGAAACTCTTGGGGGTGTTTCAACTAAACTAATAGAAAAAAATACTACAATCCCAACAAAAAAAAGTCAGGTTTTTTCTACAGCGGAGGATAATCAGCCGGCTGTATCCATAAGAGTATTACAAGGTGAGAGAGAAATGGCTGCTGATAATAAAATTCTTGGAAATTTTGAATTGGTCGGAATTCCGCCAGCACCAAGAGGAACGCCACAAATTGAAGTGACATTTGATATTGATGCAAACGGAATAGTGAGTGTTTCAGCTAAAGACAAAGGAACAGGTAAAGAGCAGAAAATTCAAATTCAAGCATCAGGAGGTTTAACTGATGAAGAAATTCAAACAATGGTAAAAGATGCAGAAGCTAATAAAGAAGCTGATAAAAAGAAAAGAGAAACAGTTGATGCAAGAAACCAAGCTGATAGTTTAGTTTTTTCAACTGAAAAGAGCTTAAAGGAGCATGGTGATAAAGTTTCCGCTGAAGAGAAAAAAGCTATAGAAAATGGTATAGCCGATCTTAAAAAATCCCTGGAAGGTTCAGATGTTGAAGATATTAAGAAAAAAACTCAAAATTTAATTCAGGTTTCAATGAAATTAGGCGAGGCTGTTTATAAAAGCCAACAAAAACAAGATAATAATAATGACAAAGGCACTGGTGGGCCTAAAGATGCTAAACCTGGTGAAAAAGATAACGTTGTAGATGCAGATTTTGAAGACGTAAAAGAAGACAAAGAAAAAAGCGCCTAAGATAAAAGATAAGGAGACAACTTTCTGTGGCTAAAAGAGATTGTTATGACGTCTTAGGTATCCCAAAAGGAGCTTCAAAAGAAGATATCAAAAAAGCATACAGAAAGTTAGCTCTAAAATATCACCCAGATAAAAATAAAGGCGACAAAGCTTCAGAAGAAAAATTTAAAGAAGCTAGCGAAGCATATCACATTCTCTCAGATGAGAAGAGAAAAGCTAATTATGATCAATTTGGTCATGCTGCTTTCGAAGGTGGAGGTGGTGGTGGAGGATTTCAAGGCTTTGGGGGGTTTGATAGCTCATCTTTTTCAGATATTTTTGAAGACTTCTTTAGTGATTTCGGCGGTAGCTCCTCAAGAAGAACAAGCAATAGAGGAAACGATTTAAGATATGATGTTAACATAAGCTTGGAGGATGCTTACAAAGGCACTGAAAAAAATGTTAGATATACGACTTATAAATCTTGTAAATCGTGTTCAGGAAGTGGTGCAGCTAAAGGTTCTAAACCAATAAGATGTGATTATTGTTCTGGGAGAGGAAAAGTAAGAACAAATCAAGGGTTCTTCACAGTTCAGCAAACTTGTCCTCAGTGTAGTGGGTACGGGGAAATGATTAGTACACCATGTAACAATTGTAGTGGAAATGGAAAAATGCAAGCTAATGAAAATGTGACTGTTAAAATTCCGAAAGGTGTTGACGATGGCACTAGAATTAGATTATCTGGAAAAGGTGAAGCTGGATCAAAAGGCGGGTCAAGTGGAGATTTGTACTTATTTATATCTATAGATAACCATAATATCTTTAAAAGATCGGATGAAAATTTATATTATGAATTACCAATTTCTTTTTCTGACGCAGCTTTAGGAACTTCAGTAGAGGTCCCTTCAATTGATGGGGGTAAATCTAAAATCAAAATACCTGCTGGAACTCAATATGGAAAGCAATTCAGATTGAGAGGCAAAGGTATGCCGGTTCTAAGAAGAAATATATTTGGAGATCTTTATATAAGGGTCGTTACTCAAGTACCGACCTCTCTTTCTAAAAGACAAAAAGATATATTAGAAGAGTTTAATGAAATCGAGATCAATAAACCAGATCCTGTAATCAAAAGCTTCTTTGAAAAAGCTAAAAAATTTTGGAAAAAAACCTGATATAAATGGAAACTGATCAAATAATGTCTGCGATATTTCTTATTGCAGTCCTTGCTTTAGTCTTGCCTAGTTTTTTATCCACTAATAACAAGTTGAAACAATTTTTAAATAATTTATCTATCTGGACTATAATTGTTCTAGTAATTATTATACTTATTTACTTTATAGGATAATGAAAAAAATTAAGTTAGCTATAACGGGTTGTATGGGCAGGATGGGAAGAAAGCTTATTCAATCTGCAAAAAAAAATAGAAATTTTAAAATTGTATCTTTAACTGAAAATAAAAAGATAAATAGAAAAGTTTTAGGAATAAAACCAGAGCTTAACTCAATAAATGCTTTTAAAAAAGCAAATGTAATTGTAGATTTTACTATTCCTAGATGCACATTGGACGTTTTAAAAATTGCTGTAAAGCTAAAAAAAAAAGTTGTAATTGGAACAACTGGTTTTACAAAAAAAGAGGAAAATATTTTAAGAAAATATTCAAAAAAGATTCCTATATTAAAAGCTGGGAATATGAGCCTTGGTGTAAATTTATTAATGTATCTTACTGAAATTACATCGAAATCTTTGGGAAGAGAATATTTGAGTAAAGTTTATGAAGTTCATCATAAACATAAAAAAGATTACCCTTCTGGAACTGCATTAATGTTAGGGAGAGGAATAGCTGATGGTAAAAAAAAAGATTTTTACGGTATGATTGGTAAAAAATATTTAAATAAAAAAACATTCCCCTATGGAAATAAAATCAACTTTAATTCTATAAGAAAAGGTAGCATAATTGGAGAGCATGAGGTAACTTTTTCTAGTGGAAAAGAAATTATAACCTTGAATCATGAGTCTTTTGATAGAGCTCTTTACTCCGAAGGTGCCCTGATAGCGGCAAAATGGTTATTTAAAAAAAAACCGGGCCTCTATTCTATGAGAGATCTATTAAATTTTAAGTGAATAATAAGATAAAATCTAAGATCATAATTCGGGTCTTAAACAAGACTTATCCTAAAGTTCCTATACCTTTGCAATATAAAAATACCTTCACACTTTTAGTTTCAGTTTTACTTTCAGCTCAATGTACAGATGTGAATGTGAATAATGTTACAAAAAAAATTTACCCGACATACAATAAACCAGAACATTTTGTAAAACTTGGACGAAAAAAAATTGAGCGTTTAATCAAAAAAATAGGGATATTTAGAGTAAAGGCTAAAAGTATTTTTTACTTATCAAAAACATTGGTTGAAAAATATAAAGGCAAAGTACCAAAAACCTACGAAGAATTGGAACAATTACCTGGTGTTGGACATAAAACAGCAAGCGTTGTCATGTCTCAAGGTTTTGGTTTTCCAGCTTTCCCAGTAGATACACACATTCATAGACTAGCTCAAAGATGGGGATTAACAAATGGAAAAAACGTTGTCCAAACAGAAAAAGATTTGAAGAGTATTTTTCCAAAAAAATATTGGAATAAGCTTCATCTTCAAATAATTTGGTATGGCAGAGAATTTTGTAAAGCCCGAGATTGTTATGGAATAACTTGTAAAATTTGTAAAAGCTGTTATCCAAATAGAAGAAAACCTATTAAAACAAAAAAAGCTTAAATGAAAATCTTAGGAATTGGTAACGCTATAGTTGATGTAATTTGTAAAGTTGAGGACGAATTTATAACCCGAAATAATTTGACAAAAAGTACAATGAAACTTGTTGATGAGGCTGAATTTAAAAAACTGTTATCTACACTCAAAATAGAAGAAACTGTTTCTGGAGGATCTGTTGCAAATTCAATTGTTGGACTTTCAAAACTTGGAAATAAAGTAGGATTTATTGGTAAAATAAGTGATGATGATTTAGGCAATAAATATGAAGAAGGTTTAAAAAAAGAGAACGTACAATTCTTCTATTCCAAAAAAAAAGAAGAAGTTCCAACTGGTACTTGTTTAATATTGGTAACACCTGATTCTGAGAGAACAATGGTAACATTTCTTGGAACTGCAGGAAAAATTAATGAAAAAGATATTAATATAAATGCAGTAAAAAATAGTGAAATATTATTTCTTGAAGGATACCTTTGGGATGAAGGTGAACCAAAAAAGGCATTTGAAAAAGCTATAAATAATGCAAATAACGTCGCGATGTCATTATCAGACTTGTTTTGTGTAGAAAGACATAAAACTCATTTTTTAGATTTAGTAAAAAATAAATTAGATATTACCTTTGCAAACGAACAGGAGATAATGTCTTTAATTGATGTTAAAAAATTTGATGAAGTAATTAGTTTTGCTAAAGAGATAAATAAATTTATTGTTATCACTCGTGGAGACAAAGGTGCAGTTGCAATTAATAAAAATGTAATCGTAGAATGTTCTGCTAAGAATAACCTCAAAATTAAAGATTTAACAGGCGCGGGAGATTTGTTTGCAAGTGGTTTTCTTCATGGATTAATTAATAACAAATCTACTAAAGAAAGTTTAGAGACAGGATCAGAAATGTCCTCAAAAGTAATTCAAATAATAGGAGCTAGACTCAATTAATCGAATATATAACAATTGATTTTTAAAGATAATCTGAGTCAGTTTTTTTTCTTTTAAAACTTCCTTTTCCTTTTTTTGGTTTTACAACTCTTTTTCTGTACTTAGTTGTAAATAAATCCTTAGCTATCTTATTCCTCTTTTTCACAGATAATACCCATCTTTATTATTAAGAATGAAGTTTTCATCCAAAAACTTTTCATTAATTTTTTTTCTTAACCTATAAATATGTGTTTCAACTGTATGGGTATCTGCATCAGAAGAATAATTCCAAACAGAAGATAAAATCCTATCCTTTGAAACAGGTTTTTTGTTATTTAAAAACAAATCTAAAAGTTGAATTTCTTTTTCTGTTAGAATAATGAATTTTTCTAGCTTTGATAATTTTTTTTCATTCTTGTCTAATAAATAATTTTTTATTTTTACTGAGGAATTTTGATTAAATTTTTTTTTTGCAATTGTATCCTCTATAATTCCGTTTATCTCTTTTAATGCAGCTGGCAATTCTAGAAAAGCATCAAAATTATCTTTGAAATCTCTTTTATGCCCTGCACATATTTTTATAGATGTTTTGCTATAAATTAAATTTTTTTGCTTACTATCTCGCAAAGCATCAATATGGAATAAAATAATCTTATAATCAGCATTGATGTTATCTGTTAAAGGATTAAACTTTAAAAACATTTTTAATTCATTTAAAGTTGAAACAAATGAGGATGAACCTAAAACTTTTACGTTGAGTTTGTGCATATTTTAATAAATAAAAAATATCTAATTTATAAGAACTATAAAGCAAAATGCGCTATAGGTAAAAGGGGAATTGGAAATAAGAGAAAAGAAGGTGATTTAATAACTCCTAAAGGAAATTATAAAATTAAATTTATTTTATATAGAAAAGATAGAGTTAAAAAAATCCAATCTAAAATTAAAAAAATTGTAATTAAAAAAAATATGGGATGGTGTAATGATCCACGATCCAAAGATTATAATAAAATAATAAAATTACCTACATCGTATACTTTTGAAAAACTTTATAAAAAAGAAAATATCTATGACATTATATTAGTTTTAAATTATAATATGAATCCAATTACCAAAAATAAAGGGAGTGCAATTTTCATACATGTTGCCAAAAGAAATTATAAGAAGACAGAAGGATGTATAGCAATAAAAAAAATATCTTTAGTAAAAATTATAAAAAAATTAAATAAAAATACTCATATTAAGATCGGGATCCAAAAATAGCGCTTCCCAATCTAATGAATGTTGAACCATAATTTATAGCTTCAACATAATCTGCGGACATACCCATGCTCATATTTTCTAAAGCTAGAGATTTATTTAATTCACTTAAAGATTTAAAATATTTTCCGGTATTATCATCGATAGGAGGTATAACCATCAGACCAATAATATTAAGATTAATTTCATTTGAACAATAATTATAAAAAGCATCTAGTTCGTTTACAGGTATTCCAGATTTTTGAATTTCATTACCAATATTAACTTGTATAAAATACTCAAGGTTTTTATTTAAATTCGTTTGATGTTTAGCAAGAGCATCAGCTAGCTTTTGATTATCAAGTGAATGAATATAATCAAAAAGTTTAACAGCATCCTTAGCTTTATTAGTTTGTAATTTACCAATCATGTGAAGTCTTAAATCTTTTCGTTCTTTTTTAATCGCAGACCACTTAGCTAAAGCTTCTTGAACTTTATTTTCTCCGAAATGTATGTGTCCATAATCAATAAGGGGCTTGATATAATCTAGCGAGAACGTCTTACTTACAGCTATAATATTTACATACTTATCTGGATTTGACAGAGATATTTTAGATTTTATTTTTTCAAATCTATCAATTATTGTGCTCATAATGTTTATTAAAAAAAATAAATATTTTTTATTAATAGAAAATATCAAAGATATAGATTTAAAAAACATAAAAATACGTAATAAATTTTCAATTATTTATAGAAACAATAAAAAGATTGATAATTTAAGTAATCTTCAAGGATTTAGACGTAAATGCAAATTAAAGGCTATCAAATTTTATATAGCTAATAATAATCATCTAGCAGCTATTTTAAATTCCGACGGAATTTATTTATCTTCTTATAATAAAAGCTTTGGTAGTTTAAGTTACAAAAGATCAAATTACGAAATAATAGGATCTGCACATAACTTTAAAGAGATATTATTAAAAAAAAAACAAGGTTGCTCTTTTGTTTTATTATCCAAACTTTTTATTGTGAATTATGCTAAAAATTCACCTTATTTAGGGATCTTAAAATTTAATAATATTGCAAAAATTTCAAAAAAGATAATACCTCTTGGTGGAATTTGTTTAGGAAATTTAAATTACTTAAAAAATGTTCACAGTGAAGGATTTGCTATTTTAACAGAGGTAAAAAAAAAGCCGGCTAAAATATTTAGCCGGCTTTTTTAAAAATAATTTAAACGTTAATTAAAACGCCATAGTTATTGCAAGTAAGAATTGATCTATACTTTTGTTCGAAACCCAACCAACATTATCGTAAGTACCCATTGCGGCAGAAATTGTTGCTCCACCTATTGAGTAAGCAGCTTGGATAGATTTAGATTCTTGATCAACGTCTGCAGTTGTAGCTGTAACGTTCTGTCTAGTATCTTCTTCTACCTCGTAAGAAACCGATAAGTTATCTGTTGCAGCGTAAGCAATAGAATAGTTCTTTTGCTCATAACCTTCAACAGCTGTTGCTGCTACGTTATCAGCAAGTAACAATGCTTTTCGCGCTTCTGAGTAACCAAATGAGAAAGGTCCCTGAGCATATTTAATGTATGCTGCACCTGACTCTGGCTCTTGGTCGTTTTTAGCTAAACCAGCACCATCAAACTCGTTGTATGATGCACCAATTGTTAAACCATCAATTGGAGTTGCTGTAACTTGGTAAGCTGTCATTGATCTACCTTCACCTGTAGCAGATTTTGATTCAGTTGAACCTTTGTCATTTCCAGAATTAATTGTATCATCTAAATCTGGTGCGTAACCAACTTTTATCACTGTTCCGAATGGTAACATTCCACTCGCAGTGTGGTATTGAAGGTTATTATAACCATCAATTGTAAAGTTATCGCCTGTACCGCTTGAAGGGTCACCTGAGTCTGTAGGTCTTGCGTATACTGATTGTGATGCACCGTCTTCAACATCTAATCCACCTTCGCTAACGAATACTCCAAATGTTCCGTATGGAGTTGTCAATGTTAACTTAGTGTCATCGTTTGTAGCAACACCACCATCTGTAGCATCTGTTGGATCTAATTCCATAGAGTATGACCATGTGTAACCATTGTCTAACTCACCAGCTGCTGTAAAGTTTAATTCGTTTGTTACACCTAAACCTTTACCTGTGTTCGACTGACCTGAGTAAACGTTGTAAGTTGCTTTCGCAGTACCACTTACAGAAAGTTCACCAGCATTAGCTGAAGCAAATAAAGAAATAGAAGATAACATAACGATTAAAGATTTGATTATGTTTTTCATTGTTTTTCCTTTGTTATATTAGTTAAATAATTTAACTAGAGTATTTCTACAGATTTTAATTGTATTTTCCCTCTGAAAATCAGTGTTTTAGCCATTTTTTAGACCTTTGTTGTAATTTTACAACACAAAATATCCCTTATTCACTCGATTTTTTGAAGAATATCCATCAGGTACTTACAAATAAATGTTATCCCCTGATTATCCAATAATTGATATAAAAAACTTATGTCTTTTAAACTAAAATTTTTATCTGCGTTCTCTCTACTAATTTTTCTAAACAGTTGTGGTGGTCTATCAAAAACTGACACCAGAAAAGTACCTGTTAATGCTCAAGAGAGAGCAAGAAAAAATGTAGAGGAAGGACGAGCTGCAGGAATAGGAAATCTTTTGAAAGGCGGCCGAAACACCTTTCAATTTAGCTCATCAAATCCGATGTGGAGAGCATCTTTAGAGATATTAGATTTTATGCCTTTAACCACAGTAGATTACTCAGGAGGTATGATTATTTCAGATTGGTATTCAGAAAGTGCCAGATCAAATGAGTCAATTAAAATTTCTGTTAGATTTTTAGCAAATGAAGTAAGGAGCGATAGTATAAAAGTAATTGTTCACAAAAAGAATTGTTCCTCCCAACAAACGTGTAAAACTATTTTACTTAATAATTCTAAAATAAAAGAGGAATTAACGTCATCAATTCTAAGAAAAGCTGCTTTATTAAAAAATCAAGATAAAAAAAAGAAAAATTAAGATTTAATGGAAAGAATAAATTTTCAAGCAATTGAAAAAAAATGGCAAAATAAATTTAAAAATAAAAAGTTATATTCAAAAAAAAATTCAAAAAAATTTTATTGTCTTGAAATGTTCCCTTACCCGTCGGGTAAAATCCATATGGGGCATGTGAGAAATTATACAATAGGAGATGTAATAGCCAGGTATAAATATTTAAATGGTTATAATGTTCTTCACCCCATGGGATGGGATGCCTTCGGTCTACCCGCAGAAAATGCTTCAAAATTAAACAACGAGCACCCAAAAGAATGGACTTTGAAGAATATAGATACCATGAAAAAACAGTTAAAGTTACTTGGATTGTCTATAGATTGGGATTTAGAAATTTCTACTTGTGACAAAGAATATTACAAGCATCAACAGGAATTATTTATAGATTTTTACAATAATGGACTCGTTTCTCGTAAAGAGACCTATGTAAATTGGGATCCTGAAGAAAATACAGTTTTAGCAAACGAGCAAGTAATTAATGGAAGGGGTTGGAGATCAAATGCTGTTGTTCAAAGGAAAAAATTATCACAGTGGTTTTTTAATATTACAAAATTTGCCGATGAACTTTTAAATGACTTAGAAAAATTAGAGGGTTGGCCAGAAAAAGTTAAATTAATGCAAAAAAACTGGATAGGAAAATCCTATGGATGTGAAATTAATTTTGAAATTGAAAATAAGGCTGAAAAAATAAATGTTTTTACTACAAGACCGGACACCATATTTGGAGCAAGTTTTTTAGCATTGTCTGTTGACCATCCATTAAATAAGAATTTTGCAGAGTCAGAAAAATTTAAGAAATTTAAGGAAAACTGCAATAAAACTGGAACAACAGAAGAAGCTTTAGCGAATGCTGAAAAATTAGGATTTGATACTGGTTTATGTGTAAAACATCCTTTTATTTCTAAAAAAAAATTACCTATATATTTTGCAAATTTCGTGCTTATGGATTATGGAACAGGTGCAATTTTTGGATGTCCAGCCCACGATCAAAGAGATTTTGACTTTGCAAAAAAATATAACCTTGAAGTTATTAAAGTGGTGGAGGGAGATAATTCTAAAGATAAACTGACTGAAGCGTTCACAGGTAATGGAAAATTAATTAATTCAAGCTTTTTAAATAATTTAACTATTGATCAAGCAAAAGAAAAAATAATTAGCGAAATTGAAAAAATAAATATAGGAAAAAAGAAAATTTTGTTTCGTCTCAAAGATTGGGGTGTTTCAAGGCAACGTTACTGGGGATGTCCTATACCAATGATATATCTTGAGGATGGAACTGTTGTCCCAGTAGAAAAAAGTGAATTACCTATAGAACTGCCTGATAATATAGATCTTAATTGTCATGGAAATCCACTTGATAAGCACCCTAGCTGGAAAAAAACAACACAAAAATCAACCGGTAAAAAAGCTATCAGAGAAACTGATACTTTAGATACATTTGTAGATTCATCTTGGTATTTTTTACGATTCTGTTCTCCTAAATTTGAAAAATCTGCCTTTGATGAAAAAAAAGTTAAATATTGGATGCCTGTAGATCAGTATATAGGAGGGATAGAACATGCGATTTTACATTTACTCTATTCACGTTTTTTTACAAAAGGAATTAGAAAGTTTAATGAAAAATTAAAAATTTCAGAACCATTTAAAAATTTGTTTACTCAAGGGATGGTATGCCATGAATCTTACAAAGATATTGAAGGAAACTGGTTATACCCAGATGAAATTGAAAAAATTGACTCAAAAACGGTTCTAAAAAAGATTGACAAATCAAAAGTAGTTGTGGGGCCGCCGGAATCAATGTCCAAATCAAAAAAAAATACTATTGATCCAGAAACAATGATAAATCAATATGGTGCAGATGCTGTGAGATGGTTTATACTTTCTGATAGTCCTCCTGAAAAAGATGTCCAATGGTCTGATGTGGGCGTATTATCAGCAAATAAATTTTTACAGAGAATTTGGAATCTAAATCTCTCAATTATAAATAGGAAAGAGAAGAAAATTGATAAAAAAGAAGAAAAAGAATTTTCCTCAATAATAAATAATTTTATAATTAAGATAGATAATTCAATAAATAGTTTCAGATTTAATGTTTCAATTGCTCTTTTTTACGAGATATTTACCTTTGTAAAGAATTCAATCGAAAAAGGGTTAAGTAATTCTATTTTAAAAGAAAATATTACGAAAATAATGATAATTATGATCCCTTTTATTCCACATTTGGCTAGCGAATGTCTGGAAAGTTTAAACTGTAAAAATACCGACAACTGGCCAAAAGTTGATAAAATAAATGTTCCAGAACTAATTAAAGTTGCAATTCAAGTCAATGGAAAAACGAGAGACATAATTAAAATTGAAAAGGATAATTCTGAACAAGAAATTCATAAAGAAATCATGAAAGATTCTAAGGCAAAAAAATACATAGAAAATAAAAAGATTAGAAAAACAATATTTGTTAAGAATAAAATTATAAATTACATTATATAGATAAAATGAAAAAAATATTCATAGTTTTTTTTTTAAATTTGTTCTTAATTAGTTGTGGTTATAAAGTAGTTGATAAAAGTGGCCAAAGAAACTTTTATGTAACTGAAACAATTAATTCTGGCGATAGTAGAATTAATTTTAAGATTAAAAATAAATTGTTGTTTAATAATCCTGAAAATCAAGAAAAGATATTATCGTTGAATATAAATTCAAATAAAAAAAAAGATATTCATGAAAAAAATGAAAAAAATGAAATTACAAAATACAAAATTGATGTAACAATTAAGGTCAAATTTACTGAAATTATTGATCAAATTAGTGGGGAATTTGTAGTTAGTGCAACTAAGATTTTAAATGTTCAAAATCAACAGTTTGGTACACTAAATCGTGAGAGGAGATTAATAGACTTAATCTGTGATGATTTAGCAGAAAAAATACTAGATGAGATATCGATTAGAATAAAATGATATACAAAAGTTATCTTATTGAAAAAAATATCAATTCTATTAAAGAAAACGTAATTTTATTTTACGGTGAAAATTACGGAATTAAAAAAGATTTTAGAGAGAAAATTAGAAAAACCAATAAAGATTCCGAATTTTTGTTATTTGATCAAAAAAATATTTTAGAAAATTCCAGCATTTTATACAACGAATTATACAACACCTCCTTATTTGAAAAAAATAAGGTTTTGTTTTTAGAAAATGTCAACGATAGAATATTGGATGTAATTCAGGATGTTCATCTAAATTTGGACAATCAGAAAATATATTTATTCTCTGATATTTTAGAAAAAAAATCTAAATTGAGAAATTTTTTTGAAAAATCAGATAAGTGCGCAGTTATCCCTTGTTACATTGATAATGAAGTCACAATTAAAAATTTAATTCTGGAAAAATTAAAAGGATACGATGGTTTAACTGCTTATAATTTAAATTTAATACTTAACCATGTATCTTTAGACAGGATTAAACTTAACAATGAAATAGAAAAAATTATAGCCTACTTCATTGATAAAAAACTCAAAACTAGGGAATTATCAATTTTATTAGATGTAAATTTGATAGATGATTTTAATTTCTTAAAGGATGAGGCGCTTAGTGGAAACAAGGAAAAAACAAATGACTTATTAAGCGATACAGTGTTGGATGACGAAAAAGCCATCTATTACTTAACATTAATTAACCAAAGACTTAATAAATTATATCAGTTAAAGAAGAGTAAAGACTTAAACTTAGAAACTGCGATTAGTAAGCTTAAACCACCAATATTTTGGAAAGATAAACCTCGTTTGATGATGCAAGCAAAAAAATGGGATGAAAAAAGGCTCAAAAGAGTATTAGAGAAAACTTATAATATTGAAAAAATGATAAAAACTAACTCATTTCTAAATAAACAAATAATCTTAAAAGAACTTGTAATAAATATATGTGATACGGCTAATTCTTAGTAAGAAGATTTGAAATTAATTCAAATTGATCGAGATCTTTATACTCAATAGAAATTTTGCCAGAATTATTTTTTTTGTTAGCTATACTAACTTTAAGACCTAAAACTTTTTGAATTTTTTCTTGAGTTTTTAAAATATTTGTATCGATAACTCTTTCTTTATCACCACTTTTTTTATTTCTAGTAAGATACTCAACTTTCCTCGCACTGTAATTTTTTGAAACTATTTCTTCTGCTATAGATGATGCATTTGAAATACCGATTAGAGGTCTAGCTTGTCCAGAAGTAAGTGTGCCTTCTTCTAACATAGCAATTACATCACTTGGTAAAGTTAACAATCTTAAAGTGTTGCTCACATGACTTCTGCTCTTTGACATAAGTTTAGAAATACTTTCATGATCATATTTAAACTCTTCGTTCAATCTTTTATATCCTCTTGCCTCTTCAATCGGATTAAGGTCATCTCTTTGAATATTTTCAACAATAGCAACTTCAAGAGACTCTACATCACTAAGATCTAAAACTGTTACTGGAATTTCGTGAAGCCCAGCTTTTTGAGCAGCTAACCATCTTCTTTCTCCAGCAACTATTTCGTACCTGCCGGGGTCAGACTTGCTTGGTCTAACTGCTATTGGCTGGATTATACCGTTTTTTCTTATAGAATTAGTCAATTCTTCAAGTTTTTCCTCGCTAAAATTCTGTCTTGGTTGATATGGATTTCTACTTAAATCACTAATTGAGACCTTGTTAGATGAAGTGGTTTCTTTATTTTTTTCTAAAGGCTTTTCGTCCCCAAATAAAGCTGATAAGCCTCGTCCCAAACCTTTTTTTTTCCCTGTGCTCATGCAGCACTTTCTATTTTGTTATTTTTAATAAATTCTTCAGCAAGCTTAAAATACGATTTACTTCCGACACAATTCTTATCGTAAATCACACAAGGTAAACCATGAGATGGGGCCTCTGATAAACGAACGTTCCTCTGAATCACAGTTTGATATACTTTGTCTTTAAAATAGTTTCGAGCCTCTCTATCAACTTCAGAAGAAAGTTTATTACGTTTATCGAACATTGTTAATAAAATCCCTCTTATTTTTAAACTAGGATTAAGATTTTCTTTGATTCTATCAATTGTTTTTACAAGTTGAGTAATACCTTCCAATGCAAAAAATTCAGTTTGAAGAGGCACCAATAATTCATCTGATGCAACTAATGCCATTATAGTGAGCAAACTCAACGAAGGGGGACAATCTATAAAGATATTATCATATTTTTTTAATGGTCCATCTTTAAGATTCAGAATTTCTTTTAATACAAATGCTCTGTTGGAATCGTTAGCTGTTTCAACCTCAAGACCAGAGAGATTTACATGAGAACCTATTAAATCTAAATTTTTAACATCAGTTTTCTGGATTATATTTTCAATATTAATTTTTTTTATTAAAAGATTGTAAACATTTTTATCTTCGTCATTATTATTTTTACCAAGCCCAGTTGTTGCGTTGCCTTGTGGATCTAAATCAATTACTAAATTATTTTGACCCATAATGGACAGTGAGGCAGCTAAGTTTATTACGGTAGTGGTTTTTCCAACGCCACCTTTCTGATTTATGATCGCTATTATTGTAGGTGATGACATTTAGTTGTTAATCTCCATCAAAATTATTTTTGAATCTTTATTTGTCATGCTTTTTTCTAATTTATAAGGGTATTTTTTTGTTTTAAAAGAATTATTTATTTCTTTCTGTGCATTTTGACCTTTTAGAATCATTAATTTATGTGGTTTTTTAGCGATTTCACGTGAAACTTGTATTATTTTGTCTAATTTTTTAAAAGCCCTACAAATTATAATCTCAGAATCTATAACTTCATTTCTGACATCTCCTAAAACCTCTGCATTTAAACTCAATTCATTAATTACACCCGTTAAGAACCTTCTTTTTACTGATGATTTTTCATATAATTTCACGTGAAAAGCCTCATTTTTATTGAATATTTGTACTACAAGGCCCGGAAATCCTGCGCCAGTGCCAAGATCAGCCACGGAATTAAGATTAAAATCAATAAACTTAACCAATTGAGCTGAGTCAAGTATATGTCTATGCCAAATTTGATTTTCTGTGCTTTTAGCAATTAAATTATAATTTTGATTTTCTTTTAAGACTAGATTTGTGAACTTTTTGAGCTTTTCAATTGATTGATCACTAAAATTAAGACTCTTTTTGAGAATATTTATGACTTCAAGCTGCTGCATCAAGCAGTGGCTTTATATTTAAGCTTTTTAATATGTGAAAGAAGAATAATTATAGCTGCTGGCGTAACGCCATCAATACGAATAGCTTGACCTAGCGTTTTTGGCTTCACTTGAAGCAACTTGCTCTTAATCTCATTAGATAGACCGCTCAGTTTTTCATAATCTATACCTTCAGGTATAATAACGGACTCGTCTTTCTTAAAAGACTCTATATCTTTATCTTGTCTGTCCAGGTAACCCATGTAATGGGCGTCTGTTACAACTTGATTTTCAATAGGCTTTGTAAAACTAGGAATGTTAGGGAAAATTTGCCTTATTTTTGCCATATTTACTTTTCGCTGACCCATAATCTCTAAACAAGATCTTTTTACTCCATCCATAGCGATTTTAATATCATATTTCTGAGCTTGATTAGGTGATAAATAATTATTTTTTAAAATTGAATTAAGAGCAAAAATATTTTTTTTCTTTTCATTAAATATTTTTTTTCTTTCAGACTTCACTAAATTTAAATTGATCCCAAAATCAGTTAGTCTTTGATCCGCATTGTCAGCTCTTAAAGTTAATCTATATTCGGCTCTAGATGTAAACATTCTATAAGGTTCTGTAACTCCTTTAGTAATGAGGTCATCAATCATAACACCAATATAAGAGGTTGATCGATCTAAAATAAACTCCTCTTGATTTCGAATTTTTAAAGCCGCATTAATACCTGCTATCAGACCTTGAGCTGCAGCTTCTTCGTACCCTGTAGTTCCATTAATTTGGCCAGCAAGAAATAAAGAATTGATTTTTTTGGTTTCTAAGGTTGCTTTTAGCTCCCTTGGATCGACGTAATCATACTCAATCGCGTAACCAGCCCTCTTCATCTTAACATGCTCTAAACCCTTGATTTTGCTTAATATTTTAAGCTGTATCTCCTCTGGAAGAGAAGTTGATATACCATTTGGGTAAATGGTATTGTCCTTTAATCCCTCTGGCTCTAGGAAAATTTGATGTTTTTCTTTTTCCTTAAACTTAACAATTTTATCCTCAATAGATGGACAATACCTAGGTCCTACTCCTTTTATGTTTCCTGAATACATAGCGCTTCTTGAAATATTTTCAGTAATAATTTTATGAACATCATTATTTGTGTAAGTCATTCCACATTCAATCTGTTTATTATTGATCTTGTTCGTCAAAAAAGAGAAATAATAATGATCATCATCAGCAGGCTGCATTTCTAAGTCATCATAATTAATTGTATCACCGTCTAGTCTAGGAGGCGTTCCGGTTTTTAATCTTCCAATTTGCATTTTAAATTTCGCTAGTTGCTCACTTAAACCGGTTGAGGGTTTTTCATCATAACGACCAGCTGGTATCTGTGTTTCACCTATATGTATTAAACCATTCAAAAAAGTGCCAGTAGTAAGAATTAGTTCTTTAGTTTTTATCTCTTTGCCACTCTGACAAACGAATCCTATAACTTTGTTGTTATCAAATAAGAATTTTACTACCGGATCAGCTACAACCTCTAAATTTTCATAATTTAATAAAATCTTTTGCATATGTTCTTTGTAAAGAGCTCTATCTGATTGGGTCCTTGGTCCTTGCACTGCTGGGCCACGACTTCTATTTAATAATCTAAATTGAATACCAGATTTATCAGCTACTACTCCCATCACACCATCTAAAGCATCGATTTCTCTCACAAGATGTCCTTTCCCAAGTCCTCCTATAGCGGGATTACACGACATTTCACCAATAGTCTCAATTTTATGCGTAAAAAGGGCAGTATTTACGCCCATTCTAGCGGAAGCTGCTGCTGCCTCACATCCGGCATGTCCTCCACCTATAACTACTACATCATAGCTTTGTTTTGTCATTCTGTGAATGTAAACCTCTAGATTAAGAATACAAGAAGTATTTTATTTACCGATGCAGAAGTCTTTGAATATAGATCCAAGTATTTCTTCTACATCTACCTTACCGACGATGCTACCAAGATGTCTTGTAGCCATTCTTAGGTCTTCTGCTGCTAATTCGAGGTCTTTGTTTTGATCCTTTTTAAGAAACTTATCAATTTCTTTTAAACAGTCATTGAGCTTAACTCTGTGCCTTTCTCTAGTAATTAAAGCGCTATTATTAGATGTAAATTTTTTGCTTAACTTACCTTTAATCAAATCTATTAAATTATCGATATTTTTATTCTTTTTTACTGAAGCTAAAACTGTATCAACATTAAATTTATGGTTTTGTTTATCTGAAACATCTGATTTATTTAAAAAAATTATAGTATCTCTATTAATCATATTCTGTATTTCTTTGTTAATTTTTTTTGACGAATTATCAATGACTATTATATTTAAATCTGCTTCTTTTGATTTTCCTAACGCTAAAGAAATACCTTTTTTTTCTACTTCATTTTTAGCTTCTCTTATACCAGCAGTATCAGCCAGAATTACAGGGTATCCATCCAAATTTAAATAAGCTTCTATAACATCTCTAGTCGTACCAGCCTCATCTGACACAATTGCTACTTCTCTTTTTGAAAGTAAATTTAGCAATGATGATTTCCCCGCATTAACTTCTCCTGTAATTGAAACCCTAAAACCTTCTCTAATTTTTTCTCCAACTTTATTATCTTCAATTATTTTTTTAATTTTTGAATGAATTTCTTTAATTGATTTGTGTGCATCTTTTAGTACTTTTTCTGGGAGATCTTCCTCTGCGAAATCAATTTTTGCTTCTATAAAAGCAAGAGATTTTATTATTTTTTCCCTAAGGTCATTATAATAATTTGATGCATTGCCCTGAACTAATTTAACCGCTTGTTGTCTTTGTAGTTCCGTCTCGGAATGGATTAAATCTCCTATACTTTCTGCTTTTAACAAATCGATTTTATCATTTTGAAATGCAATTTTAGTGAACTCACCTGGTTCTGCTAATCTGCAGTTTTTTTGCTCGGAAAGCACTCTTAATAAAGCGTTTATTACTGCGTTACTTCCATGAATTTGTAATTCTGCTAGATCTTCTCCAGTATAGCTGTTTGGCCCGGGAAACCACAATAATAGAGCCTCCGGATCTATTACATTACCATTGTTAGGGTTATAGAACTTACAAAAATTAACTTCGTTCGACTTTATATCTTTAGACTTAGTCAAATTTTGACAAATCTTGAGTGTTTCACTGCCTGATATTCTAACGATAGCTATACCAGAAGGACCTTTGCCCGAAGATAACGCGTAAATGTTCATTGAATTATAATGATAAACCTCGATTGGAGATTATTTTACTGAATTTTTTTAATGTCTCGTTGTTCTTAATATTTTTTACAATAATTTCTTTGAAAGGATCTAGATATTTATTTTGTTTAAAGAAGCTATGAGTAGCATCAACACCTAAACTCATAATAGTATTTTCAGGTTTTCTACTATTATAAAAATCATTTAGCGCATAGCTATTTTTAATAGAAATACCTAATTTCACGTAATATTTTATAATCTCTTTTAATTTTTTTATATCCCTTAGAACTAGATTAAAACCCTGACCGGCCACTGGATGTATAGTGTGCAGACCTTCACCAAGAATTAATATATTTTTTTGATGATACTGTCGTCTTAAACTAAGAGAAATAGGATACGACTGAATATTACTAATAGTAATATCTTGTTTGTTCTTCAACAATTCTACTATTTTGTTTTTTACCAAAATTGAAATTTTTTTTAAATTATTTTCGAAAAAATGTTTTTTTACACTCCAAACAAAAGAGAAATAATTTTTTGAAAAAGGCAGTATAGCTAACGGGCCTTCTTTTAAAAAGAATTGGCTTGTGTTAATTTTCTTAAAATTATGTTTTACATATCCTGTAATAGCTATTTCTTTATAATCTTTCTTGATAGATCTAATTTTTGTTATGTTATTGTATATGTTAGATTGTCCTCCTATACAGAGGATAATCAAATCATAATTTTTTAATTCATCTAAGTTTTTTAAGTCTTTTCTGATTAATTTAATTTTATTTTTTGAGATTTCTTTCAATAATACACTTTTAATTTTATCATTTTCAAAAACATACATTAGATTGGAGTTTGCTTCGTTTAGATTCAAAAAATTTATTTTTTCTTTAGAAGTTTCGTAAAAAAGGTCAATTTTTTGTGAAGGCCAAAATAACTTTTGTTCTAAGCTAGTAATATTTTGATTGACGAACTTATAATTTGTATCTGAAATAGCTGTAGTCCTTTTATCTGCATTTTTTGTGCCTTTTTTTGCTATTAAATTTACTTCTATGCCCGGTAATTTAGCTAAAACCACGGCTGTCATTAAGCCTGAAAGACCGTCTCCAACAATGCATATTCTCTGTTTTATCATATAAAAATTTTTAACACTTTCATAAAAATGGTAAAAAGTACGTAATCGATTCGTAATGAATACAAACTTTTTAGACAGTGTAACAAATTTTTTGAAAAAGCGAACCTTTGAATTACTAGGTTTAATCTTAATTTTATCAAGTGTCGCACTTGCAATCGCTTTTACAACATATTCTCCTGAAGATCCTTCATTTATTTATGGGGATGGGAGTTTCGAAATCCAAAATTTTTTTGGGATATATGGAAGTGGCATTGCAGATTTTTTATTACAAAGTTTTGGTTTGGCTTCTTTTTTATTATTACTTAATTTTTTATTTTGGGGGTTAGATTTAATTATAAAAAAAGAATTAAGAAGAATAATTTTAAAACTATTTTTAGTTGTAGCATATTTAACTGTTGGTACAGTTTTTATCTATTTAACATTCAATAATTCTTTTTGGTTGATTGATAATGGCAATTCAGGTTTTGTTGGAAAAATAACTTATAACTTTATTAATACTTGGGCTCCCTGGATAAATAATACTTATTCAATTTATGGGCTACTTTTGTTAACTATAATTTTTTTTTCATTTTCGGCTGATATAAATTATAAAAAAGTATTCTCAGTGATTATTTCACTTTTTAGAAGAAAACCTGTAGAAAAGATTGAACCAGATTTTAGTGAGATTAATATTGAAGATCAGCCTCAAACCTTAGAAAAACCTCAACAATCTTTTTCATTTGACGCTGACACAAGTTCTAAAACGGAACAAGTTACTACTAAAACTAAATATAAATTACCAGATATAAATTATTTAGAAAAAAATTTATCTAAACTTACTTCTGATGGGAATAAAAATCGTCCTAACGCTGAGTTTATGGAAAAAATATTATTAGACTTTGGTATAGACGGAAAAATTAAAACAATTAATAATGGTCCAGTAGTAAGCCTTTATGAATTTGAACCAGCGCCCGGTATAAAAGTATCAAAAATAATTAATTTATCTGAGGATTTAGCAAGAAATACTAGTTCAACTTCTACAAGAGTTTCAGTCATTCCAGGAAAAAACACTGTTGGAATTGAAATTCCTAACGAAGAAAGGGAGGGCGTATCACTACGAGAAATAATTTCTTATGATAAATTTCAAATGAAAAATGTGAGACTTCCGATAGCATTAGGTAAAAGTATTTCAGGAATGCCAATTGTTGGTGATTTAACCTCAATGCCTCATTTATTAATTGCAGGTACCACTGGTTCAGGAAAGTCTGTTTGCATTAATACAATAATTGTTTCTCTTCTTTACAAACTAAGTCCAGAACTTTGTAAATTTATTTTAATTGATCCAAAAATGTTAGAGCTATCTACTTATGAAGGAATACCTCATTTATTAACTCCAGTTATTACTGATGCTAAAAAAGCTACATCAGCTTTATCTTGGACAGTAAAAGAAATGAACAGCAGATATAAATTAATGAGCAAGGTAGGAGTAAGAAACATTGATGGCTATAACGCTAAGCACAAATTTAAAATGCCTTACATCGTTGTAGTAGTTGACGAGATGTCAGACTTAATGCTTGTAGCTGGAAAAGAAATCGAAAACTATATTCAAAAATTATCACAAATGGCAAGAGCTGCAGGAATTCATATCATCATGGCTACTCAAAGACCAAGTGTTGATGTAATAACAGGTACAATAAAAGCAAATTTCCCTACAAGAATATCTTTTCAAGTAAGTTCCAAAATTGATAGTAGAACCATTTTAGGGGAGCAGGGTGCCGAACAATTACTTGGAAAAGGAGACATGTTATTCATGTCATCAGCAAATAGAATAGTTAGAATTCACGGTCCATATGTTTCTGAACAAGAAATTGAGAAAATTACAAACTCATTAAGAGCACAGGGAGAACCAGATTATATGGAGGAAATTACTTCACAAGAAACAACGGAAAGCTCACTAACTCCTGGAAATGAAGGTGATGAAGATGAATTATTTAATCAAGCCGTAAAAATTATTAAAACAGAAGGAAAAGCCTCCACAAGTTTTTTACAGAGAAAATTACAAATCGGATATAATAGAGCTGCTAGGATTATTGATATGATGGAAGAAAAAGGTATTGTTAGTAAAGCAAATCATGTTGGTAAACGTGAAGTTCTTTAAAAAAACATTTTTAATCTCATTTTTTCTATTAATAACAACGAATTTGTTGGCTAATGAAAAAGATCAAATAGTTGCTCAATTAAATACCTTAAACTCTTTAGAATTTACATTTGATCAATTAATTAATGAAAAAAGAGAAAAAGGTAGTTGTCTTTTAGAGTTTCCTGGAAAATTAAAATGCAATTACTTTAATGACAAGAAAAAGGAACTAGTTATTAATAACAAGAGATTAGCAATTACGCAAAAAAGGTATAATAAAACTTATCATTATCCTATTTCAAAATCTCCATTCTTAAATATTTTATATAAAGATAAACTTTTAGAAATAGTGCAATCAGGAGAATTAGAGGTTAATGATCAAACAATTAAGCTTGTACATTTTGGTGATAACGAAATTACAGTTTTTTTTGACAAAAAAAATCTAGATTTGAAAGGATGGAAGATTAAAGATCAATACAACAATAATATAAATTTCTCCCTTCAGATTGTTGCTAAAAATGACATTTTTAAAAAAGGTACCTTTAAAGTGCCTGAAATAAACTAAGCTACAAAATCGATTTCTTCTTCTTTAAAAATTTCAAAACCTTTAGATTTATAATTTTGCAATGCGTGTTTGTGATCTAGACTACAAGTATGAACCCACATTCTTTCTGGATTTTTTCTTGATGCACTTGCAATAGCATGATTTACAAGTGTTGAGCCAAGCTTCAGACCTCTAAATTCTTTTAAGACTCCTAGATTGATAAGCTCCACTTCATTTGATCTAGGATGATATTCTTGTTCGTAATATCCGACTAGATCTTCACCTTTTTTAAGAACATGTGTTTCTAAATTTTTATTTGTGACATACTTAACCCACTCACTATCAGACCAAAGTAATCTGTCTCTCCAATGATGGTCTACACCGATTTGTTTGTAGAAAAATCTATTTAAGTGAAAATTATCTTTATCATCTAAAATAATTTGAAAATTTTCTAGTAGATTTAAATCAACTGTTTTTGAAAAATCTTTAATTTCTAAAAAATATCTTTTTACTCTTGAAACCATCAGCTGACCATTTTACCAATCTTTTCGCCTGCAAATATATGAAAATGTAAGTGAGGAACTTCCTGCCCGCCATCGCTGCCGATATTAGTTAAAGCCCGGTAACCTTTATCTTTTGCCCCCACTAAATTAGCAACATGTGTCATGGCTTTATTTAACTCTACAATCTCTTTATCTGAAGCTTTGTTGTTGAAATCGTTAAGATCTACGTATTCACCTTTAGGAATAACTAAAACATGAACTTTCTTTTGAGGATTAATATCATGAAAAGCTAAAACGTGATCATTTTCATAAATTTTTTTACACGGAATTTCTCCCCTTAGAATTTTAGCAAATATATTATTTTTGTCGTAACTCATTTTTGTCTTTTCTTAAGTTCGCTCATCACATCTTCAATTTTTATGTTGTTAGCCTCTAAGTAAACCATCAAATGATAAACCACATCAGCAGCTTCGTGTACCTTATTTGAATTTTTTTCCACAGATTCTATTAATTCGCCTATTTCCTCTTTTACTTTTGAAACACTTAGGTTTTTATCGTTCAAAAGTTTATTAGTATAAGACTTATCTGGAGAAGAATTTTTTCTCTCCCTGATTGTTTTAATTAATTGTTCTAAGTTTTCAAACATTTTATAACCTTACTGATACATTTTTAGAATTCAAATATTCTTTAGCATCTTTAATTTTATATTCGCCATAATGAAAAATAGAAGCCGCTAAAACTGCACTAGCTCCGCCTTTAACTATACCATCATATAAGTGATCTAGAGTTCCAACTCCACCGGAAGCTATCACTGGAATATTAGTACTATTTGTAATTGCTTTTAATAAATCAACATCGTAACCAGATTTAGTTCCATCTTTATCCATCGAAGTTAATAAAATTTCTCCGGCACCATTTTCTTCTACTTTTTTAGCAAAATCCACTGCGTCGATACCAGTTTTATTTCTTCCACCGTGAGTAAAAACTTCCCATTTATTTTCAGAAACTTTTTTTGCATCGATCGCAACAACAATACATTGAGATCCAAATTTTTTTGAAGCTTCCTTAACGAAGTCGACATTCTTTACAACGGCAGTGTTAATAGACACTTTATCTGCACCGGCTAACAATAAATCAGTAATATTTTGAATAGTTCTAACTCCACCTCCAACAGTTAAAGGAACAAAACATTCTTTTGCAGTGTTTCTCACAATATCAATAATTGTCTCTCTATTTTCATTTGATGCTGTTATATCTAAGAAACAAATCTCATCTGCACCTCCATCACTATAAATCTTAGCTTGTTCAACTGGATCTCCAGCATCTTTTAATTCAACAAAATTAATACCTTTGACAACTCTTCCATTCTTAACATCAAGACAAGGTATAATTCTATTTTTAAGCATTAATCTCCTTTGCTAACTCATCAAGCTTAATATCACCATCGTAAATAGCTTTACCAACAATAATACCCTCAATTTTTTTATTATTTAACTCTTTAGCCTTCTTAATGTCATTTATTGAAGAAACACCTCCTGAAATAACAACAGGACAATTAGAAATCCCTGCAATTTTCACACTCTCATCTAAGTTGGGACTAGTTTTCATTCCATCTTTATTAATGTCTGTAAAAATAATTCTGCTGACGCCAAAATCATTTACTTCTCTTAAAAAATCTGTGGTTTTAATTTCTAGATTTTCTTTCCAGCCTGATACTGAAAGATTTCCATCTTTGGCATCTAATCCCAAAGCAATTTGACCTTTAAATTTTATGCAAGACTCTTTTAAAAATTCTTTATTTTTAATAGCACCACTTCCTAAAATTACTTTATCAACACCAGTATCGACATATTGTTTAATGCTATCGAGAGATCTAACACCGCCTCCTATTTCAATATTCAAATCGTATTTACTTACTATTTCTTTTATAATATCTAAATTGACTGTTTTACCCGTTAAAGCTCCATCTAGATCAACAATATGTAAGTTTTTAAAGCCATGTTCTTTAAATTTTGCTGCTTGTTCAATAGGTGAAGTTTCGTATTCAGTTTTGTTTTCGAAGTCACCTTTGATTAATCTTACACATTTCTTATCTTTTATATCTATTGCAGGAAATATTTTCATTATAATTTTAAAAAGTTATCAATTACTTTTAATCCGATTTTATCACTCTTCTCTGGATGAAACTGTGTTCCAAATAAATTATCTCTTTCAACAGAGCAGACAATTTTTGACGAGTAATTTGTTATCGCTGAAATGACTGATTTATCCTCAGGAATAAATTCATAACTATGCACGAAATACATATGAGATTTGTTTTTTATATCTTTAAATATTTTACTTTCTTTTTGAATTTCAATTTCATTCCAACCAATATGTGGAAGTTTAAATTTTCCTTTTTGATTATCAATTTTAGAAACTTTACCAGAAATCCAACCTAATCCTTTTGTTTCTGCTTCTTCATACCCGATATCTGCGAACATTTGTAGGCCTACACAAATTCCTAATAAAGGTTTCTTATTTGTTATTGCAAATTCTTTAAGTGTATCAACCAATCCCTTAATTTGATTAAGAGAGTCAACACAGCTTTTAAATGAACCTTGCCCCGGTAAAACAATCTTATCGCTAAACTTAATTTTCTTGATGTCTGAGGTTACCTCTAGATTAACTTCACCTTTAGCGACCTCTGTAAAAGAATTTATGACAGAGCTAATATTGCCCGATTGGTAGTCAACAATTGTGACGTTCATCAATTTTAAATAGAGCCTTTTGTCGAAGGTATTGAGTTTTTAATTCTTTTATCAATCGCTAAAGCATCTTTTAATGATCTAGCTAAACCTTTGTAACATGACTCAATCTTGTGGTGACTATTTTCACCATAAATATTTTCTATGTGTAAAGTAACTCCAGCTGATTGTGAAAAAGCTTGGAACCACTCTTTAAATAATTCTGTGTCCATCTCACCGAGTTTCTCAACCGGCAGATTGACTTTCCAGATTAGATAAGGTCTATTCGATACATCTATTGAAACTCGACTTAGAGTTTCATCCATAGGAATCATTGTTGATGCGTATCGTGTGATTCCTTTTCGATTACCTGCGGCTTTTTTTATAGCTTCTCCGATAGCGATACCTGTATCTTCAGTAGTATGGTGTAAATCTATGTGCGTGTCACCCTTAGCTTTAACTTCCAAATCTATAAGAGAGTGTTTTGATAATTGCTCTAACATGTGGTCTAGGAAACCTATTCCAGTTTTAATTTTATATTTGCCTTTTCCGTCTAGATTGACCGCGACAGAAATACTGGTTTCTTTTGTTTTCCTAGTAATTTTTGCTTTTCTACTCATAAACTATGCCCGAATTACCTCTGATATATATTTAAATGGTCATTATATCAATAAATCACTATTGAAGATCTAAAATTAATCTCCACATATAACTTCATGAATACAGCTGAAAAATGGCATGGTACTACAATCGTCCTTCTTAGAAAGGGTGGAGAGACCATTGTAGCAGGAGATGGTCAAGTTAGTCTTGGAAACACAGTTTTAAAAAGTAAAGCCAAAAAAGTTAGAAAAATTGAGAGCAGGGGAGTAATAGCAGGTTTCGCTGGATCAACAGCTGATGCTTTAACTTTATTTGAAAGACTAGAAGCAAAATTAGAAAAGCATGCTGGAAACTTACAAAGAGCAGCCGTTGAATTAGCTAAAGATTGGAGAAGCGATAAATTTTTAAGGAGATTGGAGGCTTTAATGGCAGTTGCAGATAAAAGTCACAGTTTTATTATTTCTGGTACTGGAGATGTTCTAGAGCCTGAGGACGGAATAATTGGAATAGGTTCTGGCGGCAATTACGCTCTTGCTGCAGCAAAAGTCTTAATTGAGACAGATATGAAGGCAGAAGAGATTGCAAGGAAAGCTCTTAAGGTTGCATCTGATATCTGTGTATTCACAAATAACAATGTAACAATGGAAAAAATTTAAATGTCTAAATCAAAGAAAGAAACAAATTTAAAATTGGTAAAAGGTTCAAAAAACGATAACTCAAAAGTAAGCGCTCTTTCACCTAGAGAAATAGTTTCTGAACTGGATAGATACGTCATTGGACAAAAAGAAGCAAAAAAAGCAGTAGCCGTTGCATTAAGAAATAGATGGAGAAGACAGGCTTTGACCGATGAAATGAGAGACGAAGTTCTTCCAAAAAATATACTTATGATAGGTCCGACTGGTGTTGGAAAGACCGAAATTTCAAGAAGGCTATCAAGATTAGCTGAGGCACCATTTATAAAAGTAGAAGCTACAAGGTTTACTGAAGTTGGTTACGTCGGAAGAGACGTAGAGCAAATTGTAAGAGATTTAATCGAAATTGCAATAGCAATGGAAAGAGAGAGAAAGAGAAAAGAGGTAAAAGCTAAAGCCGAATTGAAAGCTGAGGAGAAAGTTTTAGATGCTTTGGTCGGTAATAAAGCAAGTGTTGCTACGAGAGAAAGTTTTAGAAAAAGACTAAGAAATGGTGACTTAGATAATAACGAAATCGAAATAGAAGTTCAGGATACATCCTCAGGATTACAAAGTTTTGAAATACCCGGTATGCCTGGAGGAAACGTTGGAATGGTTAATTTAGGAGATATTCTCGGAAAATCGATGGGTAACAAAAAAGGTAAAAAGAAAAAAATGACCGTTAAAGAATCTCACGGAATTTTAGTAGCTCAAGAATCGGATAAAATGATTGAAGAAGACAAGATTATTAAAGAAGCAAAGAAAGCTACTGAAGAAAATGGGATAGTGTTTTTAGATGAAATTGATAAAGTTTCTGCGAGAAGTGATAGAGTTGGAGGGGACGTTTCAAGAGAAGGAGTGCAAAGAGATCTTCTGCCTCTAATTGAGGGAACAACTGTAAGCACTAAACACGGGCCTATAAAAACTGACCATATCTTATTCATTGCCTCAGGGGCTTTTCAATTAGCTAAACCCTCTGATTTGTTGCCTGAATTACAAGGAAGATTGCCAATAAGGGTAGAATTAAAAGCACTTAATGAAGAAGATTTTAAAAGGATACTAAAAGAACCAGACAACAGTTTAATAAAACAGTATAAAGCTTTGTTAAAAACAGAAGATGTTAATCTTGAATTTTCAGAAGATGGAATCGACATGCTTGCCAAAATATCTGCAGAAGTAAATTCATCAGTAGAAAATATTGGTGCTAGAAGACTTCACACTATAATAGAAAAAGTTTTAGATGATATTAGTTTTAATGCTACTGATAAAGCAGGTGAAACTATTACGGTAGATAAGAAATTTGTACAAAATAATTTAGGAAATTTAGTTAAAGACACAGACCTTTCAAAATTTATTTTATAATTTTTTTAATTTTATTAAAATTGCGCCTTTTCCACCATCCTTAATTGCCGCTTCATTTATTGAAATAATTAAATTACTTAATTCTTGGTCTGAATTAATAAATTCTGGTACTGAATATTTTAATTTTCCTAAATCTCTGGATATATAAATATCTTTTTCATTTGTTGAGTGTATCCCTTTCCCAGTTATTAATAATATCTCTCTATATTTTTTTTCAGAACAAAAGAAAATTATTTCTTTCACTTTTTTATTAGCTTCATCAAGGTTAAATCCGTGCAAATCAAATCTAAATCTATCTTTTCTATTTATACTATTTGCTGTTGAGTTATCCTTATCATAGATGTCATTAGGATTTTCTATATAATCTTTCCAGGCCTTTTTATCATCCTGGGAAAGATCATTTTTTTTTGTCACTGGCTGATAATTTCAGATAAATACCAATTTGGACTTTTGTTATTTACATTTTTTGTAAATTTCCAACTGTCTGTCACAAATTTTATTTTGTCGGGATTTCCCTCAATAATCTTATTTTCTTTGTCTCTTTTCACAGAAATAACTTCCGCAACAAATTTTACTGTCGCAAATAAGTTATCTTTTATTTTTTCATATTTTTCAACGGAAGACTCCTTTACTCCTATAAATGTAAATTCTGATTTAATGTTTTCTTTATTTCTTAATTTAATAGCTTCTGAGAAATTAGAAAACATGTTAGGTGCTAATAAGGATTTTAATTTTATCAAGTCACCATAAGCAAAAGCAGTTAAAATGCTTTCGTAAGCTATTTCAGCTCCCTTTAAAAATTCTTTTTTGTCATTACCCTCTAAGATTTCAAAATTTTTTTCTTTAGGTTTGGAATCGTTTTGCGGTATGCTGAATTTTTTTTCAGCAAAATTTGGGTAAACTTTGGATTCATGTCCAGTTTTTCTTCCTAAAATACTTCTCAATCGCAAAATTATGAAACCTGCAATCATTCCAAGTAAAATTATGTCTAAATATCCAAAACTGTTACTCATAATTTGATAAATATACATGAATAATATAATTTTGTATCAGACAAATGAACACATTTTTCTTAATTTTTATTGGGTTACCCGCTTTTGAAATATTTTTAATGATCAAAATTGGTGGTGAAATTGGCGCTTTAAACACGGTTGCGCTCATATTTTTAACTGCTTTAATTGGTATATACTTCGCAAGAGTTCAAGGTATTCAAACTTTAAGGTCTGGTATAGTAAATTTATATCAAAATAAGGTTCCAGTTTATGAATTGATCGCTGGAGCATCTATAGCTTTTGCAGCTTTATTATTAATTATTCCAGGTTTTTTTACAGATTTTATAGGTTTTTTATTATTGTTTCCATTTTCAAGAAATTTTTTGTTGAGAGTATTAATTAAAAAAAATGAGAAAAAAATTAATGATATTAAAAAAGATAATAACACTATTGACGGTGAGATAATTGATAAAAACAAAGATGAGCTATAAAATAATAGGTAAATATATTAAAGACCTAAATTTTAGTATCCCGAACACTAAAACTTTTTATTTACTCTCAAAAGATATTGAAAACTACAAAATTAATATTGATATTAAAAGTAATAAAGTAAAACAAAATATTATTGAAGTATTGACTTCGCTTATCTTAACTCCAACTAAAAATGTCTCAGACACAGTAAATACAAAAGTAGTATTTGCTACGGTTGTAGAACTAATAGATGAAAAAATTGATAAAGAACAACTTGAAAGAATCGTATTGATCGAAGTCCCATCTCAAATTTATAGCGAACTCAGAAAAATATTTGTTAGTCTTTTTGAAAATTCAGGTTTTAAAGATGTAAAAGTTAGTAAAAGTGTAGATTTTGAAAAACTCTATACTACAAGAAAAATTCAATAAAAGTTTTTCTTAAGCTCTTTTTTTAAAAAATCTTTATGAAGCTTTAATTCAGTTTCGGAAATATTAATGACTTCTTTATTGTAATTTTTAGTTTTAGTTATGTCTAAATCTGGACTTGCCGAAGATAAATTAAATTTAGGTTCCTTGGCGTCTAGTAAATGAATATAAACTTCACGCAATAATTCACAATCCAACAAGGCATTGTGCTTAGTTCTTCTTGATAAATCAATATTAAATTTTTTACATAGTGCATCCAATGAATTCGATACTCCAGGAAACTTATTTCGAGCTATTTCCAATGAGTCAATAACATCATCTTTTTTAATTAATTTTTTTTCAAGAAGGTCAAGTTCTCCATTTAAAAAGCTTAAATCAAATGGTGCATTGTGTATGATAATTTTTTTGTTTTCAGTAAATCTTAAAAATTCATCAGCTACTTCATCAAAAGGTTCTTTGTCGCTTAAAAATTTTTGTGAAAAGCCATGAATTTTAAAAGCCTCTTCCGGAACATCTCTTTTAGGATTAATAAATTTATGAAAAACTTTGCCAGTTCTAATTAAATCTTTGGTCTCAATACATGCAATCTCTACTATTTTATGACCCTCTTTAAACGAGAGACCTGTTGTTTCTGTATCAAGGAAAATTTCACTCATATTTTTTTAATATATCTAATAATTTTTTTTTTAAAATAATCTTATTTTTTTCATTCACAACTACAAAGTCACTATGTTCCGCCTTTTTTTTGTCGCTAAGCTGTTTTTTATTTAAAATCTGAAAAAGCTTTTTGTTTCCGCCTTTTGATAAAAAACGCTTAAATCTTAGACTTTTATTTGCCTTGATAAATATTACTACATCAAATCTTTTCATTAACTTACTTTCAACTAATAAAGGTATTTCGAAGTATACGTATTTCTTATTTTTATTTTTTATTTCGAATTTTCGCATTTCTTTTCTTACAAAGGGATGAATTATTTGCTCAAGTTTTTTTAAGCTCGAATTATTTTTAAGAATTTTATTTTTTAGTATTTGTTTTATCTTAATAGTTTTCTTTAATTTGAATTTATTTGAAATAAGACCTATGAAATTTTTTCTTTTATATAATTTTTTTACTTCATTATCTGCACTAAAAAGTGGGTATTTTCCTCTAGTCAATATTTTGCTTGCTGTAGTTTTTCCAGACGCCAGTGAACCCGTTATACCTATTTTTTTCATTTTAGTTTTGATATTAATAATTCAATTAATTTTTGATCTATCTCAGGATTTATTTTGTTCCACAAATAGAAAGCTTTTTGTCCTTGGTAGATAAACATTTCAAGGCCATTAAAAACTTTGGTATCTTTGTCTCTTAAAAATTTAAGTGTTTTTGTCTCTAGCGGATTATAAATAGTATCAATAAATATTAGATTTTCTTTAGTATTTTTAAAATTAAAACTAAAATCTTCCTCATTTTTTAATCCAAGACTGGTTGCATTGATAATTATATCGTAATCCTTTATTGCTTCCTCTAATTTTTCCCATTCAATAATCTTTATATTTTTAAATTTTTTTTTTAAAAAAATGCATTTTTCGTAAGTTCTATTAATAATTGAAATATTCTTAACCCCAGATTTTTCAAGAGATAAAATAACTGAGGGTGAAACGCCCCCAGCGCCGATAACAAGAGCTTTTTTTTCTGAAGCCTTATCTACCTCCTTAAGATAAGCAGCCTGTAAACCGAATACATCTGTATTTTCTCCTACTGTATTATTCTTGTCATCCAGATAAAGAGTATTAACTGAGCTAGTAATTTTTGCATCATTAACAAGGTAATCTAAATGTGGAACAATTCTTTGTTTATAGGGCAGTGTTATGTTCAAACCACTTAAAGCCTTATCTTTTATTTTGCTTACAACGTCCTTAAGATTATCTTCATTAACGTCAATGATTGAATAATTGGCATTAATTTCATACTTTTCAAACCAATAATTATGTAAAACTGGTGAGAGACTATGTTTTATTGGTTTACCTATTATTCCGAACTTTTTAATCATTTTTTATAAACTTTAATATAATTTAAAATATCTTTAATTGGCAAACCCATAATTGAGTCTTTATCTCCTTTAATATACTCAAATAATTTTATCCCATCAGCTTCCACTTGATAGACTCCGTATGCAAGCAACGTTTCTGTTTTAATTTTATTGAGATAATCTTTTAATTCATTATCATTTAAATTTTTCATTTTTAATTCAGAAGAGTCTGTGTGGTTCCATACCATAGCACCATTTATAGAAATACAAACGGAACTAATCAAAAAATGTTTTGAATTATTTAGCTTTTTGAGAATTTGAAATGCTTCTTCCCTTGATTTAGGTTTGTTTATTAATTCATTATTTAAAGAAATCACACTATCAGCACCTATTACAAGTGTGTCTGGATGTTTACTGCTTACTTTTGTTGATTTTAATTCGGCTAAATTTTTTGATACCAATAACGGGCTTGCTCCCTCCGCTAAGAGTGACTCCTTTACCTCGTCCTCATCCACATTTGAAATAACTACCTCGCAATTTAGTCTATTTTCATCTAATATTTTTTTTCTTACACCGCTTTTCGAAGCTAATATTATTTTCATTTGTGTTTTTTAATCTCAATTATTTTTAAAATTGATGCTGCAGTTTCTTCAACAGATCTTCTAGTTACATCAATTATAGGCCAATTATTTTTTTTAAAAAGGTTTTTTGAGTCATTAATTTCCTTTCTAATAAATTCTAAGTCTGTATACTCCTTTAACTTGTGATCTCTCATAATAGCAACTCGGTTACGTCTTATATCTGCCAGTCTGTCAGGGTCAGCCACTAAACCTACAATACATGCCTTATTGTTCAATTTAAGAGAATCTGGAATCTTTTGATCCAAAATTAAAGGAATATTTATAGTCTTAAAACCCCTGTTAGCTAAGTAAATAGAAGTTGGTGTTTTACTAGTTCTGCTTACGCCTAATAAAATAACATCTGCATCGTTTATATCATCAATTTTTTTACCGTCATCATGTGACATTGTAAATTGTATTGCTTCTATACGTCGGTAATAGTCATCATCTAAAACATGTTGAGCGCTTGGTTTGTGGATAGCTTTTTGATTCAATAATTTTGAAAAACTTAATATTAAATTACCCAAAACTCCAAAACATGGAACATTATTATTGATACTTTGTTTTGAGATATATTTTGCTAATTTAGTTTCCACAATTGTATATAAGATAAGAGAATTTTCTAAATTATTGCATTCCTTTATTATCTTATCAATTTGCTGCTCTGTTCTGACAAATGCAAATTCTTTCTTTTCGTATTGAAAGTTCGAGAACTGGGATTTTAAAGACAGAAATATTCTATCTAAAGTTTCACCAGTAGAATCAGACACAAGATATACATTGTATTTTTGGTTCATATTTTTGTTAGTAAATTATTAACAACTAATGTTTTTCCACTGCTTTTAAATAGAGAGGGAAAACAATTAACAATAATTAACATAAATTAAACATTTTGTTCGATGTTAATAATGTTGTTTTATAAGTGTTTATAAGCTTAATAAAGTCAGCAAATTGGCGTCTTTTTTTTGAAACTTGTTAAATCTTAAATGTATAAGCACTGCATAAGAAGTTATATGTAGATTTAACATGGACATATAATACAACAATCTTTAAAGAACTTAAATTTAATGAGTAATCTAAAAAATATTTTATTAAAAAAAAGAATTTGTAAATCTGTATGGTTTATGAGACAAGCAGGAAGGTATCTTCCTGAATTTAGAGATATAAGATCCAAAAATGAAGACTTTATAAATCTCTGTTTAAACAGTAAATTGAGCTCAGATATTACTTTACAACCAGTAAAAAGGTTTAATCTAGACTCAGCTATTATTTTTTCTGATATTCTTTTAGTCCCATTTGCTTTAGGTCAAAAAATATCTTTCATAAAAGATCAGGGCCCTAAATTAAGTAATTTCAACTTAGAGACTTTTTTGGATGTAAATGAAGATCAATTTATTAAAACTTTAACACCTGTGTACAAAGCTATAGAGTTAACTAGAAAAAACCTAAATAAAGATAAATCTTTAATATGTTTCATTGGAGCTCCATGGACTTTACTAGTTTACATGTTAAATTTGAAAGATTTTGAAGGAAATCTATCTTTGGATAAATTTCGTAAAGTCAACTCAAATATTAAGATTATTTTAAAAAAATTAAATAAGTTTTTATGTATTCATATCCAGAGTCAAGTAGAAGCTGGTGCTGATGTAGTCCAAGTCTTTGACTCTTGGGCAGGCATTATCCCAAAAACTTATTTGAAAGATTTATGTTTTAATACAAACTCTGAGATTATAAAATTTTGTAAAAGTAAAAATATTCCAAATATTTGTTTTCCTAAGGGAATTAAAGATAAATATAAAGATTTTAATAAATTTGTTAAACCTGATGGAATAAATATTGATTATCATGTTGATCCAGATTGGGCAAAGAAAAACCTTAAAGATGTTGTAATACAAGGTGGTGCAAATCCAAGAATATTATTAGAAAAAGAGGAAAAAATGTTAGAAGTAGCGACGAAATATATCCAGACTTTTAAAGATATTCCTTATGTTTTTAATTTAGGTCATGGCTTACTTCCAGAAACAGATCCTGATAAGGTAGATAAATTGGTTAAATTTTATAGGGATTTTAATGAATAAAGGTCATCCAGAAGTAAATTACGGTAAAACTGGAGTATTATTAATTAACCTAGGAACTCCAGACTCAACAAACTGGTGGGATATAAGAAAATATCTCAAACAATTTCTTTCAGATAGAAGAGTAATCGAAGTTAATCCTATTTTGTGGCAAATTGTATTAAATTTATTTATATTAACTTTTAGACCTTCAAAAACTGCTCATGCTTATAAAAAAATTTGGAGGAAAGATACAAACGAATCGCCCTTATTATATTTTACCAGAAACCAAACAATCAAATTGAAAGAAAGAATTAATAATGACAAGATATTTGTAGAATTTGCAATGAGATATGGAAATCCGAGTATTAATTCTGAATTGAATAGTCTAAGGGAGAAAGGATGCGAAAATTTAATAATTTTACCACTGTACCCACAGTACGCAGCTGCAACCACAGCAACAGTTTGTGACGAGGTTTATAGGTCACTAATGAAGATGAGATGGCAGCCAAGTATTCAAATTGTACCTCATTACGAAAGTGATCCAATATATATTCAAGCTTTAGTTAACAGTATAGAAAAGAAAATAAATGAAATTAATTGGAAACCAGATCTCATATTATCTTCATACCACGGTATACCTAAATCTTATTTTGATAAAGGCGACCCATATCATTGCTATTGTCATAAAACTACTAGACTAATTAAAGAAAAATTTGACCAGGTAGATATCCAAACTACTTTTCAATCTAGGTTTGGTCCACAGGAATGGTTAAAGCCTTACACTGATAAAACTATAGAAGACTTACCAGACAAAGGTGTAAAAAATTTATTAGTAATTTGCCCGGGCTTTGCGTCCGACTGCGTTGAAACTCTTGAAGAGATCAATATTCAAGCAAGAGAAAGCTTTCTCGAAAAAGGTGGTAAGAAATTTGATTTGGTACCATGTCTTAATGATAATTCCGATCATATTAATCTTTTTGAAAAATTGATAAGAAGATTTTTGTAAAATGAACTTATATTTATTATTTAAATCTTTGCATTTAATTGCAGTAATCTCGTGGATGGCTGGATTGTTGTACCTTCCAAGGATTTTTGTTTATCACTCCGAAGCTGATCATGAATCACAAAAAGTCGTTTTTAAAACAATGGAAAGAAAGCTTTACAATTATATTATGATGCCCGCAATGTTGCTTTCTTGGATATTTGGTATTCTATTAATTCATAGTATTGGATTTTCTGTATTTCTAGAACTTTGGATGCAGATTAAAACTATTGCCGTCATCATTTTGACAATTTATCACTTCTCATTAGGTAGTTTCCTTAATGATTTTGCAATAGACGATAATAATAAATCTTCCAAATTTTTTAGAATTTACAATGAAATACCTACAATAATATTGATAGTAGTCGTATTTGTCGTTATTTTTAAACCTCTTTAATTTCTAAAATATAAGGGGTTGAATTTTTTTGAAAAAGACTTATATTTTTAATACATTCCTTAAATCGAAAAAATCACATGAATCTACAAGAATTAAAGCAAAAAAACCCAGCAGAACTTATTAGCGAAGCCGAAAAACTTGGTATCGAAAATCCTAGTACATTAAGAAAACAAGAAATACTTTTCGCGATACTTAAAAAACTTGCTGAAAAGAACGAGCAAATTACTGCTACTGGAGTTTTAGAAGTTTTACAGGATGGTTTTGGTTTTTTAAGAGCAATTGAATCTAATTATCTTCCGGGTCCAGACGATATTTACGTAAGCCCAAGCCAAATAAGAAGATTCGGTTTGAGAACTGGTGATTCTGTAGAGGGCGAAATTAGGGGCCCCAAAGATGCAGAGAGATATTTTGCTCTATTAAAAGTAAACAAAATTAATTTCGATGATCCAGACAAGGGGAAAAATAAGATAGCTTTTGACAACTTGACGCCTTTATATCCTAACGAACGAATTAAACTTGAAGTCGAAACAAATAAAGTAGAAAAGAAACCAGACAACACTGCCCGATTAATTGACTTAGTTAGCCCAATAGGTAAAGGACAAAGATCTTTAATAGTTTCTCCTCCAAGAGCGGGAAAGACAATAATATTACAAAATATAGCGCAATCGATTACTGCAAATCATCCTGAATGTTATTTAATGGTATTATTAATTGATGAAAGACCCGAAGAAGTTACAGATATGCAAAGATCTGTAAAAGGTGAAGTCGTCGCTTCAACTTTTGATGAGCCAGCATCTAGACACGTTGCAGTGGCTGAAATGGTAATTGAAAAGGCAAAAAGATTGGTAGAGCATAAAAAGGACGTAGTTATTTTGTTAGACTCCATTACAAGACTAGGCAGAGCCTATAATGCTGTAATTCCTAGCTCAGGAAAAGTTTTGACTGGCGGTGTTGATGCTAATGCTCTGCAAAGACCAAAAAGGTTCTTTGGAGCGGCAAGAAACGTAGAGGAAGGTGGATCGATGACAATAATTTCTACAGCTCTGATTGATACAGGAAGTAGAATGGATGAAGTTATTTTTGAGGAATTTAAAGGAACAGGTAATTCAGAACTAATATTAGATAGAAAAGTTGCAGATAAGAGAATCTACCCAGCCCTTGACATAACTAGATCAGGCACAAGAAGAGAAGAGTTGCTTTTTGCAAAAGACGAACTCTCAAAAATGAATGTGTTAAGAAGAATAATAAGTCCTATGGGCACAATGGATGGTATTGAATTTTTAATTTCGAAATTAAAAAATACTAAAAATAATTCTGATTTTTTTGACTCAATGAATAAATCAGCTAACTAAGTAGTTTTAACTTTTATTGAATTGTTTGAGTGTCAAAATTTACTCCATGAAGATAAAAACTAATTATATTTTCGAGAGTTTCAATTTTATCTCCTAAAGTTAACGCCTCTAAAAGTTTTTGCTTTTCCTCATTAGTGACAGGTGATATCATAGATAAAGTGTTTATTTTTTGGTTTTCGTCTAGTTTATTAAATTCTACCCAATTAAGTAACAATCCATTCTTTTTAAAAAAAATTTTAGCTTTATCAATTAGCTTCTCCGTATTTGGGATTGCTGACAAATTTTTCAAATCTTCTTCAAAATTTTTATAATTTACTTTAAACTCTCTGTATAATTTTTGATTCTTTATTTCTTCTAATATTTCAAATCTTGTTATTCCTGTTAGATTTATTAAAATTCTCCCGTCCTTAATTTTTTGTAAATCACTTATTTTACCTAAACATCCGACTTTATAAACTTCATTGCCATCTTTTCGAGACTGGACCATACCCATTAATTTATCTTTATTGTAAGTGTCTGTTACAAGGTCAACGTATCTTTGCTCAAAAATATTTAGCGGAAGATTTGTTTTAGGAAAATATATAACTCCGCTTAGAGGAAAAATAGGAATTGTATCAGGAAAATTTTTCATTATATGATTATAATAAAAATTTCATAATACTGATAGCGACATTTTATTTAGGTTGACCGTTTTTAATACGAATAATATACTTTATTTAATTTGCGGGCATAGCTCAGTGGTAGAGCGTCTCGTTGCCAACGAGAAGGTCGAGGGTTCAAGTCCCTTTGCCCGCTCCATTTTATGAATGATTTAGTTAACAAAAAATGTGTACCATGTGAAGGTAATATACCAGCTTTTGATAAAAGTGAGATTCATAAATATCTAAAAAAAGTTGATGGTTGGGACGTAAAAAGTGAAGAAGATAATAAAAGTTATTTTTTGATTAAAGAATTTTTATTTAAAAATTTCAAAGATAGCCAAAACTTTGTTAATAGCGTCAGCGAAATAGCTGAGAAAGAAAATCACCACCCCGATATTTCATTTGGTTGGGGTTATTGTAGGATTAAAATTTTTACTCATGCGATCCAAGGTTTAGCAGAAAGTGATTTTATATTGGCAGCAAAAATTGACAAGATTGATTAATGATTGAAATGCCTCGTTCCGGTAAATAACATTTTAATTTTCGCTTTGTTAGCTTCATCAATAACTTCTTGATCTCTCATCGAGCCACCGGGTTGAACTATTATTCTTACACCTGACTTGATCAAGGTTTTCACACCATCAGCAAATGGAAAAAAGGCATCTGATGCTGCTACAGAATTTCTAATTTTGTTAGGTCTAAATTTTTTAGCTTTCTGCACAGCTATCTTGCAGCTGTCTAGTCTACTTGGTTGTCCTGCTCCAATACCAATTGTAGAGAAATTATTGCTCAATACAATTGCATTTGACTTTACATATTTGCAAATATTATATGCAAAAATAATTTCATCAATTTCTTTTTTCGTTGGTTTAAGTCTTGTGACGCACTTTATTCTTTTTTTAGTAATTTTTATTTCATCTTTATTTTGAATCATAAAAGATCCATCAAAACTTTTAATCAATAAATTATTTTTAGGTTTATATTTTGAGATATCAATTATTCTTAAATTTTTTTTCTTCATTAAAATTTTTAATGCTTCATTATCAAATCCATTAGATAAAATTACTTCAAGAAAATTTTTTGATATTTCTAAAGCTATTTTCTTATTTATTTTATAATTACACGCTATAACACCACCAAATGCACTCACTGGATCACATGAGTAGGCGTTCCTGAAGGAATTAATTGGATTTTTATCTTTTGAAATTCCACATGGATTTGCATGCTTAATTATAACTGTCACTGCTTTGCCTTTTATTGAACCCAGAACCTCTAGAGAAGCAAACATATCATTATAATTGTTATAACTTAATTCTTTACCGTGAATCTGTTTAAATCCAATGTCTCTATCATTATAATCATTTACATAAATAGAACTTTGCTGATGTGGATTTTCACCATACCTTAAATTTCTAAATTTTCGTCCAAATATAGTTTTTCTTTCCGGAAATTGAATTTCAAGCTTTTTATTAAACCAGTGAGCTATCATTGAGTCATAATATGCAGTTAAGCCGAAAGCTTTTGATGACATGAATTCCCTAAATTTCAAACTAGTTTTGCCTTCATTTTTTTTTAGTTCTTTAATAAGTATTGAATAATCATTTTTATTTGTGATTATGCTTACATTTTTAAAATTTTTTGCGGCTGCACGAACCAAGGTTGGGCCACCTATGTCAATATTTTCAATTACATTTTTTATATTTTTAGAATTTGTTACAATCTTTTGAAACGGATAAAAATTCACAACAACAAGATCTATTGGTGGAAATTTTTGTTTAGACATTTCAATTTTATGTAATTTATTCTGTCTATCGTGCAAAATTCCAGCATGGATTTTTGGGTGAAGAGTTTTTACTCTCCCATCTAACATTTCCTTGAAACCTGTATACTTTGATATTTCAGAACATTCATATCCAAGTTTTTTTATGTATTTATATGTTCCACCAGAACTAATAATATTAATGTTATATTTTTTTAATATTTTTAATAATGATAAAATATTTTCTTTATCAGAGAGTGAAATTAGTGCATTTTTAATTTTTAAATTCATTATCAAGTTTCTTCTTAATTTCCCAATTAAAAGACTTATTTTTATTAACTAAATTACCAGAGATAGTTATACAAGTATTGTCTAAAATTTTTTTTCCCCCTAGATATATACTTTTTTCAATTTCAAGATTTTCCTCTTCAACTGTAAAAATAAGGGACCTACTCTTTGATATTTGTATCAAAGCACTATTTCCACTCATAGTTTTTACAGCTGACAGTTCAGGATTTAAATGAAATCTAAAAACATATCTAATAGGAATTCCATCGCTTTTTTTCATTATATAATCAACGCCTTTTAATTTATTGTTATCACGATCTAAATAAACTTCTCTCCTGTGCATACAACCAAAGTTTTTCTCATATCCATTATGTAAAGCTGAACATCCAATTAACTTTCCTTCATCTTTGATTTTCAAATCTGTTGTTTTAAAGGTATTTTTAATTGAATTTCCAAATATCCGATTAATAAGCTTATTTCTCTCAAATTTCGTTATACTAGTATCATTTACAGTTAATGTAGTTTGGCTTGCAGTTAACCTACTTATAAGCTCTGCTTTAGAAGATATATTATTTCCAAAACCACAATTTGTAATTATTTTTTTACCATCTAAAAAATATTCAAAAGAAAGTGGACCTGATTGATAATTCTTTGAAAAACTTTTATTTGGTGGTGCACTAACATCAAAATATAGAGACTGACTTCTCGTTTTTACAAAGAATACTCCACCTAAAATATATTTTCTATCTTTTTTATTTGCTTTAGTTTTTTCTAAATACTTTTCTAATGGAATTAAATCATTTTCAGATGTCCCGTTAAATAGAGGTGTCTGGTTATTTGGAGTTTGAAAAGATTTAATACAATTTAAATTTTTTTTAATTATCTCATCTAAGAACTCAGGTAAATATTGCTGAGCGTCATTAATATTTTCGTAGCATAATAATAAGTACTTTGTAAAAAATATAAGATCATTAAAGTTTCTTGTTAAAGGAAATCCGTCCTCATCATAAAAGGATTTTACAAATCTTTGTAACCCCCTGATGCCAGTATCATAATTATCTTCGTATTCTTTAAAGATTACACCTGAAATAATTAATGCTGTAAGAGCCTCAATTTTTTTTACTGGATTTTTTTCAAATCTTATATTTTTTTTTAGATGGTTACATTGTATAATAACATTTTCAAAAAATTTTCTCTTAAAATCGAACGAACCATTATTAATAATAATATCTATATTAAGCAACCAGCTGATTACTCTAGTACTCAAAGTGGATGTTTCCCAAATTCTTCTTTTAAAAGTTGAATATTTTAGTATCCAAAGATAAATAATTTTTTGTATATTTTTTCCATCAGTTTTTCTGTCAACTAGACTTAGCCATAAAAAATTGTGGTCCTCTAAACTCTTTCTATTTTTATCATCAATCCAAAAGTTACTAGAATTTATTTCATTTAATTTGAATGATTTTTTTGAAAAGGGAGAAATTAAAGTAAGTAAAAATGGGTTAGGGTTGAAATTTATTTTTACTGGTATTTTAGATCTTAAAGAATTGTTATAGTGATTTGATAAGAAGTAAATCCTCTTAAAAAATTTTATTAATGTAATTTGTATTGCAATAAAATAAAAATAGGCACCTTTTAAGCCAAACATTAATTAATTTGTTCGCAGTAGTTCTATGTTTTTTTTTAGATCACCTTTATTCTCTTTAAATATAGTAGATCCAGAAACTAAAATGTTTGCTCCAGCTTTTTTTGCCAAAGAGCAATTCTCAAAATTAATTCCTCCGTCGATCTCAATATCAATATTCAAATTTTCTCTTTTTATAATTTCTTTAAGTGTTTTCGTCTTTTCTAAAACCTCTGGCATAAACTTCTGTCCAGCAAATCCTGGCTCAACACTCATAATTAAGACCAAATCAATCTCGTTTAAATATTTTTCTATTAATTGTATTTTTGAATTTGGTTTAAGTGAAATACCAACCTTTTTATTTTCTTTTCTAATTAGACTAATAGTCTTTAATGTGTCGCTTGTTGCTTCTGGATGGAAAGTGATTATATCCGCCCCCGCATTCGCAAAATCTTTGATAAAATTATCTACCGGAGATATCATTAAGTGAACGTCAAATATTTTTTTTGTGAGGGGTCTAAGTTTTTTTATAACTTCTGGACCAATGGTTAAATTCGGAACAAAATGTCCATCCATTACATCAATGTGAATATAATCTGCGCCTGCTCTCTCTAGTGAAATTACTTCGCTACCCAACTTGCTAAAATCAGCTGATAGAATTGATGGAGAAATTTTAATAAGATTGCTCATTCTTTATTTATATTTTAAAACAAAAGTTTGTCAAAAAATAAGGTTAATTAAACAGTTGATATAATTGTCTTGAAAAGTCACTCTCTAATGGAAATGCGAGCATTCCCCAAACATCATAGCCAAGAATGTACGGCATTGCATAAAATCTGAACAAGTAAAAAAACCAAGCAACGTAAAGAGCGATGAAGGGTCCAAATAAAAAACTAGGAGTGATAAATTTAAACAAATTGATAATTGGATTAGTTGTTTTAACGAATATTCTCATGAAAAAAAAAGTAGAATCCTCTTTTTGAAAAATATTCATGAATGCCCGCCCTATTAGAGTCCACATAATTGTGCCTAGCGCGTAATCTAAAACAATTGCCCATGTTGGTATCATATTCTTAAATTACCATGATTTAGGTAAAAAAAAAGGGGCGAATAAATCGCCCCTTTTAATTTTAAATAATTGTTAATTAGTGTTGCTTACCAAGAATAGCCTTACCTGTCGGTATTCTTGTATCGTCTACTAATTTTTGTGTAGCTGGGCTTGGTTCTTTAGTCATTAAACTGACTACCACCATTACAACTAAACAAATTGGTGCTCCGATTAAACCAAATCTTAAGTGGTCGATACCTAAGAATGGAGTATTTACACCGCCCCATATTGGAACTGAGAATTTAGGGAACACCCACGTTAAGTAAACTGTTCCTGATATAATTCCCGCCATAATACCAGCGATTGCACCTTCTCTAGTAGCTCTCTTCCACCATACACCAAGTACAAGTGGGAAGAACAAGCCTGACATTGCAAAGTCGAATGCCCAAGCAACCGAACCTAAGATACTTGTTAGCCTGAAAGAGGCAATGTAAGCACCAGCAGCTCCGATTATTACTAGAAGTGTACGAGCAACTAATAGTCTTTTAGCAGTTTCCGCTTTTGGATTTATGATCTTGTAGTAAATGTCATGTGATAATGCATTTGAGATCGCAAGAACTAATCCATCGGCAGTTGACATGGCAGCAGCCATACCACCAGCAAACACTAGTCCTGAGATTACGAACGGTAGACCCGCTACTTCTGGAGTAGCTAATACTACAACGTCACCTCTCATGAACCATTCGTTCAACTGAAGTATTCCGTCACCATTAAAGTCTGCGATAAATACTTGTTTAACTTCAGACCATCTTTGTACCCACTCTATCGACTGAACTTCAGAAATAGATTTTCCAATAATTCCAGTTGGTAGATTTGGATCCATCAATGCTAATTTAGACAATGTCGCTAACATAGGCGCTGAAGAGTAAAGTAAGAAAATAAAGAATAGCGACCAAGCTACTGATTTTCTTGCTGCTCTTACTGTAGGAGTTGTAAAGTATCTCATTAAGATATGAGGTAACGATGCAGTTCCTACCATCATACAAATCGCTAACGATAAGTATTTCCAGACAGCCATACCACCTTCAGGTACTCCAGAGTGAGATCCAGAGATATATTTCAATCCTCCTGGTACCCCAGCTGCTTTCATATCTGCGGCGCTGTTTTTAACTAGTCCAAATTGTTGTTCAAGTTCACCAAGTCTTGCAACTTCATCACCTAACATTAAGTGAGGGAAAATTCCTCCACCTACGTTATTACTAATCCAGAATACTGGTATTAAGTATGCGATGATTAATACAATGTACTGAGCAACCTGTGTCCAAGTTACGGCTCTCATCCCACCAAGCATTGAACAGATAAGGATACTTATTAATCCTACCCATACACCTGCTTCAAACGGAATTCCAAGAGCTCTAGAAGCAATTGTTCCCGTAGCATTAATTTGAGCTGTTACGTAAGTAAATGATGCTATGAAAAGCACGAATACTGAGCAAGCTCTTACAAGATTACCACCGTATCGCGTTCCGATAAAATCAGGAACTGTGTAACATCCAAACTTTCTTAGGTACGGAGCCATTAGAGTTGCAACAAGTACGTATCCACCTGTCCAACCTACTAAGAAGGCCATGTAAGTATAGCCACCAAAGTAAACTCCACCCGCTAAAGCTACGAATGATGCACCTGACATCCAGTCAGCTGCTGTTGCCATTCCGTTAAATACGGTTGGCACTTGTCTTCCTGCAACATAGTAGGCATCTACTTGAATGGTTCTTGATAAATATCCGATTAAGGCATAAATCAATACCGTGAAAGCTACGAACATCACTCCGATGTTTTTAGCTGACACACCTGCTTGCTCTGCTAGTGCCATTAATATAATGAACACTAAAAAGCCACCAGTGTAGGTACCATATATTTTAGGAAGGTTTTGTATAAAATCTCCTTTAAACATTAGTCATCCTCTCTTTCTGAGAAACCATGTTCTTCGTCGATTTTTTCTTGTTTATTTGCAGTCCAAAACAAAATTATCACAAAGGCAAGAAGTGAACCTTGCGCAGTCATGTAATATGCTAATGGATAGCCAAGAAAAGACATCGTGTTCAGTTCTGAACCAAACATGAAGATCACTAATGAGAAGAAAGCCCAAAGAACCAATGTAACTATCATATGGTTTTTGGTCTTATTCCAATATGCGTCTTTATTTGACATATTTCCCCCTATTTATTTTTTAACTTTTTACGTAAAAAGTACTCTTATTGCACGGGAGCATACTGATTATGAGTTGAATTAAAAGAGAAAAAAGGACCCCAAAACCAATTTGAAATGCTATAAGACAAGTAAATAAAGGGTTTTTTAAATACAACGTGAAATTGAATCTAGATAAATTGCGAAACACTCTTAGAACCACTCTAATTGACATCTGGGAGTACGTTATTCCTATTTGGAAAATTTCAGGATTATTTAAAAGCATTAAATCAAAAAAAGATTTAGAAAATTTTATTCAAGAAAGATCTGCTCATGTTTCTCAAACAACTCTATACGGTTATTTAAAAACAAGAATTGGAGTTAAGTATATTGCCATGATGGAGGATGAAGTTTTTTTAAAATCTATCAATATTGCAAAATGGAATATCTATGCGGTTGCTTTAGCAGACTGTACTTTTTATGTTTTCTCTTATCTCATTTCAGAAAAAAACTTAAAAAAAAATGATTGCAAAGAAATTTTTCTACATATTTTAGAAAATGAAAAAAAAAATGGATTAAGTGACGAAATTTTTGATAGAGGTAAAAAAAACTTTTTAGAAAGATTAGATAAAGTGAATTTTTCAAACTACCATTTAAATGATCCTTTTAAAGAGAGTGGCCAAGCTTTGTATTACTGGTCACCTATTGCAGATGAATTAAAATCACTTGATAAAAAAATAGTCTTAAACTCTATTCATTTAAAATGGGGATTGATGAAAGACGAGTTTAAAAAATTAACAAAAGATTTAAAATTTAATTAACCTTTATTTTGTCTATTCTCTACAAGAGAAGTTACAACACTAGGATCCGCCAATGTAGTTGTATCTCCTAAATTATCTGGCTCGTTAGCAGCAATTTTTCTTAAAATTCTTCTCATAATTTTTCCAGATCTTGTTTTTGGTAATCCAGGTGCAAATTGAATAACATCTGGTGTTGCTATTGGACCGATTTGTTTTCTAACCCAAAGTTTTAAGTCTCGTTCTAAATCTCCCGTTGGGTTTTCACCAGCATTAAGAGTAACATAACAATAAAGTCCATTACCTTTTATGCTATGCGGAAATCCAACTACTGCAGCTTCAGCCACTTTTGGATGGGCAACAAATGCACTTTCAATTTCTGCTGTTCCAAGATTATGACCAGATACGATAATCACATCATCTACCCTTCCGGTTATCCAATAATACCCATCTTTATCTCTTCTGCATCCATCTCCAGTAAAATACTTGCCATCAAATTGAGAAAAGTAAGTGTCTATAAATCTTTGATGATCTCCATAAACAGTCCGCATTTGACCTGGCCAAGAAGAAGCCATGCAAAGCCTGCCTTTTCCTTCTCCTTTTATAGTTTTTCCATCTTTATCAACTAAAACTGGTTTGATGCCATAAAAAGGTTTTGTTGCTGATCCCGGCTTTAAATCTATAGCGCCAGGTTGAGGTGCTATCAAGATTCCTCCAGTTTCCGTCTGCCACCAGGTATCTACAATCGGACATCTAGAGTCACCTACTGTTTTGTAATACCACATCCAAGCCTCTGGATTTATGGGTTCCCCGACAGTTCCTAATAATTTTAGTGTTTTTCTGCTTGTTTTTTTTACAGGTTTATCACCCTCTCGCATCAATGCTCTTATCGCTGTTGGTGCGGTATAAAAAATATTTACTTTATGTTTATCTACTATTTGCCACCATCTAGAACTATCCGGATAATTTGGAACTCCCTCGAACATAATAGTCGTCGCTCCATTTGAGAGCGGCCCGTAAATAATATAACTATGTCCTGTTACCCAACCAATGTCAGCTGTACACCAATAAATATCATTAGCTTTATAGTCAAAAATATACTGATGGGTCATCGAAGCATAAACCATGTAACCACCCGTGGTGTGTAAAACACCTTTCGGTTTTCCGGTAGAACCAGACGTGTATAAAATAAACAGCGGGTCTTCTGCGCTCATTTCCTCAGGCTCGCATTTTGATGGAACAGATGAAATTAGCTCTTTATAGGAAACATCTCTTTCATTGTTCCAATCAACTTGATTTCCAGTTCTTTCAACAACTACACATTTTTTTACTCCAGGACATTGATCTAAGGCCTCATCAGCAATTTTTTTCAACGGAATTATTTTTCCGCCTCTAACTCCTTCATCTGCAGTTATTAAGTATTCAGACTCGCAATCTGTAATCCTAGTAGCTATTGAGTCAGGTGAAAAACCTCCAAAAATAATTGAATGGACAGCACCTATTCTCGCACAAGCTAACATTATGTAAGCTAATTCGGGGATCATAGTCAGATAAATTGTTACTCTATCTCCCTTTTGTATACCTAAACTTTTTAAACCGTTTGCAGCTTTACAAACATTTTGATGAAGTTCTTTGTAAGAAATTTTTTTCGTATCAGATGGATCATCTCCGACCCAAATAATTGCAGTTTTGCTTGGATTTTTCTTTAAATGTCTATCAATACAATTTGCTGAGGCATTTAATGTTCCATCATAAAACCATTTAATCTTTACTTCCTCTTTACTGTATTTAACATCTTTAATTTTAGTATATTTTTTTATCCATGAAATTCTTTTTCCCTCTTTAGCCCAAAATTTATCATTTTCTTTAATCGAAAGTTTATATTTCTTTTTGTATTTAGAGTCATTCACGTAGGCTTGATTTGCCCAACTATCCGAAACTTTAATTACTGAATTACCGTCACTATCTTTTGAATATGTAGGTGCTTTGAAAATAATCCGCCTTGCTTTTCTAGCTTTTTTTCTAGTTTTTTTCTTTTTTTTATTTTTTCTAGTTTTCTTTCTAGGCCTGCTAATCTTTCTAGATTTTTTTATTTTTCTAGATTTTTTCCTAGACTTTTTTATTTTTGATTTTTTCTTTTTTTTCCTTTTAGCCACAAATACCCCTAAATTTTTTATATTTTACCCATGTTACAAATAATTTTCCAGCTTTTATAATCTATAGGCATTACTGACAACCTGCTTTGTTTTATCAACGGTAAATGAGAAATATTCTTGTTTTTTTTAATTTTTTCCAAAGAAATAGCCCTTTTAAATTTACTTACAAACCTAACTTGAACGGCCACAAATCTCTTTTTCTTATCAGTTTTATCTATAAACGCCGATTTAATTACTTTAACTATTCCAACAATCTCTTTTCCAATATTTGAATGATAGAAAAAACATAAATCACCATTTTTCATTTTTCTCAAATTGTTTGCAGCTTGATAATTTCTAACTCCATCCCAGGTAGCGCCTTTCATACCAGCTTTTATTTGCTGCTCAATCGACCAAACATCGGGCTCAGACTTAAGTAGCCAATATTTCATTATAACCTCAAACCTGGCCCCTTCATGTAGGGAGCATTTTCATCTAAAGGCCATCTAGATTTAGCTTCAACATCTATATTATTTAATAAATTTTTTTTAAATCTTTTTATGCCTGCCCAAGCAATCATAGCAGCATTATCACCACAAAATTTTAAATCAGGATAAACAGTTTTAAATCCTATTTCTCTTGAAAGTTTTTTTAAATTTTCTCTTATCGAAATATTTGCAGCCACACCTCCAGCTACAACTAAATTAATATTTCTCGTATTAATTTTCTTCTTAAACATTTCTACCGCAATTTTAGTTTTTTTATAAAGAATTTTATTTATGGTATTTTGAAAAGATGCTGCAAGATTAAATTTTAATTTATCATTTCCATTTACTTTTCTTGACTCTCTTAAAACTGCAGTCTTAAGACCAGCAAATGATAAATTACATCCCGCTTTATTTATTATTGGTTCAGGAAGTTTATAAAAATTTTTATCTCCCAGTGTTGAAGCTTTCTCAACACTTGGTCCACCTGGATAACCTAGGTTAAGCATTTTTGCAGTTTTATCAAAAGCTTCACCTAAAGCATCATCTATCGTAGTCCCTAATTGCTCGTATTCATTAACATCTTTCACAATTAAATATTGGGAGTGACCTCCAGAGATTAATAAAAGTAAATAAGGAAATGGAATATTATTTTCTAGTCCTGGACTTAGAGCATGACCCTCTAAATGATTCACTGCAACGAATGGTTTATTTGAAAATGCAGCAATTGATTTACCTATGTTTAATCCGACTGTTAAACATACAATTAAACCTGGACCCGCAGTAGCAGCAATTCCGTCTATCTTACTTATGGAAACTTTACTTTCCTCTAAAGCCGTTTCAATTATATAGTCGATATTTTCTATATGCGCTCTAGCTGCTAATTCAGGTACTACTCCTCCAAATTTTTTGTGCTCTGAAATCTGACTTGAGACGATATTTGATAAAATGTCTGCAGTGCCTTTATCATTTTCTCTAATTACAGAGGCTGCAGTTTCATCACAACTTGTTTCAATTCCTAAAAATGTAATCTTTTTTGTCATCTCTCTTAAAAATTAAAATAGTATAAAATACTTCTTTCAAATATATAATCAATTAATGACAAAAATTACAATTGGAGCTAGAGGCAGCAAACTTTCATTAGCCTATGTGGCAAAAGTTAAAGAGCTATTGATAAAAAATAATAATGAACTCAAAGAGGAAAATATTAATTTTAAAGCCATAAAAACATCAGGTGATTTGAATTTAAATAAGAAAATCTCAGAAATAGGTGGAAAAAGTTTGTTCTGCAAAGAAATTGAGGAAAGCTTGTTAAAAAAAGAAATAGATATTGCTGTCCATTCTCTAAAAGATATGGAGGCCAATGAGAATGAGAATCTTTTAATTGGAGCATATGTCAAACGAAATGATTACCGAGATGTAATAGTCAGTGAAAAAATTAAGAATCTTTCTGATTTAAAAGATGGTGTAAAAATTGGCTCAAGTTCAAAAAGGAGAGAACTTCAATTAAAAAAAATTAATAATAAAATTTCTGTAATCGATATTCGGGGAAATGTTGATACTAGAATAAATAAAATCAACGAGAACAACTTAGACGGAATCATTCTTGCTGCTGCCGGAGTAAAATCACTTAAACTTGATAGAAAAATCAGTTTCACTTTTAATCGTGAAAATATTTTACCAGCAGTGGGACAAGGAATAATTGCTGTGCAATGTAGGAAGGAAGATGAAATTAGAAATTTAATAAAAAAAATTAATGATAACGGAACTAGTCTTTGCGCGACAGCTGAAAGAAAAATGCTTCAAACTATTGGTGGCGATTGCGATACTGCGCTAGGTGGTTTAGCTGAAATTGAAAATCATAATTTGAAACTTAAAGGTCAGCTTTTCTCAGATAGCGGTCAGGATAGTTTTGAATATGAACTTACAGGGAGAGAGATTGATGCTTCTTTTATTGGAAAAAGTGTTGGAGAAAAATTATTAGATCTAGCTGGAGAAAAATTTAAAAAAAAATGAATATTATAATAACAAGACCTTTAATAGACTCTGAGGATTTGATGGGAAAATTATTTTCTTTAGGTCATAAAATTATTCATGTACCTACTTTAAAAATCTCTAAAGCAAAACTTGATCCTATAAATCCTGAGAAATACAACGCATTTATATTTACAAGCGCTAATGCAATAAGGAATCTGAACTTATTAAAACCAGATAAAAATAAACTTTGTTTCTGCGTTGGAGCAATTACAGAAAAGATTGTGAGACAACAAGGTTATAACAATACTATTTCTGCTGGCGGGACTATAAATGCTCTTAAAAATGTTATTGTTAATTCAGGTGACTTAGATAAAAAAAAAGTCTTAGCATATATATGTGGAGATAACATTACCTCAGACTTAGATCTAGAGCTGATAAAAGAGGGTTTTCAAATAGATAAAATTATCAATTATACTTCAGAAAAAATTAGAGAATTAAACCAAGATACTAATAATTTAATCAAGGATCATCCTCCTGACATAATTTTTGTTTACTCAAAAAGGAGTGCAGAAAGCTTTATTGATTTAGCAAAAAAATACTCACTCAATGGATTGATGACAGACTCAAGAGTTATGTGTATAAGTGAAAAAGCTATAAATGTTTTCAAAGAAGCTGGATGGAAAAATTTAGAAACCTTCGAAGCTGGAGATGAACTTATAAAAATTGGTAATTAGATGGAAGTATTGCAAAATTTTAAGATATTATTTTTAGATGTTTGGAACAAAGGTATTTCAGGAGTTAATATTTCAGAAATTATTATTGCTTTAATAATTTTTTTATTTTTTCTTTTTTTAAGAGGAATATTTTCAAAATTCGTAATTAAAAGATTGGAGAATTACGTATCAAAAACCTCAAATAACTTTGATAATACTCTTGTAAAGTCCATGGAAGGGCCAGCTAAGTTTTTTCCGATTGTACTAGGTTTTTTTGTAGCTACTAGTTATTTAACTATTGAAACTCAAGCTGCAGATTTTTTAGAAACTATTAATCGTTCTTTAATTACAATTCTTATATTCTGGACCTTTCACCAAATCATTGGACCATTTTCAACTGTTGTAAAATCAGTCAGTGATTTACTCTCAAGAGATTTAGTTAATTGGATTATCAAAGCTCTAAAGGTTTTAATAATAATCCTGGGATTAGCGGCTGTTTTAGAACTTTGGGGAATTAAAATTGGACCAATTATAGCCGGACTAGGACTATTTGGTGTTGCCGTTGCACTTGGAGCGCAAGATTTATTTAAAAATTTAATTTCAGGTATATTAGTTTTAGTCGAGAAAAGATTTAAAGTTGGAGATTGGATATATGTTGAAGATGTTATTGAAGGCACAGTAGAGTCAATAGGTTTTAGATCTACAGTTGTAAGAAGATTTGACAAATCTCTTGCAACAATCCCTAATTTTCAATTTGCAGAAAAAGCAGTAATAAATAATTCTTTAATTACCAACAGGAGGATTAATTGGATTATAGGCCTAGAGTATAGAACAACTAGCAAACAATTAATTGATATCAAACAACAGATAGAGAATTATATAAAAAATAGTGAATTATTTTCAAAATCAGCAAATACAATGCTATCAGTAAAAATCGATCAATTTGCTGCAAGTTCAATAGATATTAAACTAATATGTTTTACTAAAACCACAAAATACATAGAGTGGATGAAGGTAAAAGATCTTTTAGCTCTTGAAATAAAAAATATAGTAGAAAAAAATAATGCGTCTTTTGCTTTTCCAAGTACATCAGTTTATGTGGAGAAAAATTAATGAAGTCGATATTAATTCTATTCGACAATATAGTTAGCCTTTACATTTGGATATTAATTATTCACGTAATATTTAGTTGGCTGGTTGCTTTCAATGTTTTAAATACGAGTAATAGGTTTGTATATTCTGTTTTAGATGTTTCTTACAAACTTACAGCTCCACCTTTAAATTTTATCAGAAGATTTTTACCTAACTTAGGGTCTATAGATATCTCTCCAGTGATACTGATCTTAGGATTGATGTTTTTTAGGAATTTAGTTTTTGAAATGCTTGCACCAGGGTTATTTTTAAGATGATTATTGATGGAAAAAAAGAAGCAGAGATTATTAGAAATGAAATTAAAAAAGAGATTTCAGATTTAAAGAAAAAAAGCGGTAAAACACCCAGTCTTACAGTTATCTTGATTGGAGATTTTGCGCCCAGTTTGATGTACGTAAAGAATAAAGAAAAAAGTGCTAGAGAAGTTGGTATTAACTCTGAAATAATTAGATACCCAAAAAATGTAGGCGAAAAAGATATTTTAAAAAAAATAGAAGAACTGAATAAAAATGATGAAATTTCTGGCATCTTAGTTCAGCTTCCTTTGCCCAGCCAGATTAGTAAGGAAAAAATTATTAATGCAATTAATCCATCCAAAGACGTAGACGGTTTTAATCCAATAAATGTTGGCAATCTCTCGTCAGGTTATGACTCAATCGTTCCTTGCACCCCTTTAGGATGTCTTTTATTGATTAAAAAGATAGAGCCAAATTTAGCAGGCAAACACGCTGTTATAATAGGAAGATCTAATTTAAACGGTAAACCAATGGCTCAACTATTATTAAAGGAAAATTGCACCGTAACTATAGTTCACTCAAAAACAAATGATTTACAAAATGAGTGTCTCAAAGCAGATATTTTAGTAGCAGCTGTCGGAGTTCCAAATTTAATCAAAAAAGACTGGGTAAAAAAAAATGCGATTGTTATAGATGTTGGCATTAATAAAGTAGGAGAAAAAATATTAGGAGATGTTAATTTTGATGCATTAAAAGATAATGTTAAAGCAATAACCCCTGTTCCTGGAGGCGTAGGACCAATGACAATTGCATGTTTATTAAAGAATACTTTAAAGTGTTTTAAAGCTCGCTTGACCTAGACTTTTCAATTTTTAAGTACCTACTATTTCTAAATCTTATAATAACTGTAGCAATCGCAACTATTAAAATAGCTAAAGAAATATAAATCAAGTTTGCAGGGTCGCTCTCTTTATCTTGTAATATTATGAACCGAGCTAGCGCTGTAATAGCTATGATTAAAGGATATGTTATTCTTACGGATTGAGTTTCCCAATAAGATCTCACTAAACCAATTACTTCGATATAAATGAACATTAAAAGTAAATCAGCTAATGTAATGTCTTTGTTGTCGTACATTTCTTTCATTTCTAAAAAGAAAGCAATAATAGTTGATACAAGAACAACTATAACCGCAACTAACTGAATATTTCGAATCGAACTGTTCATTTAATATTAATCTATCAAAAATTTAGGCTTTATTTAACTGTTTAGAGTGAAATTTAATGAAATTTTCAACTTTTTTTTTATTAAAGGATTTATTCTCCTCAAAAGAAACTTTTTTCATTGAATAAGCTTTATTTTTTGTCCTTCTTGATAAAATAGTTACGTTCCCTTTGCATAAACTTAAAACAATATCACCAGATACTTTGTTTCTTTTTTTATCAATTAGTTTTTGTAATTTAAGCCTTTTTTTTGAAAACCAATAGCCGTTATATACTAGCTCAGCATATTCTGGCATTATTCTTTCTTTTTTATGAGCGGTTTCTTTATCAAGAGTTACAGACTCTATTGCTCTATGTGCAGTATATAACACAGTACCACCTGGAGTTTCGTAAACACCTCTGGATTTAATTCCAATGAATCTATTTTCAACCAGATCAACTCTCCCTATTCCATTTTTTCCAGCCAGAATATTTAATTTACTTAAAAGCTTCTCAGGACTTAATTTTTTTCCATTTATTGCAATTGGATCACTGTTTTTAAAAGTAATTTTTACTTTTGTAGGTTTGTTAGGAGCTTTTTGTGGTGAAACTGTTCTCTGATAAATAAATTCAGGAGCAGAGTTTTTTGGGTTCTCTAAAACCTTGCCTTCAGTAGATGTATGAAAAATATTATCATCTACAGAAAATGGCGGTGCACCTTTTTTATCTTTAGGAATTGGTATATTATTTTTTTTAGCGTATTTAATTAAATCTGCTCTTGATTGTAATTTCCATTCTCTCCAAGGCGCTATTGTTTTAATCTTATTGTTACCAAAATATGAGTAACCTAGTTCGAATCTTACTTGATCGTTGCCTTTGCCAGTCGCGCCATGCGAAACTGCAAAAGCCTTAAATTTTTTTGCAATTTCAACTTGTCTTTTTGCAATCAACGGCCTGGCAATAGATGTGCCTAATAAATATACCCCCTCATAAACTGCATGAGCTCTTATCATTGGAAAAATATAATCTCTCACAAAGATATTTTTTAAATTTTCAATAATTATTTTTTTAACGCCTAATCTTTTAGCATTTTTTATAATTTTTTTTTTATCTAAAACTTGCCCAATATCGGAGGTGTAAGCAATTACTTCAGCTTTATAATTTTCTTGTAACCATCTTAAAATTATAGATGTATCCAAACCGCCCGAGTAGGCTAAAACAATTTTTTTCATTTAGCTGCAAGTTTTTTTTGCTGTGTTATACGCCTTTGTAAATCCCATCATAGAATAATGATCAGTTGTCTCAGCCCCTTTTGTGGTTCTTGCTTTTACAATTATGTCAGTTGCTTTTTTCATTAATTGAATAAATTTTTTTTCTTCTTGATCGTCAAGCAACCAAGCAAAATCTTTTTGTGAAAAAAAAGAATATCTTCTTTTCCCAGAGCTTGCAGTTACACTTGACGTTTTATAATCATGACCACTTGTTAAACTCACTTCATCTTTGATTTCTTCAGAAGGCCTGAAAGTTACAAATAACTTTGATTTATCTCTTTTTACGGCAGCTGGCGCTCTTTTCGTCGGAATAGTTTGAGCAAAGCAAATTTTTCCCTTATCAGTTTCTGCTACAAAGCTTTCCCAGTTTTTATATTTTCCAGTTGATCTTGGCGTAACAGCAAAAGCATTAACAGAAAATATACATAGAACTAGTATTATAAAAGTTTTTTTAACTGACATATTTTATTTTTATACTAAAAATTATCTATTTCAATGCTTTGTATTAAGGAGATGGATTTGGGTTATTATTATGGATAACATCAATCTTATTTAAAATTTCACCGGACAATTCAATATTTACACTATCTATATTTTCCTTTAATTGTTCCATTGTTGTTGCCCCGATTATATTACTCGTAACAAAAGGTCTGGTGTTTACAAAAGCCTGTGCTAACTGAGCCATTGTCATATTATTTTCTTTAGCTAATTTATAATATTCTTCGTATGCTTTCATTGCTAAAGGATTTAGATGTCTTTCCCAACCTTTGAACAAAGCTTGTCTAGAATTCTTTGGCATTTGACCATTTCTATATTTTCCGGATAAGGCGCCTGTTGCAAGAGGGTAATAAACTAGAAGTCCACATCTTTCTCTTATTGAAATTTCAGACATTCCGATTTCATAAGTTCTATTAACTAAATTGTAAGGGTTTTGTACTGACATCATCCTAGGTAATTTTTTATTTTTAGATAATTCAATATATTTTGATAGACCGTATGGAGTTTCATTTGACATTCCAATGTATCTAATCTTTCCGCTCTGAATAAATTTTTCTAGGGCCTTAAGAACGCTTTCAAAGCTATTCCACTCTCCTTCATCACTATCAATAGTATAATCTCTTTTGCCGAAGTAATTGGTTGATCTTTCGGGCCAATGCAATTGGTATAAATCTATATAATCTGTTTTTAATCTTTTTAAGCTCCCATCGATTGCTTTTCCAATTGTTGTTTCATCAAAATTATTTCCTCCACCTCTAATCCAACTACATCCTGGACCTGCAACTTTTGAAGCTAAAATTATTTTTTCTCTATTTTTTCTTTTTTCAAACCAATTTCCAATCATAACTTCGGTTTTGCCATAAGAGTCCGAGTTAGGCGGAACCGAGTAAAGTTCTGCAGTATCAAAAAAGTTAACCCCTTCACTTAAGGAGTAATCCATTTGTTCAAAAGCATCTTTCTCAGTATTTTGTGTACCCCACGTCATAGTTCCGAGACATATTAAACTCACGTCCAAGTCCGTAGTGCCTAATTTTTTAAATTTCATAAAATTGTAATAATTATAGTAGTTTTTTAGGTCAATTTTTGCCTATTGAAAAGTATTTAAAAAAACTTATATATTTAGTTATGGAAATTAATAAACAAAGATCTACTGTACGTTCATCAGCTTCGGAGGCTATTATAGACCAAGGTTTAAGATCTTATATGCTCAAGGTCTATAACTATATGGCTTCTGGCGTGCTATTAACAGGATTCGTCGCTTTGTTATTTTTTAAAATGGCAGTTGTTACTTCTGCGGAAGGCCAAATAATCGGATTAACCAATTTTGGAAACACAATTTACGCATCAGGTTTAAAATGGGTAATTATGTTAGCTCCACTTGCAATTGTATTTTATATGAGTTTTGGTATTGCTAAAATGTCAGCAGCAAAAGCTCAAACTACTTTTTGGGTATTTGCAGCTTTAATGGGAGCATCGCTCTCATCAATATTTTTGATTTATACCGGCGCTAGCATTACTAGAGTTTTTTTCATTACAGCAGGTACCTTCGGGGCAATGAGCATTTACGGATATACAACTAAACGCGACCTTACTAAACTAGGTTCATTTTTAATGATGGGTCTATTTGGAATTATTATAGCCTCATTAGTTAACATTTTCATGAAATCATCAATGATGTATTTTGTAATATCAATTATAGGAGTTCTTGTATTTGTTGGTTTAACAGCTTATGACACTCAAAAAATTAAAAATATGTACTTAGTGAGTGATAGCGGTGAGTTGATGGGTAAAAAAGCTGTTATGGGTGCACTGACACTTTATCTAGATTTCATAAATCTTTTCATAATGCTTTTAAGACTTTTCGGTCAAAGAAGATAATTATTTTACTAGTTTCAATTTACTCCAACCAGTTCTATCTATTAGATAATTTAAATCTTCAGATTTTTTAATTATTTTCCCATCCTTATCTTTGATTACATATTTTTCGTTATAATATTTAGGTTTCAGATTTTTTGTGATTCTTAAAACAGGTTTTTCAGATGATCTTTGATAAACATCAAAAGAAACTTCTCTTATTCCAGTTGAGAGAGAGTAGTCTTTCCAAGAGCCATTTGAGACCATTTTCGCATAAAGATTTAAAATACATTGCAGCTCTTTTTTGATAAAAAATCTCTCTCTTTCTTTTTTTTTAAAATTGTTATTAATAATTAATCTTATTTTTTTCATAATTTATACTTGTTAATCAAAGGTACTTGAGAAGCTGTGAATATAAAAGTTATAGGTAAAATCCCCCACACCTTAAAGTTTACCCAAGTAGCTTCAGGTTGGGTCCTCCAAACAATTTCATTTAATATTGCTAAAAAAATAAAAAAATAAGCCCATCTAAAATTTAATTTATCCCAACCAGTATCATTTAATTGAAATGCAGTTTGTAAAAAGAATTTTAGAAAGTTTCTTTGAAATAAAACTTTACTGATAATTAATATTCCAGCAAAAATTAAATTGACAATGGTAGGTTTCATATAAATAAATATCGGATTGTCAAAATATAAAGTTAGACCTCCAAATAAAGTTATAACTATGCCTCCTATTAGTGGAACATATGGAATTTTTTTTTCGACAAAATACATAATTACAACAGCCGCAATAGTCGCGATGATTAAAGGAGGAATTGCAACAGTGAGATTATTTCCACTTTTGTAATAGATTGTAAAGAAAATCAATAAAGGCCCAAAGTCAGTAATAAATTTTAAGAATGACTTATTCACAATGCTAGAGACTAACATATTATAAAATTTTAACAATTTAGATATTGATTTTGAGTAAAAAATTATTAACTATTAGTTATGGCAATAAGTAATAGCGCAAAATTCTCAATTGGTGAAGTGGTCAAACACAGACATTTTGATTTCAGAGGAGTTATCTATGATGTTGATTTCGAGTTTAACAATTCTGAAGAATGGTATCAGTCTATTCCCAAAGACGTTAGACCGCGAAAGGATCAACCGTTTTACCATCTTCTTGCCGAAAGCAATGACGTTACTTACGAAGCTTACGTTTCTGAACAAAATTTATTACTAGACCAATCTAAAGAGCCAGTAAAGCATCCGCTAATAGAGGAAATTTTTTCAGGTAAAAAAGGCGCAAGTTATTTTAAGATTTCTAACTAATTAAATATCGCCTTAAATAAAACAATATTTATTCAAATCTGGAACACAGAATTAGTCTATTTTTTAAAGGTTAGATCCCAATCAAGAATAAACTTCTTATATTACTCCCTCCAATTCTTGATTGGGCGCATAATTGAACTTCACAAAAAAATATAATTATAGTAGTTAAAGTAAATGATAAATTTCTTTTCTAATAGCAATATCTTTACTTGGATAGAGAAGTTAATAAATTTTGTTAATTCAATATTCTTTGTTTTATTATTAGTCGCTCTTTCATTTGCATTAATTTTTTCTCCTCCAGATTATCTACAAGGTGATAGTGTGAGAATAATGTATGTTCATGTTCCGGCAGCTTGGATAAGTCTTGCTTCTTTTACTTGTATTGCTGTATTTTCTATTTTAAATTTTATTTTCAAAATTAAAAACTTAAAATTAATTACGAGGAGTATTGCGCCAATAGGCTTGATGTTTACTTGTATTGCAATTATAACTGGCTCTATTTGGGGTCGGCCTACATGGGGAACTTTCTGGGCTTGGGATGCAAGAATTACTTCAATGGTCGTAATGGCCTTATTTTATTTTATTTTCATTGTTATACATAAATTCTTTCAAGAAGATGATAAAGCAAATAAGATTTCAAGTATTGTTGCTATAATTGGTCTTATAAATATTCCGATTATAAAATATTCTGTAGACTGGTGGAGTACGCTACATCAACCTGCAAGTATTAAAATTACTGGCACTAGTACGATACATTCTTCAATGTTAGTGCCATTATTGCTTATGTTTTTCGTATTAATTTTGTATTGTGCGTTAATTTTTCTAATGAAATACAAGACAGAAATCATTAGAATTAAGAGCAAAAATTTAAAAAGATATGATTAGTAATTTATTAACCATGAACGGATACGGAATTTTCGTATGGTCGTCTTTTGCAATAACCTTTTTAATTTGTGGAATTATTTACTACAAGACACGTAAAACACTAAAAAAGTACGAAAAGAAATTTGCAAAAGAAATTCAAGAACTCTCTACTAGACAACAGAAAACAGTTCTAGAGAAATCTAAAGTCGCTTCGAGAATATTGTCATCTTACAATAAAACTATTTAAAGCATTTAATGCTCCCAAAAAAAGTAAAAAAAAGGGTCTCTCTTTTAGCAGTACTTCTATTTACATCAGTAGTTGGAATTTTTTTGATTTTAAATGCTCTTAATAAAAATATTTTATATTTTAATTCTCCTACTGATATTAAGATAAATCAAAATATTAATTTTGATAAAAAAATTAGAGTTGGTGGAATGGTGAAAAAGAATACACTTAAAATAAAAGATCAGGAAATTAGGTTTATAATTACAGATTTAAAAAATGAGATCAATGTGAGTTTTAAAGGCACTATACCTAATTTATTTGCTGAAGGCAAAGGGGTAGTTGCAGAAGGTAAGTTACGGGATAAAAAGTTTTTTATTGCTGATAGAATTTTAGCAAAACACGATGAAAATTATATGCCTCCAGAACTAAAAAATATAATGAAAGAAAATGCTAAGTAATACTGGAAATTTTCTTTTATTTATAAATATTTTTTTAAGCTTTTTAATTATTTATAATTCTTTTAAATGTTTAAAAATAAAAAATAATTTAATTTTCAAAAATATTTACCAGATTAGCTTGCTGCAAAGTACCTTAATTTTAATTTGTTTTTTTACACTTACTTCTGCTTTCATAGTCTCTGACTTTTCTTTAATCACTGTTTATCAAAACTCTCATTCATTAAAGCCTCTCTTTTATAAAATTTCTGGAACTTGGGGAAATCACGAGGGCAGTTTATTACTTTGGGTAATAATACTTACAATTTTCTCATTTTTATTTTTGATTTATAATAAAAATCACCCAAAGAATTACAGACTTCATACCTTAATAATTCAAAACTTATTAATCTTAGGTTTTTTGCTTTTTATAATTTTTAATAGCAATCCTTTTAGTTCTATAAACCCTATTCCTAAAGAAGGGTTAGGTTTGAATCCAATATTGCAGGACCCAGCTTTAGCTATTCACCCTCCTCTACTTTATATAGGGTTCGTAGGATCCTCTATATATTTCTCTGCAGCTATGGCTTCAATGATTTCAAATTACTCTGGCAGTTTATTTGCACAATCAATCAAAAGTTGGGTTTTGATTTCTTGGATTTTTCAAACATTAGGTATCTTAGTTGGATCTATCTGGGCATATTACGAGTTAGGTTGGGGAGGTTTTTGGTTTTGGGACCCAGTTGAAAATGCATCCTTACTTCCATGGTTTGCAATGACAGCTCTGTTACACAGTCTATTAGTTTTAGAAAAAAGAAATACGCTTTATTTTTGGACAATAATACTTTGTTTAATGACATTTACTTTAAGTGTAACAGGTACTTTTTTGGTTAGGTCTGGAATACTAAATTCAGTTCATACTTTTGCTAATGATCCATCAAGAGGTATATACATTTTAGTATTTTTAAGCTTAATGATTTTTGCATCAATTTATTTCTTATTTAGCAAATATAAGCCAACAAACGATTTAATTAATTCAAATAGTAAAGAAACTTTTGTTTTGATAAATAATTGGTTCATGATGTTTTATTTAATCACAGTGTTATTAGGCACTTTGTACCCAATATTTACGGACGCAATTTCTGATAACAAGATTTCGGTTGGTCCCCCTTTTTACAATTCCGTAATCATTCCAGTTGTAATAGCCTTTTTATTTTTTATGGCGATTGGACCGCAAGCCAAATGGATTAAAAATAAATTTTCAAATTTAAGAAGCATACTATTAATTCTTAGTGGAGCAATTATAATAAATTTTGCTATCGTTTACTTCTTAAAAAGTTACAGTTTAATTTCAAATTTAATATTGATATCTTCTTTATTTTTAATTATGTCATCTATTTTTGATTTTTTTAAACAAAGTAAATTGAGTTTTCCAAGAATAGTGTCTCACTTATCTTTTGGTTTTTTAATTTTATTTATTGGGTTGAATCATAATTTCTCTGTTGAAAAAGATTTTAATTTAAAACTTGGTGAAGCTAAAAAAATAGATGATTATGAATTTGCTCTTTTAGATCTTAAATTAAGTCAGGAAAATAATTATAAAGCTGTTGTGGGCAAACTGGAGGTAAATAATTCCAATACTATGAAAAGAAGAGTTTTATATCCTGAAATAAGAATTTATGATAATCCTCAAACTCTCACATACGAAGCCTCAATTCAAACAAATTTTTTAGGAGACCATTATTTAACGATGAGTAATATTGATCGTTCAGAATACTATAATATTAAATTTCAACACAAACCACTTATGATTTGGATCTGGATATCTGTACTCCTGCTTTCTTTTGGTGGGTTTTTAAGTTTATTCAAAAATGCAAAAAATAATTAAATCTATAATAGTTTTTTTGTTCATTTTTGTTCTTTTAGTGTTTTACAATTCACTTGATAGAGAAACTAATTATAGCACTGACTACCTAGTAGGAAATAAATTAGAAAAAATAAATTTAAAAAGTTTTGATGATGATAAAATCTATACTAGTGAAGATTTTAAAAAAAGTCGTTATACACTTATAAATTTTTGGGCGTCTTGGTGTGCTCCTTGTAGAATTGAACATCCCTATTTGATGCAATTATCTAAGGAAAAAAATTTAAAAATTTTAGGAGTCAATTTTAAAGATAAAAAAATTAATGCATCAAAATTTTTAAATGAGCTAGGGAATCCGTATTATTATATGACGAAAGATACTACTGGAAAGCAGTCAGTTAACTTTGGAATTTACGGCATACCAGAAAGTATTTTAATTAATAATGAAACAATAGTTTTAAAAAAATTTGTAGGACCGCTTAACGAACAAAATTTTAATGATATAAAGGAGATCATAAATTCCTTATGAGATTTAAAATTTTGCTTATAATTTTTTTCCTCAGTCTAAACATTAATCTCTATTCAAATGAGCTAGTAGAGGAAAGCAAGATACACAAAAACTTGAGGTGTTTAGTTTGCCAAGGTCAATCAATAGCAGATTCTAATTCAGATTTTGCTTTGACTTTAAAAATGGTGGTTAAAGATTTGATTGATCAAGGAAAAACAGAGGCGGAAATTTATAGTTTTTTATCAGATAAATATGGAGACTGGATTTTATATAAGCCTAAAATTAATCAAGGAAACCTTTTACTTTGGGGCTTACCGTACTTGGCGCTTATTATAGGCGGTGTAATTATTGTTTTTTTAATCAGAAAATCCTCTAAAAAAGCTTGAATTGCAAACTGTACATACTAATTATTTAGTTGTATTTTTCAAAATATGAAATTTCAATTTTTCACATTTTTATTTACTTTAGTTTTTTTGCTGTCAACAGCAAAAGCGAATGAAGGTGAGGCAGACATATCATTCTACACTGGAACTTTTGATGTAATTGATGAAGAAGGGGATGACCAAACTTCTTTGTTCGGTATAGAACATAAAAATCCTGATTTGTTCAGAGATACTTTCCTAGGGAAATTTAAACCAATTACTGGAGGATTTATAACTGGCAATAGTTCAGTATATTTGTATACAGGTGTTGAGGGCCAATATGGAATAGGTCCTATTAAAATTTTACCAAGTTTTTCTCCAGGTTATTATGAAAAAGGTGACGGTAAGGATTTAGGAAGTATGCTTGAATTCAAAAGTGAAATTAAAATTGGCTTTGATATTTTTGAGAATTCCAAATTAAGTTACAGCTACAGTCATATCTCTAACAATGATTGGGGAGATACAAATCCAGGTATAGATAATCAACATATAACATTTTCAAAGAAATTTTAATAACAATGAATTTGAACGATTGTTATAATTTTGATGATTTTAGAAAATTAGCAAAAAAAAACTTACCTGCACCAATATTTCATTATATCGATGGTGGTGCGGACGATGAAACAACTTTAAAAAGAAATACAGAATCTTTTTTAAAATGTGACTTAGTCCCTAACATTTTAGCAAGTGTTGGAGAACCAGACTTATCTACTTCTGTATTCGGACAAAAAATAGATATGCCGCTCTTCCTTTCACCTAGCGCTATGCAGAGACTTTATCACCATGATGGAGATAAAGCTTCAGCTAGGGCTGCTGAAAAGTTCGGAACTTTTTACAGCATGTCTACAATGGCAACTTCCTCTATAGAAGAAATAGCTAATATTTCAGGAGGTCCAAAAATGTTTCAGCTTTACATACATAAAGATCAAGGTTTAACAGATAACTTAATAGACAGATGTAAGAGCTCAGGATTTAAAGCCATGTGTCTTACGGTCGATACAGTTGTTGCAGGAAATCGAGAAAGAGATCATAGATGGGGTTTTACAACACCACCAAAACTAACATTAAAAAGTCTTCTAAGCTTTGCTACTCATCCTAAATGGGCTTTCAACTACTTAACGCATGAGAAATTTCAATTAGCCAATGTTTCTCATTGGACGAAAAAAGGATCAAGTATTGCAAAAGGAGTAATGGAGTACATCAATGAGCAATACGATCCAGCAATGAGCTGGAAAGATGCTGAGTACGTTGTTAAAAAATGGGGAGGTCCTTTTGCTTTGAAAGGAGTTATGTCAGTTGAAGATGCAAAGAGAGCAGTTGAAATTGGAGCCTCTGCAATAATGCTTTCAAATCATGGAGGACGACAGCTTGATGGTTCTAGATCGCCTTTCGATCAGTTACCGGCAATAGCTGATGCAGTTGGGGGCAAAATAGAAATCATTTTAGATGGAGGAGTCCGGAGAGGCACTCACGTTCTGAAAGCACTATCTTTAGGAGCAACAGCTTGTAGTTTCGGAAAAGGTTTTTTATTTGCATTAGGGGCTGGTGGCCAAAAAGGAGTTGAGCAAATTTTGCAGAGAATGAGGGACGAAATCAGAAGAGACATGATTTTATTGGGATGTAAAAGCATAAAAGAGCTAAATAAAACAAAAATTGTATATAGGTGATGCAAAAAAACTGGTTTTCAAAAGTGTAAATAAATACTAGGTTTAGAATATGAAATTAGCAAAAAATTTAGAGAGACTTGGAACAGAGACTGCTTTTAGTGTCTTAGCTGAAGCTAAGAAGCTCGAAGCTGAGGGTAAAGAAATGATTCACTTGGGTTTAGGTCAGCCAGATTTTATGACTCCTAAACATATTATGGACGCAGCAAAAAAAGCCATTGATGACGGCCATCATGGATATGTTTTAGCTAACGGGATTGCTGAATGCCGGCAAGCAGTTTCAAGAAAAATAAAAAGTTTATATAAAAAAGAAGTTAGTCCCGAACGAATTATGATTATGCCTGGTGGAAAACCTACAATGTACTTTGCTATTCAAATGATCGGCGAGCCTGGTGCAGAAATAGTTCATCCAACACCTGGTTTTCCAATTTATGAGTCTATGATTAATTATACTGGTGCCAAAGCAGTTCCATATGATCTAACAAAAGAAAAAGATTTAAAATTTGATCCTGAAAAAATTTTATCTTTGATAACAGACAAAACTCGTCTTGTGATACTGATTAATCCCAATAATCCAACGGGAAGTTTTGTTGAAAAACCTGCAATTGATTTTCTTGCTGAAGGTTTAAAGAAACATCCGCACGTTACAATTCTTAGTGATGAAATTTATAGCAGACAAATTTTCGATGGAAAAGAGATGCCAACTTTTTTCAATTACCCAGATCTACAAGATAGGTTGATAGTTTTAGATGGATGGAGCAAAGCTTACTCTATGACTGGCTGGCGAATGGGATGGAGCGTGTGGCCAGAAAATTTAATACCTCATGTAACTAAATTAGCTATTAATAGTTTTTCTTGTGTAAATGCGCCTTCACAATTTGCTGGAATAGCAGCATTAGATGGACCCGACGACTCTATTCATCATATGATGGAAAAGTTTGATCAAAGAAGAAAATTAATTCACAAAGGATTGAATGATTTACCTGGTGTAGATTGCAGTATGCCTGGTGGAGCTTTTTACGCTTTTCCAAATGTAAAAGGAACAGGAATGACTGGAAGTGAATTTTCAAAGAAATGTATGCATGAAGCTGGTGTGGCAATTGTGCCTGGAACAGCTTTTGGTAAAACATCAACAGATTACGTTCGTTTTAGCTTTGCTGCCTCGAGGGACAACATTCAAAAAGCACTAGAAAAAATCTCAAAAATGCTTAAGTAGAACTGATTATGAGTACTTTACAAATGCCAAAAGTTGATAACGCAATTATGTCTAAAAAAGATAAAATTGCTCTGGACCTTCGTGGAATTATAAATTCTAAAAATGTCCTTTCGAATCCTGATGAATTAAGACCTTTCGAAACTGATGGCTTAACCGCTTACAGACAAATGCCTCTTTTAGTAGTTATGCCTGAGACTGTCGAGGAAGTAAGCCAAATTTTAAAATATTGTAATGAAAATAAAGTAAAAGTAGTTCCAAGAGGAGCCGGAACAGGCTTATCTGGTGGTTCAATGCCTCTAGAAGATTGTGTTTTGATGGCAATGGGAAAATTTAATAAGATAATTGAAATTGATTACGAAAACAGATGCGTAGTTACTCAACCTTGTGTAACAAATTTAGCGATTACCCATGCTGTTCAAGACAAAGGTTTTTATTATGCCCCGGATCCATCAAGTCAAATTGCATGTTCAATAGGTGGAAACGTTGCTGAAAATTCTGGTGGAGTTCACTCTCTTAAATATGGAGCTACGACAAATAACCTTTTAGGTATTGAAGTAGTTTTAATGGACGGAACTATAACTAAATTTGGTGGTAAAGCCATGGATGCTGAAGGATACGATTTCTTAGGTTTGATGACTGGTTCAGAGGGCTTGCTTGGAGTTATTACAGAGGTGACTGTTAAAATTTTAAAGTCACCCGAAGTTGTTAAAGCTGCTTTAGTAGGCTTTCCTTCCATTGAAGATGCAGGAAACTGTGTTGCTGAAATAATCGCAGAGGGATGCATACCAGCTGGGATGGAAATAATGGATAAAGCTCTAACAAAAGCAACTAATGATTATTCCAAAGCAGGTTATCCAACCGATGCTGAGGCTATGATGATTGTAGAATTTGACGGAACAGAGCATGAAGTTGAAGCTTACATTCAAAAGACAAAAAAAATTGCTGAAAAAAATAATTCATCAAGCTTAAAAATTAGTAAATCAAATGAAGAGAGATTAAAATTTTGGGCTGGTAGGAAAGCAGCCTTCCCAGCTTGTGGAGTTCTAGCACCTGATTATATGTGCATGGATGGCTCAATTCCAAGAGGAAAACTTGCTGAGGTTTTAAATGAAATTTCAAGACTTTCTAAAAAATATAATTTGCCAGTTGCCAATGCATTTCATGCAGGAGATGGAAATCTTCATCCTCTAATTATGTTTGATGCAAATGACAAAGAGTCTTTAAGGAAATGTGAGGAGTTTGGAGCTGATATATTAAAGTATTGTGTAAAAGTCGGTGGGGCTCTAACTGGTGAACACGGAGTTGGTATAGAGAAAAGAGAATTAATGTGTGAAGCGTTCAATGATAAAGATATACAACAACAATTAACAATTAAAGTTGCATTAGATCCAAATTCATTATTAAATCCAGGCAAAGTTTATCCAATACTTAGAAAATGTGCTGAGGAAGGGAGAGTTCATGTCCATGGAGGAAAAACAAAATTCCCAGACATCCCTAGATTTTAATCAAAATATTTTTAAACCTACCTCTAGAGAGGAAATAGTTGAGATAGTTAAAACTTGTTATAGGAAAAATATACCTTTAGAAATCAATGGATTAAAATCAAAAAGTAAAATTGGAAGAAATTTTCAATCTGAAAAAACTTTAGATCTATCTGATTTTAAAGGTATAATTGATTACAAACCTGAAGAGCTCTACATTAAAGTTAAAGCTGGTACACCTTTGAAAGAAATAATAGAGGAGCTAGATAAAAATAATCAGCAATTAGCTTTTGAACCGAATGATTTTGGTTACTTATTTTCTGGAGAAAGTAACAGCGGTTCGATTGGTGGAGTCGTTTCATGTAACTTTGCTGGATCACGAAGATTTAAAGTTGGAAGTGTTCGAGATCATATACTTGGTTTTCAAGGGATTAACGGAAAAGGTGAAACTATTAAATCTGGGGGAACAGTAGTTAAGAATGTTACCGGTTATGATTTAAGTAAATTAATATCAGGATCTTTTGGTACACTCACGATATTAACTGAGCTTTCAATAAAAGTTTTACCAAAACCAGAAACAAGTAAAACTTTAATTATAAAGAACCCTCATCTTAAAAAAGCACTAGACTTTCTTGGAAAAGCATTGTCATCTTCTACAGACCCATCCGGTGGAGTTTTTTATCCAGACTATTTTGGAAAAGATTTTGTACTGAATGATCTTACACACGATGGAGGTTTAACCGCTGTAAGAATTGAAGGTCCAACAAATTCTGTGGATCAAAGAGTAAACAGATTGTCCAAAGAATTAGGTCTTTTGGATCAAGAGCTTTCTATTTTAGACAATGAACAAAGTAATATCTTTTGGAGCAGGACAAAAAATTTGGAGGTTTTTAAAAAATTAGAAAGCAATTTATTAAGGATAGTTCTTCCAATAAGTGAAACCTTACAGGTTATTCAAAAACTTAAAAGTTACGATATAAAATATTTTGTTGATTGGGGAGGGAGCCTAATCTGGGCAGTATTTGAAACATTAAACGCTAAAATACTTAGTGATATTAAGGATATTGTAAAAAAACACCAAGGATATATCACTTTAATTAAAATAGAGGATGATCTAAAGGCCTCTGCTGATATTTTTACAATAGATCCAATTAAGTATAAAATAAGTGAAAAAATTAAAAGGAGTTTTGATCCAAAAAGAATTTTTAATCCAGGGAAAATGTACACAGGAATTTAAATGCAAACATCATTTACAGATAAACAACTTCAAGACAAAGATAATAAAACGAGTGAAACAATTATAAGGAAATGCGTTCACTGCGGAATGTGCAATGCTACTTGCCCTACTTATCAAGTAAATGGAGAGGAGCTAGAAGGACCAAGAGGAAGAATATATCTTATAAAAGATATGTTAGAGAATAAAAAACCGGCCACAAAAGAAATAGCAAAACACATAGATAGCTGTTTATCCTGTTACTCATGTATGACGACTTGCCCCTCAGGAGTGAACTATATGCATTTAATTGACCACGGTAGGAATTATGTTGAGGAAACTTACAAAAGGCCTTTTTTAGATAGAGTATTTAGAAATATACTTTCTTTTGTATTGCCGAGACCAAAAATATTTTTGTTAATGGCTTTATCATCTAAACTAATTAAACCATTTAGTTTTTTATTTCCAAAATTTATTAGAAACGCATTAAATTTAATGCCAGATAAAATCCCAGGAAAAAAATTAAAAGATCAAAAAGTTTACGAGGTTAATAAAGGTAAGAAGGTTTCAAGAGTGGCTTTATTAACTGGATGTGTGCAAAGAGTTATCTCTCCTGAAATAAATGAGGCTACTATAAGACTTTTAAATAGACACAATGTTGAAGTCGTAGTAATGCCAGACATTAATTGCTGTGGTTCTTTAAATCATCATTTGGGAAAGCAAAAACTAGCACACGACTCATTTAAAAATAATATTGAGAGCTGGCACGAAGAGTATCTTAAAAACGGATTGGATGCGATAATAAGTAATACGTCTGGATGCGGAACAACTTTAAAAGATTATGGTCATATTTTTAAAAATGATAAAGATTTAAAAAAGAAAGCCAAAAAAATCTCAGAACTAACTAAAGATATTACTGAGTATCTTGATGAAAACCTAAAGCTAAATATAAATTTAAATTCTGAAAAAAAATATAAGATAGCGTACCATTCAGCATGTTCAATGCAACATGGACAGAAAGTTCATGATCAACCAAAAGATTTAATTTCAAAAACTGGCAATGAAGTATTGGATATTCCTGAAGGACATTTGTGCTGCGGGTCTGCTGGTACTTACAATATTTTACATCAAAAGATGGCTAAATCACTTTTAAAGAATAAAGTGAATAATATAGAAAAAATTTCACCTGATTTTATTTCAACAGGCAATATAGGCTGTATGACACAAATATCAGCTGGCACTAGAATACCAATTATTCATACTGTAGAGTTGCTTGATTGGTTTACCGGAGGCCCTAAGCCATATAAGTTAAATAATTTATAAAATGAAAAAAAAGATTTTTGTTACAAGAAGACTTCTCAAAGAAAACGAGGAGAAACTTAAAGAATTATTTGAAGTTACTTTAAATAAAGATGATAAGATTTATAAACCTCAAGAAATAATAGATGGCTCAAAAAATTTTGACGGGATATTAAGTTCTGTTTCCGATCCTATTAATGCTGATACTATCTCTAAACTTTCTAGTTCTATAAAAATTATTGCTAACGGCGCAGTTGGTTTTGGAAATATAGATATAAAAGCTGCAAAAGAAAAAGGAATTACTGTAACGAATACACCCGATGTACTAACAGATGCTACAGCAGATATTCAGATTTTGCTTTTACTAGGTGCTTCTAGAAAAGCTTATGAAGGACGAATAGCAGCCGAAACTCAAAGCTGGAAATGGTCCTGGGATTTCTTGTTAGGGAAGCAAATGTCTAATAAAAAACTAGGAATATTAGGAATGGGCAGAATAGGAAGGGCAGTTGCTAAAAGAGCTAAGGCTTTTAATATGGAAATTCATTATCATAACAGATCTAAACTTTCACCAGAACTTGAGGATGGTGCAATTTATCATAAAGATTTAAAAAGTCTTTTTAAGCAAAGTGAATTTTTATCAATTAATTGTCCTGCAACTCCTGAGACAACAAAACTTGTGAATAAAGAAACGCTAAGCTATCTACAAGAAAATACTGTTATAGGTAACGCAGCAAGAGGAGATATTGTTGACGATGATGCTATGATCCAAGCACTGAAAAGCGGAAAAGTATTCGCTTACGGTTTAGATGTTTACAATGGTGAGCCAAAAATTCATCCAGAATATTTGAAGTTAAAAAATATTTTTTTACTTCCACATTTAGGAAGTGCAACAAAAAGAACTAGGTGGGATATGGCATTTAGGGCTACAAAAAATCTTGAGGATTTTTTTTCTGGCAATAAACCACAAGATCAGGTGAATTAGTACACCTAGAGATTGAATCTACAATTTAAAATAATTCTAAAATAAATCGAGACTCTGATTTGAGATTGTGCTTAAATATTTCCGTTAATTAACTAACGGAGGACATATGTCAAAAATAAAAAAAGGAGTAAAAACTCCATCAAGACGTAAGTTCTTTAAAGCAGCAGCAGCTACAGGTGCTGCAGCAGCAGCAACAGTTGCAATGCCTAACGTTGCATTTGGTGCTCCGCAAACTTTAAAGATGCAAGCGGCTTGGCCGTCAGGCGCTAACATTTTCTTTGAAATGGCTGGCGACTACGCAAAAATGGTAGGCGACATGTCTGGAGGTGAATTAAAAATTGATCTTCAGCCAGTTGGAGCTGTAGTTAAGACTTCGGAGATTGGACAAGCAGTAAGCTCAGGTGTACTTGATATGGGACACTGGGTAACAGCTTACTGGTATGGAAAAAATCCAGCAGCTTCTCTATTCGGTACTGGTCCGTCATACGGAATGTCATCTCAAGAAATTATGGGATGGATAGAGTATGGTGGAGGTAGAAAACTTTATGATGAAACACTTGCGAAAGTTGGTTTCGATTATATTGGTTTCTTCCATATGCCAATGCCTGCACAGCCTTTTGGATGGTTCAAAAAGAACGTAACAAAAGTATCTGATGTAAAAGGTATGAAGTACAGAACAGTAGGATTAGCTACTAACGTATTAACAGCAATGGGAATGGTTGTAAGACAATTACCAGGTGGTGAAATTCAGCCCGCAATGAAAACAGGTTTGATTGAAGCTGCTGAGTTTAACAACCCAACATCAGACTCTCAGTTTGGTATGCAAGACGTTTCTAAGCACTATCACTTAGGAAGCTTCCACCAATCACAAGAGATGTTTGAAATCCCAGTAAACAAGAAGACATTTAATGGATTATCGCCTAAACATCAGGCTATCCTAAAAAATGCCGCTTATGCTGCGAACAGTGATAACTACTTTAAAGCATTAGTAAGATACTCAGCTGACTTATCTAAATTGATGAACCAGCATAAAGTAAACGTGTATCAAACGTCAGATGCGATCTTAGCTCAACAATTAAAAGGTTGGGATAAAGTAATCGGTGATTTCAATAAGAAAGATCCATTCTTTAAAAAGATTGTAGACTCACAAAAAGCTTATGCGAAGAGAGTTATGAAATACTTACTCATGAACCAACCTAATTACAAGTTGGCTTACGAGAATGAGTTCGGTTCAATAGCAAAAGTTAAAATTTAATTATATTTTAAACATAAAAGGGGGCGTATTTGCGCCCCCTTTTTTTATGGAAATTACAAAAAAATTAGAATAGTTTAAAATTTCATGAGAGGATTTATTCATTTTGCAGATACTTTAAGTACTTCCGTAGGGAAGGCATTTTCTTGGTGTATCGTAATCTTAATGGGAGGAACCTGTTATGAAGTCGTTATGGCATATGCTTTCAATGCTCCTACTTTGTGGAATTTCGATTTTAGTTTACAAATGTATGGCGCAATTTTTATGATGGCAGGCGCATACACTTTATCTACAGAAGCTCACGTTAGAGGTGACGTAATTTACAGACTTTTTAAACCAAGAACACAAGGTTATATCGATTTAGTTTTATATTTTATATTTTTCTTCCCAGGTGTACTCGCGCTTGCGTTTTACGGTTATGAATATGCTTCGCTTGCATGGAAGATAAAAGAAACAAGCTGGAACAGTCCAGCACAAATTCAAATTTATATGGCTAAATCTTTGATACCAGCTGCTGGAATTTTATTAATTATTCAAGGTATTAGTGAAGTTTGTAGAGCAATTATTTGTATTCAAACCGGTCACTGGCCTGCAAGAATGGTTGTGGCAGAGGAAACAGAAAAAATGTTAATGAGAACTTCACAAGAAGAGGATCAAAAAGATGTTATTTAGTTTAACCAATCCTGAAATCGCAATTCTAATGATGAGCATATTCCTATTTGCAGTTCTACTTGGTTTTCCAATTGCATTTACATTAATGGCAATGGGAGTTGGTTTTGGTTATTACGCTTATTTTGATCCCACAAGAATGGAACATCTTTTTGATAATAGGATTTTCCAATTATTTGTCCAGAACACCTATACAGTGATGGATAATACTGTTTTAACCGCCGTCCCACTCTTTTTATTTATGGGCTACTTAGTTGAGAGAGCCGGAATAGTTTCTAGATTGTTTTTTGCGATCAGACTAGCATCTCATAGATTACCAGCCTCTATGGCTGTTGCCGCGCTTGTAACATGCGCTTTATTTTCAACAGCGACAGGAATTATTGGTGCTGTTGTTACACTAATGGGATTACTTGCATGGCCTGCAATGATAAGGGCAGGATATGATAAAAAATTTGCTTCAGGAGTAATTTGTTCTGGTGGATGTTTAGGAATTTTGATCCCTCCAAGTATCATGTTAATTGTTTACTCAGTTATTGCTCAGCTTTCGCCTTTAAGATTGTTTGCCGCAGCAATTTTCCCAGGATTATTATTAGCTGGTCTTTATATAATGTACGCAGTTACACTTGCTTATTTTAATCCATCAATAGCGCCTAAACCTCCAAAAGAGGATATTCCGCCAAGATCTGAAATTTTAAAAGAGGTTATGGTTTCGTTCTTACCACTTTTCTCATTAATAATATTAGTATTAGGAACTATTTTAGGAGGACTTGCTACACCTGCAGAGGCTGCAGCAGTAGGAGCCTTTGGTGCATTAGTGCTTTCTTATTTTTACAAGACTTTAAAATGGAAAAATTTTAAAGAGTCTGTATTTCTAACAGCAAAGACAACTGCAATGATAATGTGGTTATTCATCGGCTCTTGGACTTTCGCATCTGTTTTTTCTTACTTAGGTGGCCATGAAGTTTTTGAGCATTTCTTTAAATCAATGAATTTACAACCATGGCAATTCTTAGTAATCACACAAATAATTATTTTCTTATTAGGTTGGCCACTGGAGTGGACGGAAATTTTAATTATATTTGTTCCAATATTTTTACCTTTAGTAGCTTTCTTCGAGGTAAATCCTTATTTTTTCGCAATGCTTATCGCTTTGAATTTACAAACTTCATTTTTAACACCGCCGATGGCAATGTCCGCATACTATTTAAAAGGTGTCCAATCTAAAAATGTAGAGTTAATGGAAATATTTAGAGGCATTATGCCCTTCCTAGGTATTGTTATATTTGCCATGTTTTTAATGTATCTATTTCCAGGAATAGCTCTTTGGTTGCCAGATACATTATTCGCTAATTAACAATTTAAATGATAGACGTCACAACTTTAAGTGCTTACGATTTATCGCAAAAACTTCATTCTGGTGAAATTTCTTCTTTAGATCTTTGCAAAGCTTATTTAGATAGAATTAAAAAATTTGAAAAAGATGTTCAGGCTTGGCAATTTTTAGACAAAAAACTTTTGTTAGAAAAAGCTGAAGAAGCTGACACTTATAGAAAATCTGGAAAACCTCTAGGACCATTGCACGGAATGCCAGTTGCAATTAAGGATATTATAGGTACGTATGATATGCCAACCGAATGTGGGACAGTATTTAGAAAAAAAATGTCTAATTCACAAGACTCGGAAATTGTAAACTTATTAAAAAATTCAGGAGCAATTATCATGGGTAAAACTGTTACTTGTGAACTTGCATATATACATCCATCTAAAACAAAAAATCCTCATGATTATTTAAGAACACCAGGGGGGTCATCAAGTGGATCAGCAGCAGCAGTTGCAGCTCATATGGCACCTTTATCTGTGGGTTCTCAAACTGGAGGATCAGTAATCAGGCCAGCATCATATTGTGGTGTAGTTGGATATAAACCCTCGTATGGATTAATCTCTAGAAACGGTGTTTTAAAAGTTTCGGATAAACTAGATACAATGGGCGTATTTGGTAAAAGTGTGAAAGATGTTGCATTATTAGCTAAATCACTAATTAGAAAAGATTTACATGACCCCTCAACAATTTATTTCGCTGCTGACAACATGATTCAGGAATGTGAGAAAGGACCAGTTTTTGATCCAAAGTTTATTTTTTATAAAACTAAAAATTGGAAAAATATAAATAAAAAATCACAGCAAGCTTTTGAATTTCTTATTAAAAATTTCAAAAAGAATATCGAGGTTTTTGATACTCCGTCATACTTTGATGATATACCAAAGTATCATCAAATAATTCATGAAGTTGATATGGCAAATAATTTTCAAGTTTACTATAAAAAAGATAAAACAAAACTTTCAAAAGAAATGAGAGAAGCTATCGCCAGAGGATTAAAATATTCAGCAAAAGAATATGGTGATGCTTCAGATTTTATGAAACAAAGTTATGAGTCCTATAAAGAAGTTTTTGAAGATTACCACGGAATTATTACTCCATCTTCAAGCGGAGTTGCTGATAAAGGATTAAAATCTACTGGAAGTGCAGACTTCCAAAAAATCTGGACTTATCTTGGTTTGCCCACGATTTCATTACCTTTACTTACAGGAGAAAATGACTTACCATTAGGAGTTCAGTTAGTTGGTGATAAACTTGATGATTTAAGATTTTTAGGTACAGCTAACTGGCTTGAGAAAAATTGTAAAGATGAAGGATAAAATTACAATAATAATAGGCGTTGGGCTCTGCACCCTTTTTTTAATTGGTTTAGCCACAACATTAACTAGATCAATGATGATAGGATTTTTTGATGTGCTTCCTGTTTATATTTTAATGGGTATGGTAATTGTAATGATGTTCTATGAAGCCTTCATTGACAAAAAATAATCCTTACGCTCCTTATTTACTTTTGTTAATTCAGCCAATTTTTATGGCTACAAATACTATTGTTGCAAGAGGGGGAGTGGAGTCAGTACCTCCTATTTCTTTAGCGTTTTGGAGGTGGTTTACCGTTTTTATAATGTTGCTTCCTTTTTTTTATAATGAAATTTTGAAAAATAAAAAAGAGCTTAATAAAGAGTTTTTCAAACTTTTTTTCTTAGGTTCAATGGGTTGTGGTATATGTGGAGCTTTTCCAAACCTAGCAGGCATGACAACAACAATGGCAAATATTGGTATAATCTATACATCTTCGCCAGTAATAATAATTTTTTTATCAATTTTATTCTTTAAAGAGAAAATTAATTTTTTTAGAATATTGGGTTTATTAATTTGTATCACAGGTGTTTTTACAATTATATCTAAAGGTAATTTAGATTTATTAATTAGCCTAAATTTTACAACAGGCGATATATGGGTTTTGGGAGCAGCTTTAGGTTGGGCTCTATACTCAATTTATTTATTAAATTGGAGATCAAAATTTAATTTAATGGCTCGATTCACTTTAATTGCAATGTTTGGATTTATATCGCTTTTCCCATTTTTTGTTTTAGAAAATATTTACTTTGCTAAGACTAATTATAATCAGACATTTTTGTTCTGGATCATATTTGCCGCTATTTCTCCTAGTATTATAGCCTTCACTTTATATACACGTTTACAAAAATATGTAGGTGCCTCCTTTGCTGGATTTACTTTATATTTATTTGCAGTCTATGGATCTATCTTTGGAATTATAATTTTTGATGAATCTCTTCTAAGTTTTCATTATTTAGGTGGCTTACTGGTCTTTACTGGAGTTTATCTCGCTAGAAAAAAAGTATGAAGTATCTTTATTTAGCTTTATCATCAATTATATTAGCTTACATTATAATTATACTTTTCACTTATTTGTACCAAAGAAAATTACTTTATCACCCAAGTGAAAATAACTACACGGGAGACGAAATTCAATTTGAATATAAAGAAGTTTTTATTGAGGTTGATAAAGATATAAAACTTAAATCATGGTTTTTGGAAAAAGACTTAAAAAAATTTAAAACAATTTTATACTTTCATGGTAATGCAGGTGATTTAACTAATAGGGTTCATAAGTTAAATGAATTATATAAATTGGATGTAAATATTCTTATTATATCATGGAGAGGGTTCAGCGGTAATCCAGGCAAACCAACAGAGGAAAATTTATATAATGATGCCAGAAAATCAGTCGTGTGGCTTAATAATTATGGAATTGAAAACAAAAATATAATTTTATATGGAGAATCGTTAGGCACTGGTATTGCTACAGAATTGGGCCAGGATAATACCTTTTCAGGCATTATTTTAGAGTCACCTTTTACTTCGATCGCTGATGCAGCAAAAATTTATTATCCATATTTGCCAATCGATTTGTTAATAAAAGACAGATACGATTCGTTGAAAAAGATTAAAAATATAAATATTCCTATTTTGGTTATGCACGGTAAGAAAGATGATGTTGTTCCGTTTAAAATGGGAGCAGAATTATTTGAGAAGGCTAATCAACCAAAATTTAATTACTTTTCTGAAAATGATGACCATATGATGGAATTTAATGATCAACTGATGAATGCTTTGGTAAAATTTTTAGGCTTCAATACCTAACAAAGCTTTTGAAAAATATTCAGCATTAAAAGGTTGTAAGTCATCTTCCTTTTCTCCCATTCCAATCGCAACAATAGGCAAACCATATTTTTTGCAAATAGCCAAAACTACCCCGCCCTTTGCGGTGCTATCAAGTTTTGTAATTATAAGACCTGTGAGATTATGAATTTTACTAAATTCCTCAACTTGATTTATTGCATTTTGACCTGTGGTTGCATCAAGAACAAGAATTACCTCATTAGGAAAAGATTCATCAATTTTTTTTAGGACATTAATAATTTTTTTGTATTCTTCCATTAAATTCTTTTTATTTTGTAATCTTCCTGCAGTATCTATTAAAGCGACATCAATTTCATTTTTTTTGGCAAATTCAGCAGTTTTAAAAGCAACAGAGGCTGGGTCACTATTAATTTCCGATTTAATTATATCTACTTTTACTTTTGCAGCCCAAACTTGCAGTTGATCTATAGCCGCTGCTCTAAATGTATCGGCAGCTCCAAAAACAACGGATCTATTATTATCTTTAAAATATTTTCCAAGTTTTCCAATGCTAGTTGTTTTTCCAACGCCATTTACACCAGATACTACGATCACAGCAGATTTTGCATTTCCCATTAGGCTTAAATCTTTTTCGTACTTTTGGAGATTTATCGCTAATTTATCAGCTAAGAGTTTTAAAATTTCTTTATGATTGCCTAATTTTTTATCAACCTTTAAGGTTTCAAAATCTTTTCTAAGCTCTTTTGCTACATCAACACCGGCATCAGATGAAATGATTAATTCTTCAAATTCTTCAAGAATGGCAGAGTCAATCTTTTTTTTAGAAAAAATATTTTTAAAGCCGTCTGTAAGACTTAATGAACTTTTTCCAAGTCCTGATTTAAACTTATCAAAAATTCCCATTTTATATTTCTACTTTTATATTCTTTATTTCTGACACTGGACCAGACATAAATATATTATTTTTTTCATCTAAAACTATATTTAAGATCCCCTCTTTAAATTTTATAGCAACTTCGTTTTCTATCAATTTATTATTTTTTCCAGCAACAGCTGTTGCGCAAGCTGCTGTTCCACATGCCTTAGTAAGTCCAGCACCTCTTTCCCAAACATTAACTAAAATATTTCTTTTATCTAAAATTTGAGCAAATGTTACATTTGTCTTTTCGGGAAATAATTCATGATTTTCAATTAAAGGTCCTATTACTTTCAAATCGTATTTAAAACAATCATCTACGAAAAAAACTATGTGGGGGTTTCCTACATTAAGACAAAACCCACCAGTAAACTTTTCGCCCTTGATATCTAGCGAGACGTCAGCAGTATTTACTTTTTTTGATAACGGAATATCTTCAAAATTAAATAAAGGTTTTCCCATTTCAAGCTCTACCATTAAATTTCCAACAATTTTAGCATTGAGACTTCGATTATTTGTTTTTAATTTAATTTGGTTAGTATTTAAATTTTTACTCAAAAGATAGGCAACACATCTCGAACCATTGCCGCAGGCACTTACTTCACCACCGTCAGAATTAAAAATTGTTATCGGAAAAGAATTTTTTTTTTCTTTTTCAATAAAAATTATTTGATCAAAACCAATGTTACTTCTTTTTCCTAACTCAATAATTTTATCTTTGGTCAGGTTGATAGGATTTGATCTTCTATCGATAATAATGAAATCATTACCCAATCCATCCATTTTATATGCGTTAATCGTTGCCATAATTGATTAGTATAATTATTCATTGACTTTTAAAACCCCAAATTGTAGTTTCCATGAACTTTCCGCAAATACACTTGTTTTTGCGGTGCTCTTGAAATCAAGAGCGTCGACACTAGTCAGCGAAGGTTCGCCCACTAGTGCGATAGGTGTTGGACGTTATAAAAATGTTTGAAAATTTAACAAATAAATTAGAAAATATTTTTTCTAAACTTAAAAGCGCTCCCTCATTGACTGAGGAGCAAGTTGACTCTGGCTTAAAAGAGATAAGATTAGCTTTATTAGAGGCTGATGTGGCTCTTCCAGTTACTAAAGAATTTATAGCCAATGTAAAACCAAAAGCTATTGGTAAAGAAATAATAAAATCAACATCTGCTGGTCAGATGATAGTTAAAATTGTATATGATGAACTAGTAAATATTTTAGGCTCTAAAAATGAAGAACTTAACTTCAAAGCTGTTCCACCAGTTTCTCTTTTATTAGTTGGACTACAAGGTTCAGGTAAAACAACATCTGCAGCAAAACTAGCAAAAAATATAGAGAAGAATTATAAAAAAAAAGTAATGTTAGTTAGTTTAGACGTTTACAGACCTGCTGCTCAAGAACAACTTAAATTACTTGCTGAAGCAAATGGTGTCCAATGTTTGCCTGTAGTTGAAAAACAACAACCAATCGATATTACTAAGAGAGCTTTAAATGCAGCTAACCTTAATGGTTCAGATGTAATTATATTTGATACTGCAGGAAGAACCCAGATAGATTTACCAATGATGTCAGAGATTAAGCAAATAAAAGATATTACAAAACCAGCTGAAACAATTTTAGTAGCTGACTCGTTGACAGGACAAATAGCTGTAAATGTTGCAAAAGAATTTGATACTGCAGTAAATCTCTCTGGAATTATTCTAACAAGAGTTGATGGAGATTCTCGAGGAGGCGCAGCCTTAAGCATGAAATATGTAACAGGTAAACCGGTCAAATATATTGGAGTTGGAGAAAAAATCTCTGATCTTGAACTTTTCCATCCTGACCGATTAGCTAACAGAATCCTGGGAATGGGCGATGTAGTAACTTTAGTAGAAAAAGCTCAACAAGATTTAAGTGAAGAAAAAATTAAAGAGACAGAAGATGAATTAAAAAAAGGAATATTTACAATGGACTCATATCTTTCCCAGTTAAGGCAAATGAAAAAAATGGGCGGAATGGAAGGGGTTATGTCTATGTTACCAGGAGTGAATAAAATGAAAGCAAAAATGGATCAAGCGAATATAGATGAAAAAATGTTAGTGGAGAATGAAGCAATTATTTTATCAATGACTAAAAATGAAAGAGAAAATCCAAAAATTATTAGCGGATCAAGACGTAAAAGAATTTCAAAAGGAGCAGGTGTAGATGTTTCAAAAATTAATAAACTATTAAAACAATTTAAAATGATGTCAGACATGATGAAAAAAATGTCTCAAGGAAAAAAAATTCCATCCGGGATGATCCCAGATGAAATGCTCAATCAACTAAAATGAAAGGTATAAAATGTTAAGAATAAGACTATCAATGGGAGGTGTAAGAAAAAGACCTATTTATAAAATTGTAATTGCTGACAGTAGATATCCAAGAGACGGAAAATTTATTGAAAAAATTGGCTCTTACAATCCATTGCTTCCAAAAGATAAAAAGGAAAGAATTAAAGTAGAAGCCGAAAGAGTAAAATATTGGATGAGTAAAGGAGCTCAACCAACGATGAGAGTTTCTAGATTATTAGGAGAGGTGCAGTTAATACCAATGCCAAAACCTGGGAACAATCCTCAAAAAGCAATACCAAAAAAAGACAGAAAAAAAGCTGAAGGAGATAAAAAAGAAGAAACTAAAAAGGACGCACCAGCAGCTGATGGTAAAAAGACAGATCAAAAAGCTGAAGTAAAAAAAGAGGATCCTAAAAAGGAACAACCTAAAGCAGAGGCTAAAAAGGAAGAGCCAAAGAAGGAAGAACCTAAAAAGGAACAACCTAAAGCAGAGGCTAAAAAGGAAGAACCAAAGAAAGAAGAACCTAAAAAGGAACAACCTAAAGCAGAGGCTAAAAAGGAAGAACCAAAGAAAGAAGAAAAAAAGGCTTAACCAAAAGGTAATTAGAGATGTTAGAGGTAAAAATTTTTACTTTATATCCAGATTTATTTCCTGGTCCTTTAGATATCGGAATATTTAAAAAGGCAAAGGAGAACAAAATTTGGAATTTAAAAGTGATTAATATCAGGGATTATTCCAAAGATAATCATGGAACAGTTGATGACACACCTTTTGGAGGAGGAAGTGGAATGCTTTTACGCCCTGATATACTGGCTTCAGCACTTGATGATAATATAAAAAAAGGTGAAAAAATTATTTACTTATCTCCAAGAGGTAAAAGATTTGATCAAAATGAAGCTAGATCTTTGAGCAAAGAAAAGAACTTAAACCTTATCTGTGGTCATTTTGAGGGAGTTGATCAAAGACTCTTAGAGACAAGAAATATTGAAGAATATAGTTTAGGTGACTTTGTCCTATCAGGGGGAGAACCAGCCTCTTTTGTGCTAGTTGACGCTTTAGTAAGATTATTACCTGGAGTGTTAGGAAATAAAGATTCTGTTAAAGAAGAAAGTTTTGAAAATCACCTTTTAGAATATCCTCAGTATACCAAACCAAGAGAATGGGAAGGCAAAAGCCCTCCAGAGGTCTTATTTTCAGGCGATCATGCTAAAATAAAAGGGTGGCGTTTATCTCAATCAGAGGCTATAACACGTCGCCAGAGACCTGATCTTTGGAAAAAATATTTAGAGAAAAAAAATGAAAAACATTGAAGACATAAATAAAGCAGCAATTAAAAAGATAGTTGCTAATAAAAAAATTACAGACTTTTCTCCTGGAGATACAATTAAAGTTGGTGTTAAAATTGTAGAAGGTAAAAGAGAAAGAATACAATACTTTGAAGGAGTTTGTATTGCTAAAAAAAATAGAGACATAAATTCATCTTTTACTGTTAGAAAAATATCATTTGGAGAAGGTGTAGAGAGAACTTTTGCACTTTACAGTCCTAATGTGGATTCAATAAAAGTAATAAGATCTGGAAAAGTTAGAAGGGCAAAACTTTATTATTTAAGAGACAGAAAAGGAAAATCTGCGAGAATTGCTGAAAAAATTAAAAAGAAGATTGGTGTTGATGTTTCAGTCAAAACTGAGGAGCCAAATGTAAAACCGATCGAGCCTACTAAACAAGAGATTAAAGTTGAAGAAGATAAAAAAGAGGCCCCAAAAGTCGAAGCTAAAGCTGAAAAGCCAACTGGCGAAAAAAAATAAAATTTAATGTCAAAAACACTATACGATAAGATATGGGAAAACCATCTTGTTCATGAACAAAGCGATGGAACATCGTTAATTTATGTTGATAGACATTTGGTTCATGAAGTTACAAGTCCCCAAGCTTTTGAAGGACTTAGATTACAAAAAAGAAAAGTCAGACGACCAGAATTAACACTTGCAGTACCTGACCATAATGTTCCTACAACTGATAGGTCCAAAGGCATAAATGATGAGGATTCTAGAATACAAGTCGAAACATTAAGAAAAAATTGCAAAGACTTTGGAGTAGAACTGTTTGATGTTAATGATAAGCGTCAAGGTATTGTCCATATTATAGGACCCGAACAAGGCTTCACCCAGCCAGGAACAGTAATAGTATGTGGAGATAGCCATACTGCAACACACGGAGCATTCGGAGCTTTAGCTTTTGGAATAGGAACATCTGAAGTCGAACATGTTCTTGCTACGCAAACTTTAATGCAGAAGAAATCAAAAAATTTAAGAATAAATGTGAATGGTAATTTACCAAAGGGTGTGACTGCAAAAGATGTAATCTTAAAAATTATTGGTACAATTGGAACTGCGGGTGGAACTGGATATGTAATTGAATTCGCTGGAGATGTGATCAAAAACTTAAGCATGGAAGAGAGAATGACTGTTTGTAATATGACCATTGAAGCAGGCGCTAGAGCGGGTTTAATCGCACCAGATGAAAAGACGTTCAGTTATTTAAAAGGTAAAACGATGTCACCTAAAGGTGAAAATTGGACTAAAGCTGAAGAATTTTGGAGAACCTTATATTCAGACAAAGACTGTAAATTTGATAAAGAGATAAATATAGATGGGAAAAATATAGAACCGTTAGTAACTTGGGGAACATCGCCTCAAGATGTATCTCCAGTAACTGGCGTAGTACCAGATCCTGAAAAAGAAAAGAATGAAGATAGAAAAATGGCTATGAAAAGATCTCTTCATTATATGGGCTTAAAAGCTAACACTAAAATTTCAGATATAAAAATTGACAAAATATTTATTGGTAGTTGCACAAATGGAAGAATAGAGGATCTAAGATTGGCCGCTGATCTTTTGAAAGGCAAAAGAATTGCTAATAATGTTAGTGCTATGGTCGTACCGGGCTCTGGATTAGTTAAAGAGCAAGCTGAAAAAGAGGGATTAGATAAAATCTTTAAAAATGCAGGTTTTGAATGGAGAGAACCGGGCTGTTCAATGTGCTTAGGGATGAATCCAGATCAATTAAAACCGAAAGAGAGATGTGCATCAACATCAAATAGAAATTTTGAAGGCAGACAAGGTCGAGGTGGAAGAACGCACCTGGTTAGTCCAGGTATGGCTATTGCAGCTGCAATTAAAGGGCGATTAACAGACGTACGAGAGATATAGAATGGAAAAATTTAATGAGTTAAAATCAATACCATCATATTTATCATTACAAAATATCGATACAGATATGATTATTCCTAAGCAGTTTTTAAAAACTATTAAAAGAACAGGTTTAGGAAAGAGTCTGTTCTATGAAATGCGATATGATGAAAACGGAAATAAAATTGCTGATTTTATTCTTAATAAGGAACCTTATAACAAATCTAAAATTCTTTTAGCTGGCAAAAATTTTGGATGTGGTTCATCCAGAGAGCATGCTCCCTGGGCTCTTTCTGATTTTGGTATTAAAAGTGTAATAAGCTCAAGTTTTGCAGATATTTTTTACAATAATTGTTTTAAAAATGGAATTCTTCCAATTAAGATCGATGATAAAATTGTAATTGAGTTAGCTGAGTATTGTAAGAGAAAAGAAGAAATTGAAATAAGTTTAGATAAGCAAGAAATAAGATATGGTAATAAAGTTGCAAAGTTTGAACTAGATGCTTTTAAAAAGAAATGTTTGATGGAAGGATTAGACGACATAGCTCTTTCAATGGAAAAGATAAATAAAATAGATGATTTTGAGAAAAAATTACTAAATACAAAACCTTGGGTTTTAAATAATGGCTAAAACTAGGAAGATTTTGCTTTTGCCTGGTGACGGTATCGGCCCAGAAGTAATTGCTGAAGTAAAAAAAATTCTTGAGTGGATGAACAAAACAAAATCTTTAGATTTTGTTTTAAGCCAGGAGTTAATCGGAGGCGCATCTATTGATGTTAATAAAGTTCCAATTACTGATGAGGTTTTCTATAAGTCTTTAGAGTCAGATGCTGTTATATTAGGCGCTTGCGGAGGACCGAAATGGGATAATTTAGAATTTTCAAAAAAACCCGAAAGAGCTCTTTTAAAGCTGAGAAAGGAGTTAAAGTTATTTGCAAATTTAAGACCAGCTATTTGTTTTAAACAATTGGTTGACTCTTCAACTCTTAAACCAGAGATCGTATCTGGCTTAGATATAATGATAGTAAGAGAGTTAACTGGAGGAATTTATTTCGGCGAACCAAGAGGAATTGAACCAATTGAAAATAACCAAAGGAAGGGAGTTAATACTCACACTTACACAACTGCCGAAGTTCATAGAATTGCTCGCGTAGCTTTTGATTTAGCAAAAAAAAGAAGAAACAAAGTTACTTCCTGTGAAAAGTCAAATGTAATGGAGGCAGGTTTATTGTGGAGAGAGGAGGTTCAGGCAATAAAAGATAAAGAGTTCAAAAAAGTTGAATTAAATCACATGTTTGCGGATAATTGTGCGATGCAGCTTTTAAGATATCCAAAACAATTCGATGTAATATTAGCTGATAATCTTTTTGGAGATATGTTATCTGACGAGGCGGCAATGTTAACTGGTTCTCTAGGGCTTTTGCCATCAGCCTCTTTAGGGTCAAAGGATAAAAACGGAAGGATTAGATCACTTTACGAACCTGTTCATGGGTCTGCACCAGATATTCAAGGACAAAATATTGCTAATCCAATAGCTACCATTTTGAGTTTATCAATGGCCTTGAGATATTCTTTAGATTTAGGAAAAGAAGCAGATCTAATTGATATAGCAGTTCAAAGTGTTCTTGATGATGGATTAAGAACAAAAGATATAATGTCTAAGAACATGAAAGAGGTTTCCACAACTGATATGGGTGATGCAATTATTGCGAAATTGAAATAAGGTAAAACATTATGAATTTCGCAATTATTGGCGCTTCAGGAAACGTTGGAAGAAAAACAATAGAAATCTTAGAGAAATCTAAACTAGATTTCAATAAACTTTTCTTAGTAGCTTCACCAAAAAGCGCTGGAAAAAAAATAAAATTTAGAAATAAAGAAATTGAGATTGAAGCTCTAGAAAATTATGATTTTTCTAAAGCGCAAATTACTTTTTTTGCAGCAGGTAGCCAGATCGCCAAAGAATGGGCTCCAAATGCAGCAAAAAAAACAATTGTAATTGATAATTCGAGTTATTTTAGAATGAAGAAAGATGTTCCACTTGTTGTTTCAGAAGTTAATCCCGAAGCACTAGATAAACATAATAATATAATTTCAAACCCTAACTGCTCAACAATGCAAATGATTTTACCATTAAAACCTTTGCACGATGAATATAAGATTAAAAGAGTAATTGTTTCAACCTACCAAGCAGTATCTGGTGCAGGCAAAGCACCTATGGATGAACTTTTTAATCAAACAAAAAATTATTTAGATGGAAAAAAAATTAATTCTAAAAACTTTACTAAGCAAATAGCATTTAACTTAATACCTCACATCGACACTTTTGACAAAGATGGATATACAAAAGAAGAATTAAAGATGAGTAATGAGACAAAAAAAATCTTAGATAGTGAAATTGATGTAACAGCAACTTGTGTGAGAGTGCCTGTAAGAACAGGTCATTCAGAGTCAATCAATATTGAATTTGATAACCTCTATGACTTTGAAAATATCATAAAAATTCTTAAAACTGCACCAGGATGTAAAGTAATTGATGAAAGAAAAGACGGAGGTTATATTACACCTATAGAAGCTGAGGGTAATTATACAACTTTTATTTCTAGGATTAGGAAAGATAACTCAAATGTCAAAGCGATAAATTTGTGGGTAGTTTCTGATAACTTGTTAAAAGGCGCGGCTTTAAATACTGTTCAAATAGCTGAGTGTTTGATGAAAAAAATGTAACTTTAGTTTATAATCTAATTATGGAAAACAATAATCCTCTTAGCCCACATTTACAAATTTATAGATGGCAAATTTCGTCTTTACTATCTATCACCCACAGAATTGTAGGAGTAGTAAATTTTTTTGCAATTATCTTAATTTGTCTTTGGGTGATGTTATTAATTTTTGATCAAAGTTATTATTCAACTATTTTTATTATTTTAGACTCAAGTTTTGGTAAATTTTTAGCTATTTCGTTATGCTGGACTTTTAGTTTTCACATCTTAAATGAATTAAGACATTTATTCTGGGATGCTGGATATGGGTTTGATTTAAAAGTTGCAAGAATTACAGGCATACTTGTCTTGTTTGGTTCATTTGTATTAACAATTTTATTTTACTTTTTAGGAAGGAGTATTTTTTAAATGCATACATCAACAAAAAAATGGATTTTTACAAAAATTAGTTCATTAATTTTAATACCATTAATGATCTGGTTTGTGATAAATTTTGTATCGATTTACAACAAAGATTACTCTGAGGTTTTTGAATTTTTTTCTAAACAACCGTCAAAAGTATTATTCTCTATATTTATTATAATCGCTTTCTTTTTTTCAGCCTTGACAATAAGTGAGATTTTTGAGGACTATTTGCACGATGAGAAAATCAAAAATGTCGCAAATAAAGCACTGAATTTATTTGCTATACTGATTCCTTTATTAACAATTTTAAGTATATATATTCTTAATTAAATGAGCGCTTATAAAGTTATAGATCACGAATACGATGTTGTAGTTCTTGGAGCCGGTGGTTCGGGTTTAAGAGCAGCAGTAGGCTTATCAGAAGCAGGTTTAAAAACCGCATGTATTTCAAAAGTTTTTCCAACACGAAGCCATACATCAGCAGCACAAGGCGGTATTTCGGCAGCTTTAGGAAATATGGGGGAAGATGATTGGCGATGGCACATGTACGACACAGTTAAAGGTTCAGATTGGCTTGGCGATCAAGATGCCATTGAATATTTATGTAAAGAGGCACCTAGAGCAGTTGTTGAATTAGAGAGATATGGTGTTCCTTTCAGCAGAACTGACGACGGCAAGATTTATCAAAGACCGTTTGGTGGAATGACAAAAAATTATGGGAACGGAACTGCTCAAAGAACTTGTGCGGCTGCAGATAGAACTGGACACGCAATTTTGCATACATTGTATGGTCAAGCATTAAAACAGCAAACAGAATTTTTTATAGAATATTTCGCTTTAGACTTGATTATGAAAAATGGAGAGTGCAAAGGAGTAATTGCTTGGAACTTAACTGATGGAACAATTCATAGATTCAGGTCTCATATAACTATTATCGCTACTGGCGGATATGGAAAGGTTTATTATTCAGCAACGTCTGCACATACGTGTACAGGTGATGGTAATGCAATGGTTTTAAGAGCTGGGTTACCATTACAAGATATGGAGTTTGTTCAGTTTCATCCTACTGGAATCTATGGCGTTGGTTGTTTAATTACTGAAGGGGTGAGAGGAGAAGGTGGATTTTTGGTTAATGGTAAAGGTGAGAGATTTATGGAGAGATATGCTCCTAATGCAAAAGATTTAGCCTCTAGAGATGTAGTTAGTAGGTCGATGGAAATGGAAATAAATGAGGGAAGAGGTGTTGGAAAAAATAAAGATCATATTAATCTTCATTTAGATCATATAGATAAAAAAGTTATTGATGAGAGACTTCCAGGAATATCTGAAGCAGCAAAAACTTTTGCAAACGTAGATGTAAGCAAAGAACCTATTCCAGTAGTACCGACAGTTCATTATAATATGGGGGGTATTCCTACAAATTATAAAGCTGAAGTTCTTACTTTAAATGGGTCAGAAAAAACTGTGCCAGGTTTAATGGCGATAGGTGAGGCAGCATGTGTATCTGTTCATGGAGCAAACAGACTTGGTTCAAACTCTCTAATTGATTTGGTAGTGTTTGGAAGAGCAGCTGCTAAAAGAGCTTCAGAACTAGTGAAACCAGGAAACCCACATGAAGAAGTATCAAATTTAGAGACAGATAAATGTTTAGAAAGATTTGATAAGATTAGAAATTCAAATGGTTCTACTAAAACTTCTGAACTCAGATTAGAAATGCAAAAAACAATGCAATCTAAATGTGCTGTGTTTAGAACTGAAAAAACATTAAAAGAGGGCGTTGATCAAATCAGAAAACCTTATGAAGGAATGAGCGATATTTCTGTAAAAGATAAATCGTTGTTATTCAATACAGATTTAGTTGAAACTTTAGAATTTGACAATTTAATCAGTCAAGCGTTAACAACAATGGACTCGGCTTATAATAGAAAAGAAAGTAGAGGAGCTCATGCAAGAGAGGACTACACAAAAAGAGATGACAAAAATTTCATGAAACATACTTTAGCATGGCAAAAAGGTGGAGAGGTTGAGATAAAATATAGAGATGTTCATTCAAGAACCCTCACAAACGATGTTCAATATTTTCCTCCTAAGGAGAGAGTTTACTAAGAATGGCACAATTTAACCTGCCGCAAAATTCTAAAATCGAGGTAGGGAAATATTTTAAAGATAAAACAAACTCAAAAAATTTAAAAAAAGTGAATGTATATAGATGGGACCCATCTACTGGAAAAAATCCAAGAGTAGACACATTTGAAGTGGATATGAATAATTGTGGTCCCAAAGTTCTAGATATATTGTTTAAAATAAAAAATGAAATTGATCCTTCTTTAACTTTTAGAAGATCGTGTGCTCATGGAGTTTGCGGGTCTTGCGCAATGAATATTGACGGTGTTAATGGTCTAGCATGTATAAAATCTCACACTGATATTAGTGGAGATCTAAATATTTATCCATTACCACATTTAAAAGTTGTTAAAGATTTAATCGGAGATTTAACTACTTTATATAAGCAATATGAATCAATACAACCATGGCTTAAAGTAGATCAGACGGGAGAAGAAAAAATAGAGTTAAAACAATCTCAGAAAGACAGGGAAAAATTAGACGGTTACTATGAGTGTATTCTATGTGCTTGTTGCTCGACCTCTTGTCCTAGCTATTGGTGGAATGGAGATAAGTACCTAGGTCCGGCTGTACTATTACAAGCTTATCGTTGGATAAATGATAGTAGAGACGGTGATAAAAAAGAAAGATTAAAAAAAGTAGCAGACGAACTTAAATTATATAGATGTCATACCATTATGAATTGTACAAATTCCTGTCCCAAAGGGCTTAATCCAGCAAAAGCAATAGGCTCTATTAAAAAAATGCTTGCAACAAGCTAAAAGCTTATTTATTCAATAAAATCATGAAAACAATTCAACATTTTGTCGATGGCAAAAATTTTTCAGGAGAATCCAAGAGAACTAGTAAAGTATTTAATCCTGCTACAGGCGAACAAAGTGCTGAAGTAAAGTTAGCTTCAACAAAAGACGTTTTTGATGCTGTGTCAAACGCACAAAAAGCCTTTGAGTCCTGGTCTAATAAACCACCACTCCAAAGGGCAAGGATTATGTTTAGGTTTAAAGAACTTATTGAAAAAAACTCTGATGAGCTAACAAAAATCATAGTTTCGGAGCACGGAAAAGTTTATGAAGATGCTAAAGGATCCCTTAGCAGAGGTTTAGAAGTTGTAGAATATGCGTGCGGAATACCACAAATGTTAAAAGGTGAGTTTACAGAAAATGTTGGATCTAATGTAGATAGCTGGTCTATTAGACAGCCATTAGGTGTTTGTGCTGGAATTACACCATTTAATTTTCCAGCTATGGTTCCAATGTGGATGTTTCCAATGGCTATAGCCTGTGGAAATACTTTTGTACTTAAACCCTCAGAAAAAGACCCTTCTTGCTCTATTATGCTTGCAAAACTGTTAAGTGAAGCAGGTTTACCAGATGGGGTCTTCAACGTCATAAACGGTGATAAGGAAGCTGTAGATGCTTTAATACAAAATAAAGACGTAGTTGCTATGAGTTTTGTTGGGTCTACACCTATTGCTAAATATATTTATGAAAATTGTGCTAAAAATGAAAAAAGAGTTCAAGCTCTTGGCGGGGCAAAAAATCATTGTGTAGTTATGCCAGATTGTGATTTGGAGCAAGCAGTTAATGGATTAATGGGTGCTGCATATGGCTCAGCAGGAGAAAGATGTATGGCTCAATCTGTAGCTGTAGCAGTTGGAGGAATAGGTGATCAACTTGTCAACTCTCTAGCAAAAAAAGTTGAGGCTTTGAAAGTCGGCCCCGGCATGGATAAACAATCAGAAATGGGCCCTCTTGTCACCAAATCTCATTTAGATAAGGTAAAAGGTTATGTAGATATCGGTGTTAAAGAAGGTGCAAAATTAGTCGTTGATGGAAGAAATTTTAAAATGCAAGGATATGAGAATGGATTTTATATTGGAGGATGTCTTTTTGATAATGTGACAAAAGATATGAAAATTTACAAAGAGGAAATATTTGGACCAGTTTTATCAGTTGTTAGGGCTAAAGACTTCGACGAGGCTTTGAAATTAGTTAATGACCATGAATTTGGTAACGGTGTAAGTATCTTTACCAGAGACGGCGACTCTGGAAGAACGTTTTCTTCTAAAGCCAAAATTGGAATGGTAGGAATTAATATTCCAATTCCTGTACCGATGGCATTTCATAGTTTTGGTGGGTGGAAAAGATCTTTATTCGGTGATCAACATATGCACGGTCCAGAAGGGGTTAGATTTTACACTAAATTGAAAACAATTACTTCGAGATGGCCATCTGGATTGAGAACAGACCCAGAGTTTGTAATGCCAACAATGAAATAATATGAAAAAAAAAATTACATTGATTGGCGCCGGTCAAATTGGAGGTACACTAGCTCATATAATCGCTCTTAAAGAATTAGGTGATGTAGTACTTTTTGATGTTGCTGAGGGTTTAGCTAAAGGTAAGGCTTTAGATATTGCGCAATCTTCACCAGTCAATCACTTTAACATAGATTTGATAGGGACTAATAATTATGAGGATACAAAAAATTCAGATGTTATTATTATTACAGCTGGAGTTCCAAGAAAACCTGGGATGACAAGAGATGATCTTTTAGGGATTAATCTAAAAATAATTAAACAAGTTGCAGAAGGCATAAAAAATACATCTCCTAATGCATTTGTTATATGTATTACTAATCCGCTAGACGTAATAGTTATGGCTTTACAAAAATATTCTGGATTTCCCAAAAATAAGATTGTAGGTATGGCTGGAATTTTAGACTCCTCAAGATTTATATATTTTTTATCGCAAGAACTAAATATACCTGTTCAAAAAATAAAATCCTTCGTGCTTGGCGGACATGGAGATAGTATGGTAGCAATGCTTGGATCAACAGAAGTTGATGGAAAAAACATCATGGAGCTTGTAAAAGAAAAGAAAATTACAAAAGAAAAACTAAATCAAATAGTTGATAGAACAAAAAAAGGTGGGGCTGAAATTGTGAAGTACTTAGAAAAAGGATCTGCTTTTTACGCACCTGCAGCATCAGGGGTAGAAATGGCGGAAAGTTATTTAAAAGATTTAAAAAAAAAATTACCCTGTGCTGCGTTTTTAGATGGACAATACGGAGTTAAAAATATTTATGCTGGAGTTCCAGTGATTATTGGATCTAATGGAGTGGAAAAGATTATAGAATTAAATCTAAATGAAGAAGAGAAAAAAAATTTTGAAAATTCAATAAAATCAGTAAAAGATTTATTCATAGCTGCTCAAAAGATAGATAAAAATTTATAGAATTAAATTTTTAATGAATTTAAAACACTTAATATTTTCTTATGTAAGCATATTAAGTAATGAGCTGGATAAAAAAAAATTTTTTTCTTTTTTTAGAAAAATCTTTAATTTTCAGTACAAACTTTTTTTAAACTTGATAAGAAAATGTTTATCAAAAAATTTCACTAATTTAGACAAAATAAAAAAAAAAGAATTATACAACTATTCTCTAGATGAATTATTTTTATATTTCAATTGTGATAAAGGCTCAAGTTTTCGATTAGATAAAGAAAAAAAGATAACTTCTCATAATTATTCTTTATTTTATGAAAAATATTTTAAAATTCTTAAAAATGAGAAAATTAGAGTATTAGAAATAGGATCCCATGAAGGAAAAGGTTTAGCTGCTTTTTATTTTTTTTTTCCAAATGCCAAACTTATCGGAGCAAATATAAATCCTTTTCAAATGCAATATTCTTCAAAAAGAATTGAGGAAGTATACATAGATGTTTCATCGAAAAAGATTGTTAAAAACTTTGAGACCTATTTTAGGGAAGAATTTGATATTATAATAGACGATGCCAGTCATAATTTAAGAGATATATTAATTACATTACCATTAATGTTTAGAAAATTAAAAAAAGGTGGTTATTACGTTATTGAAGATATAAATCAATTCAATGTTTTTAAAAACTTAAATCCAACAAATGAGGTCTTAACACCGGTAATGATATTAAAAAATATGAGTGAGAATAAAAGATTTCACTCAAATTTCATTTCTACAGCTGATATTGACTATTTAAAAGAAAATATAAAAAACTACTTTTTTGAAAAAGGTAACATGGTTATAAAAGGTAATAATATTTCAGAAATTGTTTTCTTAAAAAAAAATGATTAGATATTTTAATTTGAATTATCAATTAGATGTAATAATAATAATTTTTTTTTCATTTTTTATTAATTTTTATTATTCAAGTATAGGGGTTTTACCACAAGACACATTTGCATATTACGATACTGGTTATAGAGTTTTAAATGGAGCTGTTCCTTTCAAAGACTATTGGACCGTAAGTGGACCAGTAATTGATTATATTCAATCAATTTTTTTTTATTTTTTCGGAGTAAATTGGAAAGTATATACTCTTAACGGTTCAGTAGTTAATTGTTTGATAACATTAACTTTATACTTCTTATTAAAAACCTATAAATTAAAAAGAGGTCTTAATTTTTTTTATTGTATTTGTTTTTCAGTTTTGGCCAATCCATCAATGGGTGTAGCCTTCCCAGATCATTATTCTACTTTTTTTTCGCTAATAGCAGTTTTCCTTTTTCTAATTGCTTGTAAACTTGAGAAAAAATTCTTATGGTACCTGATACCATTTGCATTTTTCCTGGCATTCTTTTCAAAACAATCACCTTCTTCATATATCTTTATTTCAACATTATTTTTAATGTTATTTTATATAATTTACTTTAAAAAAATAAAATTCTTAAAATACTTAATTTTAACTTCAGTCGGATGCATTTTCACCTTTGTATTATTTATATACATGAACAAAATAAGTTTTGAACTTTTTTTAAACCAATATTTTTTATTTCCACAAACAATCGCAAGCGAACGCTTAAAAGAATATCAGTTTACTTTTAATAATATAATTTTTAATTTTAAATTTATCTATGTTTTATTATTTCTAACTATATTTTTATTATTTTTAAAAATTAAATATACTAAAAAGATTGATGAGACAATATTAGTAAGTTTTAGTTTAATATTAATTTCGATATCTTTAATATTTCACCAAATTATAACTAAAAACTTTATATATATTTTTTTTCTAATACCTTTACTAGCAAGTTTTTTACACCTTCATAAGTTTAAGATGAAACAGAACGAGAAATTAATAAGTATTTTTTTAATTTTATTTACTATTTTTTGCACATTTAAATATCATCTAAGATTTAATGAAAGTAGAAAAATGTTAAATTTAGAAAATGTAGATCTTAATTCGACAATAGATGCTGGAACAATACATCTAAGCTTACAAGGATTAAACTGGACTACTAAAAGGTTTGAAAACAATAGCAATTTAGAGATTGAAAACTTAAAAAAAAGTATAGAGATAATAAAGAATGATAATTCAAAAAAAATGATCGAAACGAACTACTTATTTTTCTCAGCAATTGTTAATGAAGATTTAAATAACCCTAGTCGTTGGCCAACACTCGGTGATGCGAGCAACCCAAATTTAGACAATGAGTATCATATTTTTTACAAAGAATTTATTGATAAACTTGTTGAAAAAAAAGATATCAAATCAATATACTCTACATTTAATAATCAAGAGAATATCTTTTTTAATTTTAATAAAAATTGCAAAAGCTCTGAATTAGTTGAAAATTTTTTATATAAATTAGATTTAACAAAATGTTGATTACTTTTATAAAAGATAATAAAGTTTTTAGCATCTAGGCTATAGAGCAAAATATATTAATTTATGAATATTCACGAGTATCAAGCTAAAGAAATTTTAAAAGAATTTGGAGCACCTGTTTCAAATGGGGTGGTGATTTTCTCTTTAGGAGAAATAAAAGAAAAGATAAAAAAATTAAAAAGTGAAGAATTCGTCCTTAAAGCACAAATTCATGCTGGAGGAAGAGGAAAAGCTGGGGGAGTGAAACTTATAAAAGATTTTTCGAATTTAGAGCAAGAGGCAAAAAAAATGTTTGGCAAAGTTTTAATTACACACCAAACAGGCCCAGAGGGCAAAGAAGTTAAAAGGCTATATATTGAAGAGGCCTCAGATATTTTGAAGGAATTTTATCTTTCTTGTCTAATTGATAGAGAGACCTCAAAAATCGCTTTTATCAGCAGTACTGAAGGTGGGATGGATATTGAAAAAGTTGCAGCTGAAACACCTCAGAAAATAATTACTTCAAAATTTGATTTAAATGAAGAAGGGCCAAGTAACGAAGACGCAGAGAAAATCATTAATATTTTCAATCTTGATGACCAACAAAAAATTGTAGCTAAAAATCTTGTGAAATCACTATATAGAGTTCTCGTTGAAAAAGATGCGACTTTAATTGAAATCAATCCACTAATAATAACAAAAAAAAATAAATTAATTTGTTTAGATGCAAAAATGAATTTTGATGATAATGCAATTTTTAGAAGACCAGAAATCTACAAACTTAGGGATTTGAATGAAGAGGATCCGGCAGAAATTGAAGCAAGTAAATTTGATCTAGCGTATATTAAACTCAATGGATCAATTGGATGTATGGTTAATGGAGCCGGTTTAGCAATGGCTACAATGGATATTATAAAACTCCATGGAAAAGAACCTGCAAACTTTTTAGACGTTGGAGGTGGTGCTTCTAAAGAAAAGGTTACAGCAGCATTTAAATTAATTTTAGCTGACAAAAACGTTAAAGGAATTTTAATAAATATATTTGGAGGTATCATGAGGTGTGATGTTCTAGCTCAAGGTGTGGTAGAGGCAGCAACGCAAGTTAATTTATCTGTTCCACTAGTTGTAAGACTTGCAGGCACAAATTTTGAGAAGGGAAAAGAAATTTTAGACAAATCGAATTTAAAAATTTTATCGGCATCAGACTTAAATGATGCGGCAAAAAAAATCGTTGAGGCAATAAATTAATGTCAGTGCTTATCAACAAAGATACAAAAGTAATATGCCAAGGATTCACAGGTAAACATGGGACCTTTCATTCTGAACAAGCCTTAAAATATGGAACAAAACTAGTCGGTGGTGTTACTCCAAAAAAAGGTGGTCAGAAACATTTGAATTTACCAGTGTTTAATAATGTTCATGAGGCAAAAGAAAAAACATCCGCAAATGCAACAATGATCTACGTTCCTCCAAAGTTTGCTGGAGCTGCTATAATAGAGGCTATTGAAGCTCAAATGGAATTAATTGTTTGTATTACTGAAGGAATTCCAGTTATAGATATGTTAAAAGTAAAAAAAATTTTAAATCAAAGTAAATCAAGATTAATTGGACCTAATTGTCCTGGAATTATAACTCCTGATGAATGTAAAATTGGAATAATGCCTGGAAATATTCACAAAAAAGGCTCAGTGGGAATAGTCTCAAGATCGGGGACACTAACTTATGAAGCTGTTGCTCAAACATCAGCAAATAATATGGGACAATCCACATGCATCGGAATTGGAGGAGACCCAATAAATGGTACAAATTTTATAGATTGCCTAGAACTTTTTCTTAAAGATGAAGAAACTAAATCAATAATAATGATAGGTGAAATAGGTGGATCTGCAGAAGAGGAAGCAGCTGAATTTTTGAAAAAAGAGAAGACTAAGAAACCAACTGTAGGTTTCATCGCAGGTTTAACTGCACCGCCAGGAAGAAGAATGGGACATGCGGGGGCAATTATCTCTGGAGGCAAGGGAGGAGCTAAAGAAAAAATTGAGGTTATGAAATCTGCTGGAATTACTATATCAAAATCACCAGCAGATATTGGAAAAACTCTTTTTGAAAAACTTAATAGATGATAATTGAAAAAATTAAATATTATCTTAAAATATTTTTAATTAATCTTTTTATTCTATACTCATTATTATATTTAATTGAATTAACAATTAACTTTAAAAAAGATAAATTATTTAAAAATACAAGATTGTATTATTTAAATTCACTACAAGATAAAGATCCCAATAATAAGATATATCTTAACTATGGTGTTTATAAATTACTTGATAAAAAACAAAATATTTTACCATTATCTGGGTATGAAAACTCAAAAATACTTCTATGTTTAGATGAAAATAATCAACCTGTTTTTTATTTTTCGGATAAACATGGATTTAATAACTCAATCAATAAGGAAAATGACTTTTTATTAATTGGAGACTCATATGTTCAAGGAATGTGTGTTCACAATAAAGACAACCTAAATGCTCAATTTAAAAAATTTTCTTTAAAGACTAACGCCCTTGCAGTCGGTGGAAACGGTCCATTGTTAGAATTAGCAACTTTTAAAGAATATAAAGATTATTATAATTATAAAAGTGTTATATTATTTATTACCCCAAGTAATGATTTTTTAGATCTAAGTAAAGAAATTAAAAATAGTATATTGTTAAATTATCTAAATAATAAGGACTTCACTCAAAACTTAAGTAATGAAAAAAATAAAAAAATCAAGATTTCAATTTTAGACTCTTTTTTTGGCAATAAAACTCAAAGATTATGGAATGATTTTTTAAGCGTCTATCACTTTAATTTAAAGTCATTAATAAACTCTTTAGAAAATTTATATAAAAACAAAAAAAATCAAAAGATAAATTATGAATATCTTCTCAACAAAGAAATAGATATTTATTTTATAAAAATATTAAATGAATTTATAAATATTATTGAAAAAGATAAAAAAAAACTTTATGTCGTTTTTAACTCAGTCAATCCCGATATACTTTTTCCTAAATCTGATGATATTCAAAATTTAAAAAATCTTTTATTAAATAAAAAATTAGGTCAGATAAAAAAATTATTGATAAGTAAAGAGATATCTTACTTTGATTTTAATGAGTATATCTTAGATAGATATAATAAAAATAATATTTCAACAATGTTTAAAAGGATAGATGATCATTGGGATCATTACACTGAAAAAGGTTTTTATGAGATTACCGAACAAATATATATTAATTTGTTGAGATAAAAATTTATATTATATTTGTTTTTTAATTATTTGTGTTAAAATAAACTATCATGTCCTCTTCTGATAAAAATATTACTTTTAAAAAAACATCCTTCCTATCAGGTATAAACTCTGAATTTATAAATCAAATTTATTCCGATTATTTATCAGATCCTGCTTCTTTACCAGACAGTTGGAAAAAATTTTTCGATGGTTTAAGTGAGGACGAAAAACTAATTCTTAATGATCTTAAAGGTCCAAGTTGGTCGCCAGAAAAAAAAATCAGAGATTTAAAATCTTCAATAAACGAAAAAAGAGAAAAGATAGAAAAATCTCTTGATTTAAATGAAGTCACAACTAAGCAAGCGTCACAAGATTCTGTCCGAGCAATTATGCTGATTAGAGCTTATAGAATAAGAGGACATTTAATTGCAAACTTAGATCCTCTATCAATACAAGATAAAAAACAGCATTCAGAATTAAAGCCTGAAACATATGGTTTTGCAAAAAAAGATTATAATAGAAAAATCTTTTTAGATGGAGTGTTGGGTCTTCAATATGCGGACTTGAACCAAATTCTTGAAATTCTCAAAAAAACATACTGTTCTAATATCGGATATGAATTCATGCATATGAGTGATCCAGAAGAAAAAGCCTGGATAAGAAATAGAATAGAGGGACCAGAAAAAGATATAACTTTTACAGATAATGGAAAAAAAGCAATCCTCAATAAGATTATTGAAGCTGAGGGATTTGAAAAATATTTGCACGTAAAATTTGTTGGCACAAAAAGATTTGGTTTAGATGGAGGTGAGTCATTGATACCAGCTTTAGAGCAAATTATTAAAAGAGGAGGAAATCTCGGAGCAAAAGAAATAAAAATTGGAATGCCGCATAGAGGAAGATTGAATGTTTTAGCTAATGTTATGGGTAAGCCTTTTAGAGCAATCTTTAGTGAATTTTTTGGAAAATCTGTAAATGCCACTAAAGATTTCGAGGGGGATGTAAAATACCATCTTGGTGCATCCTCCAATAGAGAATTTGATGGAAATGTCGTGCATATAAGTCTTACTGACAACCCATCCCATTTAGAGGCAGTAAATCCAGTTGTTTTAGGTCAAGTAAGAGCAAAACAATTTTTTCACAAGGATAAAAACAGAAAAAAAGTAATCCCAGTTTTAATGCATGGAGATGCGGCTTTTGCAGGACAAGGAATAGTAGCTGAATGCTTTGCAATGTCCGGTTTACCCGGACATAATATTGGAGGCACAATTCATATAATAGTAAACAATCAAATAGGTTTTACTACTGCACCAAGATTTGCAAGATCTTCACCATATCCCTCAGATGTAGCAAAAACTGCGCAAGCTCCAATTTTTCACGTTAACGGAGATGATCCAGAAGCAGTAACACATTGTGCTAAAATTGCTACAGAGTATAGACAAAAATTTAATCGTGATGTTGTTATTGATATGGTCTGCTACAGACGATTCGGACACAATGAAGGTGATGAACCTTCATTTACACAACCAATAATGTACAAGAAAATTAAAAAACATCCAACAACACTTGCTATTTACGGTGAGAAACTTTCAAAAGAAGGATTGACTAATATCGATCAATTACAAAAAGATAAAATCAAATTTAAAAACTATTTAGAAAATGAGTTTTCATCTTCTAAAAATTATAAATCAGATCTTAAATGGTTTGATGGAGTATGGTCTAGGTTTAAACCAGGATTAGGTAAGGATAAGAGAGGAAAAAGCGCTGTTGAAAAAAATATTTTACTGAAAGTTGGAAAAAAAATATTTGAAATTCCAAAAGATTTTAATTCTCACAAAACTCTTGATAGAGTCTTTGAATTAAAAAATAAGATGTTTCAAAATAATCAAGTTGACTGGTCTTCAGCTGAGTCATTAGCTTTTGGCACATTATTGACAGAGGGATTTTCTGTACGGTTGTCAGGACAAGACTCAGGTAGAGGTACATTTAGCCAAAGACATGCAGTTTTAAGAAATCAGGATAATCATGATCGATATATTCCATTAAATAATATTCAAGTTGGTCAAAAGAAATTTGAAATCATTGACAGTTTGTTATCAGAATTAGCTGTCCTTGGATTTGAATATGGCTACTCTTTATCAGAGCCGGAGACATTAGTTTTATGGGAAGCGCAATTTGGGGATTTTGCGAATGGAGCGCAAGTAATTATTGATCAATTCATAACATCCTCAGAGGCGAAATGGGGAAGAGCAAGTGGTCTAGTTATGCTATTACCACATGGTTATGAAGGGCAAGGACCAGAACATTCCTCAGCAAGACTAGAAAGATTTTTACAATTATGCGCAGGAGAAAATATCCAAATTGTGAATTGCACAACACCTTCAAATTATTTTCATGTATTAAGAAGGCAAATGCATAGAGAGTTTAGAAAGCCATTGGTTATTATGACCCCAAAATCTTTGCTAAGACACAAACGTTGTGTATCTAAAATTTCTGAGTTTGTTTCAAAAAGCTCATTTCATAGAGTTCTAGAAGATGATGCTTATAAAAAAGAAAATGATTTAATTTCCCTAGAAAAAGATAACAAAATTAGCAAGGTAGTGATGTGCTCTGGTAAAATTTATTATGATCTAATTGAAGAGAGAGAAAAGATAAAAAACAATAAAGTTGTTTTTGTAAGATTAGAGCAACTTTATCCGTTTCCTGCTAAAACGCTGGCTAGAGTGCTTAAAAAGTATAAAAATGCCAAATTTGTATGGTGCCAAGAGGAACCAAAAAATATGGGAGCTTGGAATACAGTAAGAAATTATATTGAAAGAACATTAGAAATGATTAATTCAAGGGATATTGACATAAAATATGTGGGTAGATCAGCCTCCTCAACCACTGCGACTGGAAATTCAAACAAACATCTTGCACAACAAAAAGAAATATTAGAAAAGATACTTAAATACTAATGTCAGAAAAAATTACAGTTCCTACTTTGGGTGAGTCAGTCACAGAAGCAACAGTATCTAAATGGTTAAAATCTCAAGGGGAAAAAGTAGTTGCTGATGAACCGATAGTCGAACTTGAAACTGATAAGGTAAATGTTGAAGTTCCAGCTCCATCAAATGGTGTTCTTGGAGATATTAAAGTAAGAGAAGGCGAGACAGTTAATGTTGGATCGCTTTTAGGCACAATTAATAACATTTCAAGCAGTGAAATAAAAGATCTAAAAGAAGTAAAATCTTACAGTCCCCCAAAAAAAAATAAAAAACTATTTGATGAGCAAAAGAATGATGCTCAAAAGACAAAAACACTTAAACCTAAAAAAAATGAACAAGTTTTAAAATTAAATAATGAGAGCCAAGAAGATGAACCACTAATTTTAGACCAAGTCCACCAAGAAAAGAAAATTTCTAACGAGTCTTTAACAACGATAAAAAAAGAGAAGAAAGTTTCACCTTCAGCTAGGAAAATGGCAAGCGAAGCAAGGATAGATTTAAACAAAGTTACAGGAACAGGAAAAAATGGAATTATTTTAAAAGAGGATATAATGGATCTTATGGGTTCAAAACCCGCCCCTTCTGAGAGAAAAATTAATCATGGTCCTGAAGAAAGAGTAAAAATGACTAGGCTAAGAATGACTATCGCTAAAAGACTTAAAGAGGCACAAGAAAACGCTGCGATGCTCACAACATTTAATGAAGTAGATATGAGCGAAGTAATTTCTATGAGAAATCAGTACAAAGATGAATTTAAAAGTAATTATGGAGTAAAATTAGGCTTCATGTCTTTTTTTGTGAAAGCCTGTGTGATAGGTTTAAAGAATTTTCCAGCTATAAACTCTGAGATTCAAGGTGATGAAATAGTTTATAAGAATTATTACAACATAAGTATCGCGGTTGGCACAGACAGAGGTTTAGTGGTACCTGTTTTAAGAGAAACAGACGAAATGTCTTTTGCAGATATTGAAAAAAATATTGCTGCGCTTGGCCAAAAAGCTAGGGACGGTAAGATTACTATAGAAGATCTTCAAGGAGGCACATTTACAATAACTAATGGAGGAATTTATGGATCTATGTTGTCTACCCCAATCTTGAACCCTCCTCAGTCTGCTGTATTGGGAATGCATAATATTGTAGATAGACCAGTTGTAGCTAATGATAGTATTGAAATAAGACCAGTAATGTATTTAGCTCTATCTTATGATCATAGAATTGTTGATGGTAAAGAAGCTGTTTCATTTTTAAAAATAATTAAAGAGTCTTTAGAACAACCGAAGAGATTGTTCTTAAATATATAGTATGGATAGTTTTGATTTAGTAGTAATTGGAGGTGGGCCAGGTGGTTATGTGTGTGCAATTAGAGCATCCCAACTTGGTTTGAAAACTGCTTGTATAGAGTCCAGAGGAACTTTAGGTGGAACGTGTTTAAATGTTGGCTGTATACCCTCTAAGAGCTTATTAAATTTATCCGAAAATTTTCATAAAGCTAAGAAAGATTTTAACCACCAAGGCATAGAAATAGAAGGTATAAAGCTGAATATTGAAAAAATGATGTCCAATAAAAATAAATCAGTTCAAGTTCTGACAAAAGGAGTAGAGTTTTTATTTAAGAAAAATAAGGTTACTTATATTAAAGGAAAAGGGGTCCTTTTTTCAAAAAACGATATTGTTGTTTATGAAAATAATAATAAAACAAAATATAAAGCTAAAAATATAGTAATAGCTACTGGTTCCTCAGTTGCCTCATTACCAGGAATTGAAATAGATGAAAAAAATATTATTTCATCTACTGGTGCATTATCTTTAAACAAAGTACCAAAAAAATTGGCTGTGATTGGTGGTGGATATATAGGATTAGAGATGGGTTCAGTTTGGTCAAGATTAGGCTCAGAGGTAACTGTTATTGAATACCTTGATCATATCACTCCAGGCATGGACAGGGAAATTTCTGACGAATTTAAAAAAATTCTATCAAAACAAGGGATAAATTTTAAAATGAGCTCTAAGGTAAATAATGTTCAATCTACAAGTTCAGGTGTTTCTATTAATTATACAGATTTAAAAAATTCTAAAGATGAAACTATTACATTTGACAAAGTACTAGTTTCTGTAGGTAGAAAACCATATACAGAAGGTCTTAATTTATCAAAAATAGGTGTCAAAAAAGATAATAAAGGAAGAATAGAAGTTGATGCAAAATTACAAACTTCAGTAAAAAATATATTTGCTATTGGAGACGTTATAAAAGGACCAATGTTAGCACACAAAGCCGAAGAAGAAGGTATTGCAGTTGCAGAAATACTGGCGGGTCAAGCTGGTCATGTAAATTATGATGTAATTCCTGGAGTCATCTATACTTCTCCTGAGGTCGCATCAGTTGGTAAAACAGAAGAGCAATTGAAAAATGAAAATCAATCATACAAAGTAGGAAAATTTCCTTTTTTAGCTAACTCTAGAGCAAAAGTTAATAATGAAACTGAGGGCTTTGTCAAAATTCTTGCAGACAGCAAAACAGATAAAGTTTTAGGAGTACATATTATCGGTCCTCATTGCGGTGATATGATTGCAGAAATGGCTTTGGCAATGGAATTTGGAGCGAGTGCAGAAGATATTGCAAGGACTTGCCATGCTCACCCAACTCATACTGAAGCTATAAAAGAAGCAGCATTGGCTGTTGATAAAAGACCAATTCATTTTTAATTAAAGAAAATTCAAATACTATCATAATATGAAAGCACAAGTTTTGTTGCCTAAAATTTTTGACTTTCCTTTTACCTATAATTCTAAAACTAAAGGAAAAATTGGTACACTAGTTGAAGTCCCATTCGGATCAAAAAAAGAGATCGGAGTAATTTGGAAAAATAATTATTCAGAACCTAAGAATATAAGAATAAAAGATATCTCTAATGAAACAATATATTCGCTTGATAAAAAACTAATAGATTTTATAGAATGGTTTTCCTCTTATAACATGGTTCCTGTAGGTCTTGCGCTAAAAATGGCAATAGGTGGTTCAGATAAATTTATTAAATTTAAAGATAATCTTGAAAAAGTTAAAAAAACAAAAAAAAAAACTTATTTACTGAATAAAGATCAAACTGAAGCACTACGTTTTCTAGAGTCAATAAATAATAAATTTGATGTATCAGTTTTACAAGGCACAACAGGATCTGGAAAAACGCTTGTTTATTTTGAACGTATTAAGAAAATTATTAAAAAAAACAATCAAGCACTTGTTCTTTTACCGGAGATATTCTTAACAAACGAGTTTAAGTCAAGATTTGAGGACTTTTTTGGTTTTGAACCTGCTGTTTGGCATTCAAAAATTACACCAAAACAGAAAAGAATTATCTGGAAAGGGATTATTAGTAATAAGATAAAATTATTAGTTGGAGCAAGATCAGCACTTTTTTTACCTTTTAAAAAACTAGGTATTATAATTGTTGATGAAGAACATGACACTTCTTATAAGCAAGATGAAGGTGTAATTTACAATGCACGGGATATGGCTATATCGAGAGCTAATTTTGAAAAAATACCAATTCATCTTGTTTCATCTGTGCCATCTGTAGAAACCTTTAAAAATATTCAAAATAAAAAATATAGACATGTAAAAATATTAAAAAGATATAAAAATTATCCATTACCAGAAACAAAAATAATTAATCTAAACCTAAATAAATTAAAAAATAAATTCATTTCAAATGATACGATCAGCCTTGTAAAAAATTTTCTCAATAAAGGCGATCAAATTTTATTTTTTATCAATAGAAGAGGATTTGCGCCATACTTAGTTTGTAAAAAATGTGGGTATAAACAAATTTGTTCAAATTGTTCACTTTATCTTACATTTCATAAATTAAAAAATAAAGCAGTATGTCATCATTGTGCATTTGAAAAAGAGATTAAAGGAAAATGTAAATTTAACGGTAATTGTGAATTTATAATGTATGGTCCAGGAGTTGAAAAAATTTTTGATGAAGTAAAAGAAATTTTTCCAGATAAGAAAATTAATATTTTTTCGAGCGATTATTTACAATCAAAAGAAAAAACTAAAAATTTATTTAATGCTATTAAAGAAAACAAAATTGATATTTTAGTTGGAACTCAAATGATATCTAAAGGGTTCAATTTCCCAAGATTAAATTGTATAGTCGTTATTGACGCTGATTTTTCAGGAAGAGGATATGATTTAAGAGCAACAGAAAAAAACATTCAATTATATCATCAATTGAGTGGTAGAGCAGGACGTTTTAGTTCAGAGTCTTTAATTATTTATCAAACATTAACACCTCACAATCTTACACTTAATGAATTAATAAAAAATAGATCAGAAGAACTTCTAATGAAAGAACTTTTGTTAAGAGAGAAAAATAAATTACCTCCATATATCAGGTTAGTCGCAATTATCGTCTCCTCCAAAGATCGAGTGTTAAGCATAAAAGGCGCAAGAGAAATTAAAATTAAACTTAAATCAATAAAAGATCTAGAGATCTTAGGCCCAGTAGACTCGCCATTGTTAAAGATAAAAAAAAATTTTAGATCTAGATTGTTAATCAGGTTCGATAATAGGTTATTGTTACAAAAAAAAATCACAAAAGTCTTAAATGGGCTTAAAATATCACCCAAAATAAAACTTACAGTTGATGTTGATCCAATCAACTTCGCTTAAATTCCAAATTGGAAACTTGATCAAGTTATACTCTTATGGTACGACCTCTGCATATTTCACTAAAAATCTAACTTTTAAAAATGACCACAAATAAATCTTTCTCAACAGAAACTTCAGAAAGGTACGCTCGCGCTCTTTTCGAGGTTTCTAAAGAAAGCAATGAGCAAGAAAAAATTGAAAATGATGCTAAAAATTTTCAAATTATTTTAGAAGAAAGCCGAGATTTTCAAAATTTCATAAAGAATCCAACCCAAACTATAAGTCATCAAAATGAGGTTATTGAACTAATATCAAAAAGTTTGAATTTTTCAAAAAATTTAAAAAACTTTTTTTTATTATTGATTGAAAAAAGAAGAATCTTTTTTGTAAAAAAAATTTTAGAAAGTTTCTTAAAACTTTGTTCGCATAAAAGAGGTGAAATAAAAGCATCTTTAATTTCTTCAAAAGAATTATCCCAGATAGATCTTGACAAAATAAGAGTCGAATTATCAAACGCAATGGGTTCAAATTTAAAATTTAATTTTATAGTAGACAAAGAATTAATTGGAGGTTTAAAACTTCAATTAGGAAGTATAATGATTGACACCTCAATTAAGAATAAACTTAAGAAATACGAACAGACGTTATTAGAAAATTAAGATGACAATAAATCCATCAGAAGTTACAAAATTACTCAAAGATCAGATAAAAAATTTTGGTGAAAAGGCTGAAGTTTCTGAAATTGGAAAAGTGCTCTCAGTGGGAGATGGAATTGCCCGTGTATTTGGTTTAGATAATGTTCAAGCTGGAGAGATGGTTGAGTTTGAGGATGGTTCAAAGGGGATGGCATTAAATTTAGAAAATGACAATGTAGGTGTTGTAATTTTTGGTGACGACAGAAATATCAAAGAGGGCGATACTATAAAAAGAACTAATGCCATCGTAGATGTACCAGTTGGCAAAGAACTTTTAGGAAGAGTAGTGGACGGGTTGGGTAACCCAATAGATGGTAAAGGAGTTCTTAAAACAAAAAATAGAAAACGAGTAGAGGTTAAAGCCCCTGGAATTATCCCACGACAGTCTGTAAACGAACCAATGCAAACAGGTTTAAAATCAATAGACTCGCTTATACCAATAGGTAGAGGTCAAAGAGAATTGATTATCGGAGATAGACAAACTGGTAAGACAGCAGTCGCAATTGATGCAATTATTAATCAAAAAAAAATAAATGAGTCTTCAGACGAAAAGAAAAAATTGTATTGCGTGTATGTTGCTATTGGCCAAAAACGTTCTACGGTCGCTCAAATAACTAAAACTTTAGAAGAGGCTGGAGCATTAAAATATACTACAATCGTTGCCGCAACAGCTTCAGACTCTGCACCTTTACAATTCTTAGCTCCCTATACGGGCTGTACTATTGGAGAATATTTTAGAGATAATGGAATGCACGCTTTGATTGTCTATGACGATTTATCAAAACAGGCGGTTGCATACAGGCAAATGTCATTATTATTAAGGAGACCACCAGGAAGAGAGGCATATCCGGGTGACGTATTTTATCTTCATAGCAGATTATTAGAGAGAGCTGCAAAATTAAATGATAAAAGTGGTGGAGGATCATTAACAGCTTTACCAATAATTGAAACACAGGCAGGTGATGTATCTGCATATATTCCAACAAATGTTATATCTATAACTGACGGTCAAATATTCCTAGAAACTGAACTATTTAATCAAGGGATTAGACCAGCAGTAAATGTTGGTTTATCCGTATCAAGAGTTGGCTCTGCTGCGCAAACCAAAGCTATGAAAAAAGTTGCTGGCTCAATAAAATTAGAGTTAGCACAATATAGAGAAATGGCAGCTTTTGCTCAGTTTGGTTCAGACTTAGATGCTTCGACTCAACAATTACTAAACCGAGGTGCGAAATTGACTGAACTTTTAAAACAAGATCAGTACTCTCCAATGACAGTGGCTGAGCAAGTTATAGCTGTTTTTACAGGTGTTAAAGGGTATTTAGACGATGTTGATTTAAGTAAAATCAAAGCTTTTGAAAAAGACATCCTTTATAAAATTAAATCCGAAAAACCAGAAATTATTGATTCAATACAATCATCTGGAAAAATAGAGGAGAGTATTGAAAAAAACCTAATTCAAGTAATTGAAGATTATAAAAAAGGTGCTAAGTAATGCCAAGTTTAGACGATTTAAAAAAAAGAATCAAAAGTGTTAAATCCACCCAAAAAATTACCAAAGCAATGAAAATGGTAGCTGCCGCAAAATTAAGAAAAGCACAGGAAAGTGCTGAAAAAGGTCGTCCATATAGCCAAAAAATGCATAATATTATTTTAAATTTAACTAAAACAATTAGTGATCCAGAAAATGCTCCTAAACTTCTCGTTGGAACCGGCCAAAATAAAACTCACTTATGTGTAGTTTTGACTGCTGATAGAGGATTGTGCGGAGGTTTTAATTCAAACATATGTAAATTGGCTAAAACAAATTTTAGAAAAATAATTGGTGAAGGAAAAAATTTAAAGATTATAACAGTTGGTACAAAAGGATTAGATCAAATAAAAAGGGAATATGATAAACATATTGTCAAAAGGTTTAGTTTTAAAGATAGGAAACAAATTTCATTTAATGAAGCTGAGATAATAGGTAAAGAAATAATAGATCTATTTAATAAAAATGAATTTGATATATGTACTTTATTTTACAATAATTTCAAAAATGTGATTACTCAAATTCCTCAAGCACAACAAATCATACCTACGGAACAAAGCATCTCTGATGTTGAAGATAGAATTAATTCATCTTATGAGTTTGAGCCTGAAGAGGATGAGATTTTAGAAGATTTACTTCCTAAAAATATTACCACACAAGTATTTAAAGCTTTTTTGGAAAATGCAGCTAGTGAACAAGGTTCTAGAATGACTGCAATGGATAATGCAACGCGAAATGCTGGAGACTTAGTTGATAAGCTAACGATAAATTATAATAGAAGTAGACAAGCATCTATTACAAAGGAATTAATTGAAATAATATCAGGAGCAGAAAGTTTATAGTTATGAGCACAAAAGGAAAGATAACACAAATAATTGGTGCAGTTGTTGATGTTAACTTTGAAAATGAATTACCAGAAATATATACAGCCTTAGAAACAAATAATTCTGGAAATAAATTAATTTTAGAAGTTGCGCAACATCTTGGAGAAAATGATGTGAGAACAATTGCGATGGATGCAACAGAGGGACTAAAAAGAGGTGATGAGGTAATTAACACTGGGTCTCCTATAAGTGTACCGGTTGGACCCGAGACCTTGGGAAGAATTATAAATGTCGTAGGAGAGTCTATAGATGAAAAAGGTGATGTGAAAACTAAGGAAAAATGGCCGATACATAGACCGGCTCCAAAATTTACTGATCAAGCAACCGAAACTGAGCAACTTGTTACCGGAATTAAGGTTATAGATTTGTTAGCTCCCTATGCCAAAGGAGGGAAAATTGGATTATTTGGGGGAGCTGGAGTTGGTAAAACGGTCACGATTATGGAACTAATAAATAATATTGCTAAAGCTCATGGAGGCTTTTCAGTATTTGCGGGTGTAGGTGAGAGAACTAGAGAAGGTAATGATTTGTACCATGAAATGATAGAGTCAGGTGTTATAAAAACAGAAGGCAAAGGATCTAAAGCCGCTTTAGTTTACGGACAAATGAACGAACCTCCTGGGGCAAGGGCGCGAGTGGCTCTAACTGGATTAACAGTAGCTGAATATTTTAGAGATAAAGAAGGACAAGATGTTCTTTTCTTTGTTGATAATATATTTAGGTTCACTCAAGCAGGATCAGAGGTTTCAGCTTTATTAGGTAGGATTCCTTCAGCAGTAGGTTATCAACCAACTTTAGCAACAGATATGGGTAATCTTCAAGAGAGAATTACATCAACTGATAAAGGTTCAATTACATCTGTACAAGCAATTTACGTACCTGCTGATGATTTAACAGATCCTGCGCCTGCAACATCTTTTTCACACTTAGATGCAACTACAGTCCTATCAAGACAAATTGCAGAAATTGGTATATATCCTGCTGTCGATCCACTAGACTCTACATCTAGAATACTAGATCCAAGAATAGTAGGAGATGAACATTACAGAGTCGCTAGGGATGTCCAAAAAATTTTACAAGCCTATAAATCCCTCCAAGATATTATAGCGATACTTGGTATGGATGAATTATCAGAAGAGGACAAACTAACAGTTGCGAGAGCAAGAAAAATACAAAGATTTTTATCACAACCTTTCTTTGTTGCAGAAGTATTTACAGGTTCGCCAGGTAAATTAGTCGATTTAGACTCAACAATTAAAGGATTTGACGCAATTTGCAAAGGTGAATACGATCATTTACCAGAAGCAGCATTTTATATGGTCGGTGGAATTGAAGAAGTTCAAGAAAAAGCCGATAAATTAGCTAAAGACAGCAATTAATGTTAGAAAAATTTAAAATTGAAATAATTTCCCCAGATAGCTCAATAATCAAAACCCAGACTCATGAAGTGATAATTCCTTCCTATGAGGGTGAGATGGGTATTTTGAAAGATCATATCCCACTGATTACTTTTTTAAGACCAGGATTTATTATCATTCAAGGTGAAAATATGAAAAAATTTTTTGTGGAGGAGGGAACAGTCGAATTTTCGAATAACAATCTTACTGTTTTGACTTCAACAGCCAAAGATATTGCTAATATGGATAAAAAATCTATTGATACTCTTATTCACGAGTCTGAAAAAAAACTCAATAATCATGAAATTTCAGACAAAGAAAGGTATTTGTTATCCTATAAATTAGAAACCTTAAAAAATATTAATCAATAAAATCTTTAATTATTCTTAATAACTCGACGTACATTTTTTTTTTAAAATCTACAATAACCTCGGGTAATTCGTCCATTTTAATCCACTTCCAATCAATAAATTCAGGATTATTGGTTTGTAAATTTATTTCTTTTTCATTTCCAATAAATTTTGTAATAAACCATTTTTGCTTTTGACCCCTATACTTGCCTTTCCAAATAATACCTACCAGATTATTTGGAAGCTCATATTCAAAAAAACCATCAATTTCTTTTAAGATTTTAATACTTTTAATACTTGTCTCCTCGTAAAGTTCTCTTTTCATAGCTAAAAGATAACTTTCTCCAGTATCAACACCTCCTTGAGGCATCTGCCATTTATCTACTGGATTATCTTTCCTTTTTCCAACAAAAACTTTATTTTCACTATTTAGAACAATAACTCCAACGCCATTGCGCATAGGAAGTTTTTGATGTTTCATAAAATTAGGAGCTAAAAAGTTTTATTGCGTAATTTAATTGATTATCTTTTTCAGTATTTATAGTAAAGTCTTCACCTTCTTCTTCTATAAATATGTCCGGCGTAACTCCTACTTCTGAGATTGATTTACCAGATGGCAAGTAATATTTTGAAATAGTTAACCTAATTCCACCTCCATTTCTTAAAGGAATTATAGATTGAACAGATCCTTTTCCATAAGAGTTTTCACCTAGTATAATAGCTCTTTTATGATCTTTTAAAGCTCCGGCAAAAATTTCCGCCGCTGAAGCAGATCCATAATTTATCAAAACTACAATTGGTTTTCCTTTTGTTTCATCACCTTTCCTTGCAAAAAATTTTCTAGTTTCTGAAACTTGTCTCCCTTTAGTAGAAACTATTTCTCCTTCATCTAAAAAAAAGTCAGTTATATTAATTGCTTGAGTCAGTAATCCACCCGGATTATTTCTTAGGTCAAATACATAACCTTTAACTTTTGATTTTTTTTCAAATTCTTTTAGCGATTTTAGAAACTGTTTGTCACTATTCTCATTGAATGATTTTAATCTTATGTATCCAAGGTTTTTTTCATCTCCTATAATTTTAGAACTTACAGACTGAACTTCTATTATTTTTCGTACTATCTTAAATTCTAAGGGTTTTTTAACGTTTTTTCTCCTTATTGTAAGATCAATAGATGTTCCTACTGGACCTCTCATTAATTTTACAGCTTCAAGCAAAGATTTGCCTTGAACCTGCTCATTTCCAATTTTTACAATGTAATCTCCAGCTTTAATTCCAGCTTTCGCTGCAGGAGTATCATCTATTGGTGAAATTACTTTTACAACGCCAGCTTCCATCCCAATTTCTATACCCAATCCACCAAATTCACCTCTGGTATCAGTTTGCATTTCTTTGAAAAGCTCTGGACTCATATATGCAGAGTATGGATCAAGTGATTGCAACACACCATTTATAGCAGAGTCCATCATATCTGATTGGTCAACTTCATCTACGTAATCTTTTTGAATATTTTCCAAAACTTCGCCAAAAAGATCAATTTTCTCGTAAAGGCTATTCTTTGAGAAAACCACAGTGCTTGAAAAATAAAAAAATAGAATAGATATTAATAAATTTTTTTTCATATCATAGCCTTTTCTTTTGGAATTTCTTCAGACCACATTTTTTCTAAATCATAAAATTCTCTTTTTTCAGGATGGAATATGTGAACGATCACATCTTGAGTATCAACTAGTTTCCAATCATTACTATCTTTGCCTTCAATACGACAATTATTTAATCCAATTTTTTTTAATTCGGCTACAAGAATCTCTGATAAAGCCTGAAGGTGTCTTGACGATGTTCCAGACGCGATTATCATATAATCTGCTATAAAAGATTTATTTTTAAGATTAATTGACTTAATATTAAGGGCTTTGTTGTTGTCTAAAATTTTTTCAATATTATCTTTTATTTTTGATATTTCCATCAATTTTGAATTTTAATTCTTTTCCTTAATAAAGTTGAGGAAACTTTTATAGGTCTATTTTTAATAAATATTATATTATTTTTATTTAAATATTTTACCACAACAGTTTTTTTACTATTTCTATCATATCCATCACGAGAAAAAACAACTAATTTTGTTAATTTTACTATTTTTTTCCAGCTATGCCACTTGTGCAACTTTAGTAGAATATCCGAACCTATAATAAAATAAAGATCTTTAGGTCTTTTTTTTTCTAAAATATATTGAATTACTTTAATTGATTTCGAAGACTTTATGACGTCATCTAAATATACGACCTCAATTTTTTTAATTTTTTTTGTAAGTTTTTTAGCTTGTTTAACTCTCTCATTTAAAGAATAAAAAGTCCTAGTTTTTAAAGGATTTTTTTTTGTCACAACCCAGTAAATTTTTTTTAATCTAATCTTTTTTATTGCAATCTTTGAAATTAGTAAGTGTCCTCTATGAGCAGGGTCAAAACTTCCACCTAAAATACCAATTCTTAAATTCTTTAATTGAGCCATCAATTAAGATCTTATAATTCCTTTTCCTGAGACAACATATTTATAAGAAGTTAATTGGTTAATTCCAACTGGGCCTCTAGGAGGTAACTTATTAGTTGATATACCAATTTCACCACCGAAACCAAACTCTCCACCATCTGCAAACTGTGTGGAAACGTTATGCATAGCTATTGAGCTGTTCACTCCATTTAAAAAAATTTCAGCATTTTTTTTGCTTTGAGTAATGATACTATCTGTATGCATTGTGCCATATTTTAAAATATGTTCGACAGCAGCTTCTACATTTTTTACTGTTTTAATTGAAATAATTGCATCAAGATATTCTGTCCTCCAATCCTTCTCAGTAGCTTTTTTTAATTTACCTTTAAAAATTTTGTTTATTTTTTTATCAACTCTAACCTCGCAACCCAAATTTAAAAGAGCATTAATTATTTCTTTAACATGAGAGTTTAAAGCTTTTTCTTCAATTAGAACACTTTCGACTGCGCCACAAATACTTGTCCTTCTCATTTTTGCATTAACAATTAAATCTCTCGCCATTTTAATATTTGCAGTTTTATCAACATAAATATGGCATAATCCCTCAAGGTGACCAATAACATGCACATTAGAAAATTTTTGTACCTTCGCTACAAGTCCTTTACCTCCTCTTGGTACAATTACATCGATATATGCACTCATTTTTGATAATAATTTATCTACTATTTTTCTGTTTTTATTTTCAATAAACTGAACACAGTTTTGATTAATATTATTTTTTCTTAAATTATTTCTGAATAAATTAGCTAATAATTTATTTGAATAAAAAGCTTCAGATCCGCCTCTCAAAATAGAGCAATTTCCTGATTTTAAACACAATGCTGCAACATCAGCAGTTACATTAGGCCTGCTTTCATATATTACACCAATAACACCGATTGGAGTTGTTACTTTTTTTATATTTAGATTATTAGGTCTACTCCATGATTCTAAAACTCTTCCAACTGGATCTTTAAACTTTGCTATTTCATTTATTGAATGCCTAATACCTTCTATTCTCTTTTTATTTAAAATTAATCTATCAACCAAATTTTTTCTTTTAACATTTTTTACATCTTTTAAATTTTCTTTGATTATTTTATTTGTATTTTTTTTAAGTGATTGATTGTAATTATCTAAAACTTTTTCAATTTTTTTATGTTTCACATCCTTAAGATCTTCAAAGGCTTTTTTGGCATTCTTTCCTATTTGTTCTAAATAATTCATTTATAATAATACCATATCATCTTTATGAATAACCTCAGTTTTGCTTAGGTAACCAAGAATTGTTTCGATCTCTTTACTTTGTTTGCCTTTAATTTTATCTATTTCAGTAGAGCTAAAAGATGATAATCCTCGAGCTAACTGATTATTATTCTGATCTAAAATTATTACATTTTCTCCTTTTTTGAAATTTCCATTAATCCTAGTTATACCAGCTGCGAGTAAGCTTTTACCATTTAATAAAGCTTTAGCCGCTCCATTATCAATATAAATAGTACCATTGTAGTTGAGAGAACCAATAATCCATTTTTTTCTGGCGTCTAATGTAGAAATTTTTGGTAAGAAATGGGTATATTTTTTATTTTTAATCATATTTGAAATCGGATTATTTACTTTACCATTAGCGATAAACATGTGACTGCCTGAATTCATGCAAATCTTAGCAGCATCTAACTTCGTAGTAATCCCGCCTGAGCCAAGTTTATTTTTCTTATTATCTATCATAGAAATAATTTTCTCATTAATTGAAGTTACTTCTTTTACAATCTTTTTACCTTTTGACTTATCGTATAGTCCATCGACATCAGAGAATAAAATCAGCATATCAGCCCCAATTATTTGAGCTACTCTTGCGGCTAGTCTATCATTATCTCCGTATTTTATTTCACTAGTTGCTGTTGAATCATTTTCATTGACCACAGGAATAGCTTTAAGTTTAAATAAATTGTCAAATGTTCTTCGTACATTAATAGCTCTTCTTCTTTGTTCGGTGTCATCTGGACTGATTAAAATTTGACCAGTTTTAATTTTATATTTGTCAAATATTTTTTGAAATTTTCCTGCTAGATGAATTTGTCCAACTGATGCAATAGCCTGGCTCATTTCTAATTTAATTTTTCCTTTTTTAATTTTTAGGTGTTTTTGGCCAAGAGCAATAGCGCCCGAAGAAACAATTACAAAGTTTTTTCCTTTCCCGTATTTTTTAATATCTTTAATAAGAGAAGTTACCCACTTTTCTTTAAAAATACCTTTACTGTCAACTACAGTCGCAGATCCAAGTTTTAATAC
>CACHWN010000003.1:0-22500 GCA_902583585.1 uncultured Pelagibacteraceae bacterium
TTTTTTTTTGGCTAAGATAAACAATTAAATTATATATTTTTGGCTCAAGAAATCTACTAACATTGAAAATTAATTTATTGATTTTTTTTCTTTCTAAGATTTCTATTAATTTTTTTTCTAAATATCTTTTTTTAATTGATTTAATGAAATTAATTTTTTCTTCGCTTACAAAAAGATTTGAAAATTTTACTTTTTTTTTATAACAACTTAAAATCTCTCTTTTAAGTATTCTGGCCCTAGAATAATGCCCTAAACCAATGTTATTTCCTAGGTCCGACACTAATAAAATTCTAAACATATAACAATTATATTGAAAAAAATAAGCTTTTCTAGTAATTTGTTCAAAAATTGAACATTTAATTCATCATGAATGATAGAAATATAATAAAAAAAGTTACTAATGATAATCACTTAAGAAATAGATTTTATAGAATAGATGTGGCAAAAGATAAGCATCCGGTAATTAACTTTTTAAAAAAACATAAAAAAAAATGTTATAAAAGAACTTTTCTTGAAATAGGTTGTTCTACTGGTTTTGTTTTAGAAAAAATTAGAAAAGAGTATAAATCTAATTGTTACGGAGTTGACTCATCTTTAAAAGCTATAAATGAAGGAAAAAGAATATTTAAAAAAATTCATCTAAAGAATGCTTTTTCTGATAATTTTTTTTTCAAAAGAAAATTTGATTTCATTATATTAGGATTTTTTCTTTTTTTAGTACCTCCAAGAAATATTTTTTACATTTTTTCAAATATAATGAGTCACTTAAAAAATGGTGGTCATATTGTAGTTTATGACTTTTATAATAATGGAAAGTTTAAAAAAAAAAGATATAAACATTCAAATAAAGTTTTTTGTTATAGATATGATTTTAAAAAAGTTTTCTTATCACTTCCATGTTTCAAATTAATCGGAAAGAGAATAAGTTACATTAAAAAAATGAAAGATTATGTAGAGGTATCTCTAATTAAAAAAATAAACATATAATGGACGCTGGAGACAAAATAAAGATTTTAAAGGGAAAATTTTCTTTTTCTGGGTCAATGGTTAAGTCCTTTGATACTCACATTAATAAGTCTGTACCTTTATACTCAATTGGTCATTACCTAATTTGTAAATTAAGTAGTTTTTTCATTCAGAATAAATCAATAGTTTATGACTTAGGTTGTTCGACAGGGGAATTAATTAAAAAAATTTGCTCTTATAATAAGAGTATTGATTTTAAAATTATTGGTATTGATGAACAAAAATCGATGATAACTCAAGCAAAGAAAAAAATAAAAAAAAATAAAAAAATTGTCTTAAAAGTTTCTGATTTAAAAAAAATAAATTTAAAAAAATCAGATTTAATTGTATCTTATTATACAATTCAATTTATCAAACCTAAGTACAGACAGAAGATAATTAACAATATTTATAAGGCACTAAATTGGGGTGGAGCCTTTATTTTTTTTGAAAAAACAAGAGGTCCAGATGCAAGATTCCAAGATATTTTAAATCAAATATACTTAGAATATAAAAAGGATATTGGATACAACGAAAAACAAATATATGAAAAAAGTTTATCTATTAGGGGATATTTAGAACCGTTTACATCTAAAGCTAATATTGATTATCTTAAAAGAGCTGGCTTCAAAGATATAATGTCTATACAAAAATACGGACCCTTTGAGGGATTTTTGGCAATTAAATAATTACTTTATAATGTATCTACCAAAATATTTATTGCAAACACAAAACTTTCACGAAAAAAACTATATAAATCGCGGAATAGGTTATCAAAGAAAATTTCCAAATGAGAATGTTATAAGATTTTTGTCTCCCTTAATTAAAAAAAAACCTATCGTGATTGATCTTGGGTGTGGCAACGGAAGACATATTAAGTTAATGAAAGAACTCAGAATAAAATGTCATGGTTTAGACTTTTCAAAAACTGCAATAAATTTAATTAAAAAGAATATTAATTCAAAAACGAAACTTTTCTTTGATGCATTGCCTTATATGAAGAATGTGCCAAATAATAACTATGATATAGCTTTAGATTGTATGTGTTCTTACACGCTTAAAGTTAATGATTTCAAAATCTATATAAGAAATGTACATAATATTTTAAAAAAGAATGGACTATTGTATATTGAAACTTTATCAAAAAAATCAGATCTATATAAAAATTATAAACCTTCAAAAAAAATAGATAATCATTCTCTTAATAAAATTTTAAGAAAAAGTAGCCCATTCCCAAAAGATGATTATCTTTTCTCGTTCTATTCAATAAAAGAATTGAAAAAAATATTATCAAAATATTTTCACAAGATAAAAATTGAAACTTTTTCACGAACTTATAGAAATAATAAAGAATATTTTGAAACTTTAATAATAACCGCAAAAAAAAAATGAGTATAGAATTTAAAAATGTAGATAATATTAACAAAACAGAATGGGATAAGTACTTAAATGAAATTGGTGGATTTTCTCTATATCACACATATGACCAAGTGAATTTTTATGTAAAAACTAATGAAAATATAAAAAACATTTCTTTTTTTTGTTTTTTAGATCAAAAACCTATTGCATTAGCTCCTTTGGGACTTACAAAGTCAAATAAATTTAACACTTTATCTTTTAACCAATACCCTTGTCATGTCCCATTAATAAATAAAAATTTGATACCCAGAACTAAGAGAAAAATAGAAGACACTATTTATAAAAAAATCAACACTATTATAGAAAATGAAAAAATAGATTATGCTGATTTTTTATATCACCCCATAGTAAAAAATGAAAAAATACAATTAAATTATGAAAATTCATTTTCAATACTTAAATATTTTGATGTTAAAATAAATTCTATTAATTCAAGTTATATTAATTTGGATAATAATGAAATAACTCTTGAAAATAGACTTCAAAAATCTCTTAGAAAGGAAATTAAAAATAAAATCTATCAAAAATTAAAAATTGAAATAATTGATAAAAATTCAAGTTTCGATGAAATTAATAGATTTGTTGAAATAGCTAAAAAAATACATTTTCAAAATGCCAAAAAAGAAACCAGAAGTTTAAATTCTTGGGAGTTTATTAAAAGAGGAATTCAAAATGGTTCTTCATCACTTTTTTTGATAAAAGAAAACAGCGAATATATTGCCTATTTATGGTGTACTGAATTATCTAACTTGTTTGCATCTGGAGCCTCTCAAGCTTCGGTAAAAAATGAGTTTTACTACAATAACTCTGTAAGATTCTATTTGGAGTGGTTCGTAATTAAATTTTATCAAAAAAAAAAATTTAAATTTTACGAGGTAGGTCAGCATTATTATTTTAACCAAAATTGGATGAAAATTTCAGATAAGCAAAAAAGAATAGGGATTTCTAAATTAAAATTTGGAGGAACGATATACCCAAGACACTATTTTAGATATGAAAATAAAAATAACGTATTTAATAATAAAGAATATATTTAACTTTCTTTTCTAGTAGCGCAAATAATAAATTCTCTTATTTTTCTTTTAAAAATTTCGAAAGAGGTATATCCAATATCAACAATATTAAAATGTTTTTTTACTAAGTTTTTAAACTCATGTTTAGTTTTTGGACAATAAGTTAAAATTTTTTTATTTTGTATCTTTGTTAAATAAGTATTTTTTTTTACTTTTTTTCCAATAGAAAACTCTGAACTTTGATCATTAATATCTATAATAATTTTACCGCCTGGCTTTAATACTCTTTTTAATTCTTTAAGGAGATTTATTATTTTTTTTTGTGATCCAAGAAGTGAAAGAATACTCATTGCAATTACACCATCAAATGATCTATCTTTGAAGGGTAAACGCTTGGCTCTAGGATTTAAAATTTTTAAATTAATTCTTTTTTTTAATTTACTTTGTCTAATTTTTTTCTTTACCGCTTTTTTTGCATTTTTTGCAACATCTATTCCAGTCAGTAAATACCCACATTTCATCAAATGTATTGTATTACAACCACCGCCGTAACCAATTTCTAGTAACTTTGTTTTTTTGTTTCCCTTTAAAAAAACTTTTTCAAGTCTTACTAATTCCAAAGATGGATAGGCCTTAGTTTCTCCTAATAAAGCATGGTTGTATTCACTAATTGCCTTTGGTTGTACTAAAGGAAATTTATCAGCTGACATTTAATAACCTTTTTGCTTATTAACTAAATTTAAAAGACTCTCATCATTTAAAAATCTTTTAATATTTGTCTCAACAAGGTCCCTAGATCTTTTTCTGTTATTATCTGATAAGCCTGCTGAATGGTTGGTTAAAATTATATTATGTTGTTTTAATAATACATGATCCTTCTTTAATGGCTCAGGGCTCGTAACATCCAATCCAATACCTTTAAATTTTTTAAAAATATCATTTTTTAATAAATCGTCAGTTTTAAGCACATTTCCTCTTGATACATTTATTAAGATTGAGTTTTTTTTCATTTTCTTAAATAAGTCATAATTGAAGAACTCTCTTGACTCATTGGTAGACGGACATGCGATTACAACAACTTCGAATTCTGATATTTTTTTTTTTAAATCTTCGTAAACAAAAGAATCGCTCACAAATGAGTTAATAGGATGCAATTCATCAGTAAAAGTTTTTACCATCATGCCGCATGCATGCAATCTTTCAGCTATGCAATATCCAATTCCACCAGAACCAAAAATAGCACACTTTTTTCCCCTAAGTTCTATTGGCCTTTTTTTTACTACTTTATGTCTTTTAATGTATAAATGTAAATTCCTCGAAAAGGTTAAAATTAAACCTAGTGCATGATCTGCAATCTCAGGACCTTGTAAAATTCTCCCATTAGTAAATAAAGTTTTACTTTCACAAAACTCTGTAAATAGAAATTTTTCAATACCTGCAGACCCTGAATGTAACCATTTCAATTTTTTTGCTTTCAAAAATACTTCTTTATCAAATATTTTGCTTGAACAATTTATCAAAGCACTAGCGTCTCTTATATTTTTTAAAACTTCAGATCTATCGTCTTTAACAATTATTATATTTGCGTTTTTATTTTTTTTTAATCTTTTAAAAAAAGCTTTATCATAAATTTTTGGATTGACGTTTATTAATACTAATTTTTTTTTTCTAGTTTTCATTTTATTATGTATTTTTCTATTTCGTTAATAATTTTTTCGTTTGTTGATTTATTTTTGTCGTAGAGAACTAATTTTTTAGGGTCATTGCTTAATTGTGAAAAGTATTTTTGTTTAGATATATTAATTATTTTTTTTAATCTTTTTTCAAATTCATAATAATCATTACACCGAAGTAGGCAAATGCCTTTTATTGGAAATCCTGTTCTAAATTTTAAATGTTTTTTGCTTGACCATACAAATATTTTTTTTCCTACAGCTAACATTTCCCTTAACATAGTAGAACTCATTCCAATTACAACCTTACTTTTCAAAGCCGCTTTATAGCTTGTAAATTGGCTTTCAATATTATCTTTATAGTTTTTTTTACCAAAGATTTTTGTATAGAACGAGTATTCAGTATCAAATGTACCCTTTTTAATAGTACCTGTCCTCTCTCCCATAATTAATCTTTTTGTTTTATTTCTTCTTCTCTTGCCAGCAACAACTACTTTAAGATTGAACTTTTCTGAAAATTTTTTAGTAAAAATTGCTAATTTTTGTCCTTCCTTATCGTAATCAAAATTATGTTTATAAGGAATTTCTGCTATTAAACAAATATCATAAATTTCTTTAATTTTTTTTATATTAGTGCTTCTCTCAAAATTTGAGAAATGATAAGACCCCATTGGTTTAAATTTTGAAATATTTGCACCAATTGCTTTATAAAAAGTTTTCTCGTATTCTCCAAAACAAAAATATTCTGGAATAAAAATAATTTCTTTTAAACTTTTAGACAATTTTACTACTGAGTCTCTAGAAGACCTTTGTATTGCAATAAATTTAAATTCTTTATGAAGTATTTTTGCAGTTTTAAAAAAATGATGAGAATTATCACAAGTTGTTAGAATAATTTTTGGTTTAATGAATTCAATTAAACTTGCAAAATAAGAGGACAAGCTAAAGTTGCCTCTTATCAAATACTTAAAAGTATTTATCAATATCTCAAAATTTAAAAAAATTATATTAATTGCGTAAAATCGTGTGGTTAAAAAAAAAGTTTTTTTTAAATGTTTTTTTAATAATATTCTATTTTCTGACTTTTCTTCATCATCAAGAACGATTATTTTTATATTTTTTTTTTTGAATATTTTAAATTTAACATGTGATAGCAATCTTATAAAATTTATTAACTTTTTCATTTTATTTGTGATAATGCATATACCAATCAAAAAAAGATCTCATTCCCTTATTGAATGGAGTGTTAAATTTTAACCTAAAATTATTTCTTAATTTTTTACTATTACTCAAAGTATCAAGCATTTCTCCAGGTTGTTTATTTACAAATTTCTTTTTTGCTTTCATCTTTAAACTTTTTTCTAAAAAGTTTACAATGTCAATTAGTTTAACTGTTTTTGAATTTCCAATATTAAATATTTTACTATTAACTTTATTACCTCTTTGAATGTAGGATTTTTTATTTTTTACAATTTTATTTATAGCTTGAATAATATCACTTATGTATGTCAGGTCTCTTTTGTGTTTACCATTATTATGAATAGGAATTGTTTTATTTTTTTTTATTAGATTAGTAAATTTATAGTATGCCATATCTGGCCTGCCCCAAGGACCATATACTGTGAAAAATCTTAATCCTGTAGTTTTAAATTTATATAGATTACTATAAGCGTAAGACATAACCTCATTTGATTTTTTCGTAGCAGAATAAAATTGTAAAGGTTTATCGGAATTTGTTTTTTCTGAAAAAGGTAAAATATTATCTCCATACACACTACTTGTACTAGCATAAATCAAGTGTTTTACTTTAAATATCTTACATAATTCCAAAATATTAAAAAAACTAATAACATTACTTTCTAAATATTTTCTAGGATTTTCTAATGAATATCTAACTCCTGCCTGAGCGGCTAAATGAATTACTATATCAAACTTATATTTTTTAAAAATACTTCTTGTTTTCTGAAAATTTTTTAATTCACATCTATAAAATTTAAAAAAACTTTTTTTTAATCTTTTTTCTTTATCAATATCTTTTAGTCTATCTTGTTTTAATTTTGTACTGTAATAATTATTAAGATTATCAATTCCTACTACTGAATTTTTCTTGCCAATAAAAGATTTAGACACACTATGACCTATGAAACCTGCACACCCTGTGATTAATATTTTCATTTGCTCTCCGCGTGTATCTTAATTTGAGTTGTTAAATTTCTAAGTGTTGTAAATTTGGAAGTATCATCCATTTCTCTACAAGAAAAAGAGGCTCTTAAAAAAAAGTCTTTTGGTAATTTTTTATATTCTATCAAACCTATAAAGGGATTTGCTTCTATATTACTATTAAAAACTAGCTTTTTTTTATTGTCTCCAATAATCAAACAGCCATCGGTCATTGCTAAAGAGTTGTTTGAAGATGTATATTTAGAAACTTCTGAGACTGGAGATCCATGATTAAAATTTTCCATCAATTCAAAATGTTCCATTTTTTTCCCTCCGTTATTTGTTGAAAAATAGAGTTTTTTACTGTTAAAAGATTTTGGAGTTAAGCTTATATTAAATAATCTTAATATTGCTGGAGTAATTTTTTTAAAATTAAATCTTAGATAGATTTCTCTCTTTTTAAGATTTATTTCTATCGATTTTTCTACAGTTCCAAGTTCTGTAAATTTAAATTTTGAAATTAAAAGATAAGTTTGGCTGTTTTTTTTGAACAAGTTTAATTTTGAGTCTTGAATACTTATATCTGTAATTTTTTTTAAATTATTGTATAGAAAAAGATTGAAGTGGCCAGAATAATAGTCGCTCATGTTTTCAAGATAATCCAATTGACCTTGATAAATTGTTCCAAATAGTGGATTTTTTGAGATGGTTTTATCAGTGAATTGATCGATGGTTAATCCCTTTTTTAAATTTAGTTTTAAAATAAATTTTTTTGTATAAAAAGAAATAAAATTGTTGTTTATGTTTACATTTTTAGTGTTTGATAAGTTTATTTTTTTAAAGCCACTTAACTTCTTATGATTGCTATTATCACGCTTTAGTTTAAGCTTTTTAAATAATTTTAAGACTAATTTATGAAATTTTAAATTTTTTTTTGTTGTTGTGTGAGTTCTATAATCACTAGACCATAATTCACAAAGATCAATCCACATGTCCTTTTGTTTAATCTTTTTCTTCTCGAAGGATTTAAAAATTTTCCAACAGACAGAGTTTTTGTAAAAGTTATTTTCTCCACAAACTAACCACCTATTAATATTATATTTTTTTTGTTTTTTAACTATTATTGGAGCTTGTGCAGATGAAATCTTTAAAAATTTTTTATCTCTTTTTTTCTCAATATTGCTCAATTGCAAAAGTTTATAATTTTTAGTATTTTTTTTAAAATATTTATATAAATCTGTTATTCTTTCCCAATGTAAATTAATCTTTTTTTTTTGAGAATTATTTTTATATCTTTTGTCTTTATAGTTGAATATTTCACAATCATTTGAATAAATACAAAGAAATTTAGATTGTGAATTTACGAATTTAATATAATTATCAAATGAAATTTCACCAAAGATATATCTTTGAAATTTCTGAAATGCTAATGAATTTGACCAAATAACTGGTATCTTATTTTTATAATCGTCAATAATATTTGTAGGACAAGAATTAAAATATCTACCTTTTCTATTAATTGACTGATTTGAGTTAATCCAATCTACAATTATGCAAGAAAAAAATTTATTATAAATTTTTATCAAAGATTTGGAGAAAGCTTGCTCATTAATGAGAGCAAATTTAGGTTTTACATTCAAGAATTTTTTATAAATTTCAAGGCCAATTTGTAAATTGAGTTTTGTTATTTTTTCTGGACAAGATGGAGAAATAATTTGCTGTAAACCTGAACCTATTAATTCACACTTTTTTTTTTCAATTAGATCTCTAAATTTATAGATCCATTTTTTATCATATTTATAAATTTTTTCTAGAGATGATCCCGAGCACTCTATACCAATATTAAAATTATTTTCTTGAATTAAATTAAGTAATGGCCAATAAGATTTTTTGATTAATATCGGGATTTCTTTCTCATCTATTGAGGAAAAAGAACAATTAATATGAAATATAGAATATAAGTTAATCATTTAGTAGATTTTTCAATCCTCTCTCTAGAGATATTTGCGGTAAATAACCAGTATGGCTTTTTATTTTATCTAAATTAGGAATTCTGAAAAAAATTTCTCTTTCCTTTGACCTATCACTTTTTTGAAAAGGTACTAATGAAAAATTAATTTTTTTAGGAGTGTTTTTTTTAAGTACATTAACTAAATTTTTTAAACTAATAGGTTCAGAATTATTGCCAACGTTATATATATTGTTTTTTTTTCCTTTTTTTAAAACTTTTATGGTTGCAGCAGCAGCATCAAAAACATGGCAATAGCTTCTTATTTGCTTGCCTGACCCATATATTTTGAGCGGTTTATTTTTTTTTATAAGATCTATAAATTTTGGTATTACGAAATCTTTTCTTTGATATTGACCGTAAACATTAAAATATCTAATAATTTTGAAGTTTAATTTGTTTTTTTTACAAAAAGCCCTCATGTAAGTTTCCGCAGCTAATTTACTTACTCCATACGCTGATTTTGGGGCACATGCATCTGTCTCTTTAAAGGGTTTTTTAAGAATGTCTCCATAAACTTCTGAAGATGATGCATAAATTATTTGTTTTGTTTTTGTTAATTTTGATAACTTCATAACATTTACGGTACCTTGCAAATTTGTTTCTATACATTCAAGTTCTGAAATAGTGGATTTTTCAACGCCTAAAAATCCAGCTAAATGAATAATTGTATCAAATCTCATTTTAGATGTTTTTGATATAAGTTTTGAAAAATTTAATAAGTCACATTGGATATATTTTAGTTTATAATTTTTAAGAGTATTCTGATTTAAATCTAAACAATAAATTTTATTTTTTTTTTTAGATAATAATTTAATTATATTTCTTCCTATCATTCCGTTTGAGCCTGTAATTAATATTCTCATTCTAAACCTTGATTACCTTTTTAAAACTTTTGTTAGAATAAACATTTGTACAATCCATTAAAATTTTGGAATTTTTATATAGAAAGTTATAATCGAATAAATCGTGATCGGTCATCACAATAATTGCACTAAATTTTTTAATAAAATATTTATTTTTTAAATTCTTTATATTTTTAAATTTGAATCTGTTAAGAAGATTGTAGACTCCTACTTTTACCAAAGGATCACATATAATTAATCGATATTTAGTTTTTTTATTTAGATGTTTGCAAATTTGTAAAGGTGGTGAGTTACGAATATCGTCAGAATTTTTTTTATAGCTTATTCCTAAAATTAGAATTTTGTCCTTATTTTTAATCTTTTTTTTTAAATTAGTTATTAAATTGTTTGCTACTTCTTTTGGCCTATTATCATTTATCTGGCCAGCTAATTTTATAAATTTAGTTCTTAAATTAAATTGGTCAGCCCTCCAAGATAAGTAATACGGGTCTACAGGAATACAATGACCACCAACTCCCGGACCAGGATAAAAAGGGCTAAATCCAAAAGGTTTGGTTTTAGCAGCATTAATTGCATCAATTACATTTATATCTAATTTACTACATACTGATTTCATTTCATTAACCAATCCAATATTTACTGATCTATAAATATTCTCAAACAGTTTTGTAAATTCTGCAGTTTTGATATTTTCAACTAAATAAATTTTTTTTGAAATTTGACTGTAAACTTGTTTAAGTATTTTTTTACAATTTTCCGAAAACCCTGATACAACTTTTGGAATATTGTTTTTTAATATTGTATATTTTTTATTTCCAGGATCTTCTCTCTCAGGGGAATAACCTAAAAAAATATTTTTTCCAATTTTAAATCCTTTATTTTTAAACAAGGGAATAAGAAATTCCTCGGTATTGCCTGGATAAGTCGTGCACTCAGAAATAATAGTTTGGCCAACCTTTAAATTTTTTTTTATCTCAATAACGGCACTTTTTATATAATTCAAATCAGGTGTTTTATTTTTATTGATAGGAGTTGGAACACAAATTATAATTATATCAACTTTTTTAAGTTTGCTAAAATCACTTGTTACAAAAAAATTTTTATTTATAAATTTTTTAAGAAAGTTATTAGAAATAGTTCCTATATAACTGACTGATTTTTTAAGAAGATTAAGTCTTTTTTTATCTTTATCAAACCCTACTACTTGAAATTTTTTTTGGCAAAATGCTAAAGAAATTGGTAACCCTATATATCCTAAACCAACAACACCAATTTTAACTTTTTTAGATTTTATTTTTTTTATTATTTCTTTATGCATTAATTAATCATATTAATAAATCAATATTTATTGTTTTGTTCATTATTTGAACACTTTATAGTAATATTCTTATTTAAAGTAAAGATTAATTATATTATCTCATTATCTTTCGTGGTCTTAGGCCATCTGAAGGATCTGCTCTATATAATCTTTCTTTTTTTTCTTTTAAGGAAAAAGATTTCGTAAATTTTCCTTCAATTGTTTTTTCATTTTGAATAAATCTCTTCAAATTTTTCAATTGTTCATAAGTCCAACAATATTTACCCATTTTAGACTCCCATCCTTTACCGTCTAAATCAAAATGAAGTTCAAAAAGAGAAATTTTATAGTCTTTATAAATTTTGTATATTAACAGTTCGTCTACTGAATGATCAGACCATCCTATTTCTAACTTGTATTTTTCTTTTAAAAATTTAAAAGAATTCAAATTTGTTTCCATACGATCTGCTGGGTAAGATGAAACACAATGTAAGATAATAATTTTTTTTGCTTTATTTTTTTTTAGAATATTAATTGCTTTACTTATTTCTTTTACAGTAGCCATACCTGTAGAAATTATTATAGTTTTTTTGGTTTGCGCAGCTTTAATTAAAAGTTCATCCCATAGTAACTCGTAAGAAGCAATTTTAATATAATCGACATAATTAGAAATTTTATCTAAAGATACAAGATCAAAAGGAGTACACATAAATTTAATATTTAATTTTTTACAATATCTGTAAATTTTGGGAATAAAATGGAGAGGTAATTCAAATTTTTTAAAAATTAAGGTTTCTTTATTTCTTTTGATAAATTTTTGATGGAAAAGATTTTCTAGTTTAAATAATTGAAATTTGACTGCAAAACAATCGAGTTTTTTCGCATGAGATATTAATTGGTAGCATCTCTTTAAGCTTTTGTTATGATTGCTGCCAATTTCAGCGATAACATTAAATTTTTTTTTCATTATTTATTATAAAAATCGAATAAAGTTCTTAACAAATATATAAATATATTTAAACTATTCATTTTTATATTTTTATTTATAAAAAAGTTGAATTATATCTGATATAAAACTGCATTATGAATGACTTTCAGAAAAACTACGTAAATAATTTGAATAATTATTTTGGGTCAAAGTATATAGATGATGAAAGACTGTTTAGAACTGTAAATAGGTTTTTAAATTTTAACAAAAAAAAGAAAATTGAAGAAAATGATAAACTGCTTGATTTGGGAAGTGGAACTGGTTCATTTGTTAAAGTTTGTACAAAATACAAAATAAATTCAGTTGGATTAGATCTGGCAAAAGATGATATCGACTTTGATAATGATAAATTGCCTCTTAAAGATAATGAGTTTGATTATATTACTATGATAAATCTTATAGAACATTTAAAAAATCCAAAAAACTTAGTTACGGAAATTAGAAGAGTGGCAAAAAATAATGCGATATTAATAATTTGTACTCCTAATTTTAAATATGCCTATGAAAATTTTTATGATGATCCAACACATTGCTCACCATTTACTAATATTTCTTTGAAACATTTTTTAAAAAATCATGATTTTAAAACAATTAATATAGCTCCTTTTTTAGTGGATAAAAGTGAATTTTTTTGGAAATTTAAATACAGTTTTAAATTAGCTTCTTTGCTACCTTTTACAAATCATGAAAGTACAAATAATATTTTTATACCAAAATTTTTAAGAGGAAAATCAACCTCGATGATTTGTGTTTCTTCAATTGCTAAATGAATATTAAAATAGTCTTAAATTTAAATTTTAAAGACACAAAATTTCCATTAAAATATTTCTATAATTTAGGAGGTTTTCCTCTATTATCCTTATTTATAAAGAGAATAAAAAATAATAACGATAAATTTTACATTTTTTTTTCTGACAAAAAAATACACAAAGAAATATCGGAAATTCTAAATGCTCAAGAGTTAAGAAGTGTCTTAAATAAAAAAATTAAAACTAAAAAAAATATATTAAAAAAAATAAATTTTTCTTCTAATGATGTTGTAATTTTTCTCAGCTTACAAAATCCAATTATTGATAGATCTTTTTTGAATAAAGTCTGTATGGCTTTGTCATTTGAAAATAGAAATTATATTCAGATAAATAGAAATTTTGAATTATTTTTTGGAAAAAAAGTTTTAAAAAAAGCTTTAAAAAATAAGTCAAAAAAAATTAAAAATTTAAAATTGTTACAGAGAATATTTTCAAATTTGAAATTTTCAATTAATTCAATAGAAGAATTTATCTACTTAAATAAAGTACTTAAAAAAGCAAAGAAACCGTTAGAACTGAAAACAGATAATATCATTAATGAATTTAAAAAGATTAGAAATATTAATAATAGATTGAAAGTAAATTTGAAAAAAAGACTCATTATTTTGGGAGGAAGTCATGATCAAATTGGAACTATAAAAACAGCTAATTCTATGAATATAAATACAATCGTTTTTGATAAAAATTTTTACTCCCCGGGGAAAAAAATTGCCGAACTTTTCATCTTTAAATCTGCAAAAGACTCCAAAAGTATCTCGAATTTTGCAAAAAAAATTGGAGCTAATGGGGTGCTTTTACAAGGACCTGATTTTCCACAAGTTAGTTCTGCGATAGAGCAAACTATGGGGATTAAAAATATTCCTTTGACTGCTGCTAAAATCTGCACAAATAAATATATGATGAAAAAATTTTTTAAGAAACATTCTATACCTGTACCTAAATTTAAATTACTTAATAAATCAAATAAAAAGAAGATTAATTTAAAATTTCCAGTTGTTGTAAAACCATTAGACAAATCAGCTTCCAGAGGAGTTTTTATTTGTAAAAATCAAAAAGAACTGAATAGATTTAAAAACAAAACTTTTTCCGAAACACAAAAACAAAATATATTAGTGGAGCAATTTTTAACTGGCCCGCAGATTAGCACTGAAACATTCATTAAAAATTGGAAAATATATACACCTGGTTTTGTAGATAGAAATTATGAAATGATTAAGTACACAAGCCCCAATATTATTGAAAATGGAGGAAATTATCCAAGTAAAAATTTACAATATTATTATCAAATCAATAAATTTATAAAAATAATATCTCGATCACTCAAAATTAAAAATGGTACAATAAAAGGAGACATTGTTATTCATAACAATAATATATACTTTATCGAAGTGGCAGTCAGACTTTCTGGAGGGGATTTTAGTGAAACAATAATTCCTCTTTCATCTTCTTTTGATCTGATAAAAAACTCCATTAATCTTGCCATACAAAATAAAATTAAAAAAAAAGATCTTTTGATTAATTATAAGAAAATACATATAGCTCATAGATATTTTTTTTCAAAAAAAGGGCAATTAGTAAATATTTACGGATTAAATGAGATTAGAAAAAAACCCTGGGTAAAAAAAATAAAAATTTTTAAAAATAAAGGGGATTTTTTACCTAAAACTACAAATCACAGTAATAGACTAGGAGTGTTTATTATCACTGCAAGATCTCAAAAGTTAATTGATCAGAGGGTTCAAGAAGTTTACAAAAAAGTAAAATTCAAAATAATTTAATATTTCATAATGTAAGATTGTTTTAAGTTATAACCATTTTTTATCATCTCAGTTTTACAGTATTTTTCAAATTCTTTTTTTTGCACTTTGTTTAAACTAAAATCTTTTGGAATTTTTACATTTATCGGTTTTTTAAAAATTTTGATTAAAGTTTTATTATCTTTTTTTCTTACTCCCAAAAACTTAAATAATGATAAAAGTTTTTTTCTATTTTCTAAATCTTCTAATCTTAAAAAAAAAATATTATTTTTTTTTACACCTTTTAAATTTTTTCTAATTGTCCTATTTATTAGTGACCAATAAATACAAATTTTTGAAAATTGGCTTTTTTTATTAAATAAATGAAATTTTTTTCTTTCTGTAGGAATTGGACGCCAATATTTTTTTTCAGAGGACAAAAACTTAATTTTTTTATCAAAAAAATTTTTTAGTAAAATAACGTCTTTTTTATTATACATTATTTCTCTGTGCTTATAATAAAATGAAGATACAACTTTTCGACCATCTCTGATGAGAAATACAAACTTTGCATTCTTAAATTTGTATCTCAAAGGTTTAATCATCCAGGATAGAGCATTAGAAGAGTCAATCCATATTTTTTTTTTGCTATTTTTAATAGCAATAGCGTAGTTTTTTTCTAGGTATTCCAAGATTTTTTTTTTTCCAATTATTTTCATGTAGTATGAAACTGAATTTCTTAAGGTCTCATCAAATAAAAATTCATGATAAATTTCTATGTTTGATAAACCTTTTAATGCATTGTAAAAAGAGTAGCTACCTGATCTTCCTGAAGAAAGAATAAAAATTGGTTGTGCAGGCATTAAAATACTAATCCACCACTAACATTGATTGTTTGGGCAGTAATATATTTGCTCTCATTTGAAGATAAAAAATTCACTGCAGATGCAATATCATCACCTTTTCCTAAAACTTTTAATAAAATTTTTTTTTGTACTTCTTGAACTTGTTTGCTTAATGCACCTTTCTTTTGCATCTCACTTTCGATAAAACCAGGTGAAATACAATTACATCTTATCTTAAATTTAGATAAATTTATTGCAATATTTTGGGTCAGAGCTATTAATCCTGCCTTACTTACACAATAGTGTGTTGTTCGGGGTCCTCCAATTTGACCACTTACAGAACCAATATTAATTATTGATCCGTCTTTACTTTTCTTTAAGAGATTAAGAAATTTTTGTGTAATTATAAAGGGCCCTTTTAAATTTACATCCATTATTTTATTCCAATCTTTAACTGTGATTCTATCAAAATTATTTGGGATGTTTATCCCTGCATTATTGATTAAAACATCTAATCTGCCAAATTTTTTTGTAATGAATTTGACAAGTTTTTTAATTGAATTTTCGTTTGGAATTTGAAGTTTGTGGCAATAGATATCAAACATCTCTAAATCTCTTAAAAGATTCTTAGATTTCTTTTTATTTCCATTAAATGTAAAAATTACAGTTGCGCCACTAGACGATAGATTTTTCACTATTGAACTTCCTATTAGACCTGTTCCACCGGTTACTAAACATATTTTACTATGTAAATTTTGCATTTTATTACTTTTTAAAAATAAACCAATTAGTATTGTCTACTGTTTTTTTAAAAAATGGATCCTCTTTCCAATGAAAACCATAGTCAACTAGTTTGAGTTTTTTAAATTTCCTCCAAAGTTCCTTTGCATAATCTCTTTTATAAAGTCTTTCTCTCTCACCTCTATAAGGTATTTCAACGGGTGTAGGATTAAAATACTCGCTTAAATATATATACTTTGAACTAAGCTTATATATTTTTGAGTAAATTGAATCTAATTTTTTTGGATCTTGATGCATTAATACTCCGGTTATTATAACAAGTTCAAATTTTTTTTTAATTTGATATTTTAAAATACTTTGATTAACGCCATCGTGTTTTTTTTTCAGTTCTTTATAAGCTTTTTTATTTATCTCAATACCAAAAGTTTCTATATTAGGATAAATATTTTTAATGGCATTTAAATTATGCCCAATATTAGGCCCGATTTCAGCTGCACTTTTAATATTAATTTTATTTTTGAGAAGATTTCTTCCGATATTAAACGCTCTATAGCCTATTGCATTCCTATTGACGTAATTATCGCCTTGCTTACCTTTCCAGAATAACTCTTGATTTGTTAATTTCATAAACGTTAAGGCTTGCCAATTTTTCCAAAATAACTTTGCGCATAATAATAATCTTCGATTTTTTCCCTATGTAAAAAATGATCGTCTATCGGATAAGGTTTGTAGCCAAGAATTTTTTTTGCTTTCTTTATGCAGAACAAACTTTCGTTTCCTTTAGTCAAATTTTTAACTCTTGGGTAATTTTTTTTAATCCAACGTTGACAATCAATTGACCAATGAACATACTCATTACTTATATTAAATATTTCAAATTTATATTTAGAGAACAGACTTAATATAACAGCTTGATAAAGATTTTCAGGAGACAACCTGGTAAAAAAGTGAAAAGCAGGTTTAGATGGAGTTTTGCATAAACTATTCATGTCGTTGAATCCATTTATCCATTCAAGTCTAGTATGGCCTTTATCTATTCCCTCTATTCTTAAAACTGTAATATCAATTTTATTCTTTAAAGTTTTCAAATATTTTTCAACTTCAATTTTAGTATGCCCGTAAAATGTTTGGCCTTGTTTTAAAGAGGGAACTTTCTGTTTTTCATCAATCGGGAATTTATCAGGTTTACATTTTCCTCCCCAAAAACCGTAAACACTTCCACTTGAGAAAAAAATAAATTTCTTTACTTTTTTTTTAATTGCTGATTGAACAACAGAAACACTGCCCTCATAATTTATTCTCCAGTAGTCTTGATCGTTAAAAGCTTTTAAGTCTGGATGTGGTATTGCAGCTGAATGTATCACTGCATAACAATTTTTTAATTTTTTTTCTAAATCTTTAGAATTAAAAATATCTCTGCCTTCTAATTTATCGTAGTACTCAATTTCATACCCGTTTCCTATTAAAAATGGGATTATTAGTCTACCCACTTTACCCGCGCTTCCAGTAAATAAAATTTTTTTCATATTTTTTAAAATTTAAACTTTTTAGCTATCTTAAAAATTGTCTTGTAATCTATATTAAACTTTTTTGCTAGTTCTTTTGGCTCGCCAGACATCCCAAACTTATCTTTAACACACACATATTTTATGGGTATTGGAGAGAATTCTGACGTTACCTCTGAAACTGCGCTTCCTAAGCCCCCAAATTTATTATGGTCTTCTGCTATGATGAATTTTTTGGTTTCCCTTGCGCATTTAATAATCAAGTCTTTATCGATTGGTTTAATTGTTGACATGTTTACTACTCTAGCTTTTATCCCTTCTTTCTCTAAATATTTTGAGGCAAGCAAGGCTCTTTCGACCATTACTCCACAAGCAATAATTGACAGGTCATTTCCACCTTTTATAATTTTTCCTTTACCAATTTTAAATTTATAGTTTTTATGAAATATTGTTTGAATTTCTGATCTGCCTGTTCGCATATAGACTGGTCCTTTATATTTTATTATTTCATTTACAGCAGAGTTCATTTCGTTAGGGTCTGCAGGGGAAATAACTTTTAAGTTAGGCAGAGACCTAAAAATTGCTAAATCTTCGAGACACTGCGCCGATCCGCCGTCGGGACCAACGTCTAATCCAGGGTGACTAGCTATTAATTTTACATTTACATTATTATAGGCAATTGAAAGTCTTGCTTGCTCTAATCCTCTTAACATAAAAACTGAAAATGTCGTTACGATTGGTATAAACCCAAGACTGGCTAATCCTCCTGCCATTGAGATCATATTTTGTTCAGCAATTCCACATTGAAAAAATCTATCAGGAAAACTTTGTCTAAAATGGTGCAAACCTGTTCCACCCGCAACATCAGCATCTAAAACAACAATTTTTTTATTTTTTTTTGCTAATCTAGTTATACTCAATCCAAATTGATTTCTTAATGTAGAGTGTGATTTTGCAATATCAATAATTTTTTTTTTCATTATAAATATTTTTTTAAAGAATCATAATTATTTAATTCGGATAAAGCTTTTTTGATTTGCTCAACAGTTATTTTAACACTACCGTGCCACTGAGGCTTGTTTTCCATAAAAGAAACTCCTTTGCCTTTTATAGTATTGGAAATAATGAAATTAGGTTTATTGTTTTTTTTAATTCTTAGTAAGGAATTTTTAATTTGATTAATCTTATGTCCATCAATTTCTTGAACATTCATACCAAATGAACTAAGCTTTTTTTTCAAAGGTTCGAAATTCATTATATTTTTGTTAAAATCATCACTTTGGATCTTATTATAATCCAAAATAATAATTAAATTATCTAATTTATGGTGTGATGAAAACATTAATGACTCCCAAACTTGTCCCTCTTGCATTTCTCCATCGCCTACCATTACAAAGACTTTTTTATTTGATTTTTTTATCTTCAAACCTAGTGCTATTCCTGTGGCTACAGATAATCCTTGACCCAAAGATCCAGTATTAGCGCCCACCCAGTTCAAAGTTCTTAAATCAGTATGACCTTGTGTTACAGAGTTAATTTTTCTTAAATTGAGTAATGATTTTAAACTTAAAAATTTTTTGAAATAACCAATAGCATACAAAGTAGGAGCACAATGTCCTTTTGACAAAATAAAATGGTTTCGATCCCATTTTTTAAAGTCATTTATCTTAAGATTCATTTCTCTTTCAAATAAAAAAAGCAGAAAATCAGAGCAGGACAGACAACCTCCCGGATGGCCGGATTTTGCTTTATAAATTGATAGCAATATTAAAGATTTTAGATAGTTCGATTTAAAAATTAAATTTTTCATGAGGATTAATTTGAAAAAATAGAAGAGATTTTGATCCTGTTATCTTTATTAAAAATTATCTTTATTTTTTTTCTTATATCCGTTTCAAAAGATCTAGCAGTTATAAAAATTTTATCAAATTTAACACTTTTTAAAGATAATGGTTTATGAATTTTAAATCCACTAGAAAATTTTACATAATTTGTTAAATATTCATCACAAACATAAATCTTTGATTTATATTTTTTTAAGTCGACATGATTTTGAAAAATATTAAAAATTCTTCCAGCTCCCCAAAAAAGTATAACTTGTTTTTTAGAAATCATATTATCTAATTTTTTTTTAAACATTTTTATTCTTTTTATATTTAGAGATATGTTCTTATCATAATTTTCTATTAAAAGTTTATGTTCATTATATCTATTATTAAAATATTGTTTTTTTTTAGAATTTGTTTTTTTTATTAAATATATAGCATTTTCTTTGTCAGAGGTTTTATTAATTATTTTAAAGTTGTATCTTATTAAGTAATTTTTAATATCATTATCTGAAAAATGAAAAGTGTGCTTATCAATAAAATATTCTTCTAAACAATTCTTTGATTTAATGATTTTAATATCCGGAACCTCAAGGTACAAAATAGATTTGTTGGTCATGTTTTTGCTTATTTTCTTAAAAAAAAAGCTTGGAGAGTCTAAATGTTCTAAAGTGTGTGAGCAGTGAATTAAATCAAATTTTTGGCTGATTGTTATATTTTCAAATCTTTCGTAAATAATTTTAACTTTTTTATTATTATATTTAGTTTTGAGTTTTTTATCTGGTTCTATTCCAATAAAATCACAATTGGTTAGTTTAGACAATGAGTTAATAAATTCCCCTCTATTGGAGCCCACATCTAGACATTTGTTAATTTTTTTTAAATTCATTTTATTTTTTAAAATCTTTATCGTTTTAAAAACTCTAAAACCTTTTCCATATCTAATATTTCCCCAATCAGCACCGCCGCTAATTCTTTTTTTTTTAGATAAACTTTTTTTGGTAGTTTTTGAAGATTGAGACAAACCGCAAGTTTTACATATAAAAACACAAGTATCTAAAAGAGAGCCTATGGGTTTATAGGCTTTATATAAATTTTTTGAACAACAGAAGTCACAGTTCATTCAATCTTTTTCCATTTTTTGAATATTAACTCGGCAAATTTCCAATCTTCTTTATTATCAATATCAATAGCCTCCCACGGCATTAATTCAATTCCTACTCGTGTGATATTTTTAGATTTTTTAAACCAAGTATTTTTATTTGACATATAGAACTGACCAACATCATGATATTTTTTTTGAAAAGATTGTGTCATTTTATGCATTAACCTTTCATTTACTAATGTAATCTTGTTTTCTTTATTTACCAATAGGCTTCTTTCAGGTGGGTGGCTATACTTTCTAATTGCATGAACAACGTAATTTTCATTTTTATTATTAATGATTTTTTTTGCTTTTCTTAAATTTGATACTTTCAAAAAAGGACTACATGGAAAAACACAACATACATTTTTAAAACTATGTTTTTTATTCAATTCTGAAATAGCATGAATCATGACTTCTTTAATAGTGGTATTTCCTCTTGCAAGTTTTTTTGGTCTCTTTATAACATTTTTAAAGTTAAATTTTTTACAGACATTTATAATTTCTTTACTTTCTGTTGTTAGGTAAATATTTGAAAATAATTTAGATTTTTTTAAAATTTCATAGGTCCATTGTATCATTGGTTTATCATAAAATTTTTTAATATTTTTTTTCTTTATTCTTTTGCTTCCTATTCTTGCGGGTATAATCGCTATGATTTTGTACATATTAATTTTTGAAGTTATCTGTAAAAATTTTGACTCTTTGTATTGTCTTGATCTTTTTATTCATCTTTTTAAATTTTTGATAATTGAGATTCATTTTTTTCAATTGGTCGAAATAAAAAGCGTGGGCATTATCAGGATATATTCTTTTTCTTTTCTTCAATGGTTTACAATAAACAAATATTGCCTCTGGATGGTACGCTGATAAAATATTTATACTTTCAATATCATTATTATGGTTACTGTATCCAACAGGTAATTTAAATTTTTTTTTAAGATAATTAATTCTTGAAAAATTTAATTCTTCTGGATCATAGGACATAGGTGTATGCAATATGACAATCTTTTTTTTCATTTTTCCAAAAGCGTTTAAACACTTTTTAATATTTTTGTCAGCTGCACCGTGTCCAGTTGAAACATAGACTGGTTTATTAAGTTTCTTTAATTGTTTAATAAGTTTAAAATTATTAATATTAAGGCTTAGTAGTTTATAGAAATCAAATTTTAGATCTGAGAAATCAGGAAAGTTTTTTTCTGAAGAAACAGATAGCCCAATTTTTTTATTTTTGTAATGACACTTTTTAATAGCTTTTTGGTAAAAAGATTTCTTTAATTTAAAATCAATTCCCATCTTTGTTTGCGTAGAATAAAACTTTTCCGAATGAAGCATAAAAGTTAATTTTTTAAACTTTGAATTTAAAAAAAAATTAAGTATCAAGTCAGCTTCCTTTTTTTTCCCGAAATGGTTTATTCCTGCTTCAATAATAAATGGATCCATAAAAAAATTTTTTTCAGTGCAT
>CACHWN010000003.1:25000-141584 GCA_902583585.1 uncultured Pelagibacteraceae bacterium
CGCTCGCCACTACTAACGGAATCTCAATTGATTTCTTTTCCTCCGGTTACTTAGATGTTTCAGTTCTCCGGGTTAGCTCTTCAAACCTATGAATTCAGTTTGAAGTACCACATAAAGTGGTGGGTTGTCCCATTCGGAAATTTTCGGATCAAAGCCTGCATACAGCTCCCCGAAACTTATCGCAGTATACCACGTCCTTCATCGCCTTTCAGTGCCTAGGCATCCGCCATACGCCCTTAAACGCTTGATTTATGCACAGAAAATAATTTTCTGTCTAAATTAAATTTTTATTAAAACATTCATCTATTCGAACATTTTTAGATTGTTCTTCTATTCGAACAATCGGATATAGATATTGTTGATTGTTCATAATTTTGAACAATCAAATTGATATTAATTATTTACAATTTAAAAAAACTAAAAGTGTTTGGTGGAGGATAGCGGGATCGAACCGCTGACCTCCTGAATGCAAATCAGGCGCTCTCCCAGCTGAGCTAATCCCCCGTGAAAAATGGTGGGCCGAGGACGACTCGAACGTCCGACCTCACCCTTATCAGGGGTGCGCTCTAACCACCTGAGCTACCGGCCCCTAAGCATTTATGAGACACTTTATTTATAGAAGAGAAATGAGGACGGCCACATTAACTTATTTTTTTAAGACCAAAAGAAATGTTTTGGTCTTCCTTAGAAAGGAGGTAATCCAGCCGCAGGTTCCCCTACGGCTACCTTGTTACGACTTCACCCCAGTTGCTGATCGTACCGTAGTCAAAGGTATAAGCTTTGCCTTAAGGTGTAACCAACTTCCATGGTGTGACGGGCGGTGTGTACAAGACCCGGGAACGTATTCACCGCGGCGCGCTGATCCGCGATTACTAGCAATTCCAGCTTCATGCACTCGAGTTACAGAGTACAATCCGAACTGAGACACATTTTAGGGATTAGCTTAGAGTCACCTCTTTGCATCCCATTGTAAGTGCCATTGTAGCACGTGTGTAGCCCAACACATAAGGGCCATGAGGACTTGACGTCATCCCCACCTTCCTCCAGCTTATCACTGGCAGTTCTTTTAAAGTGCCCAACTAAATGGTGGCAACTAAAAGTAGGGGTTGCGCTCGTTGCGGGACTTAACCCAACATCTCACGACACGAGCTGACGACAGCCATGCAGCACCTGTGTTTCGTCCAGCCGAACTGAAGAAACTAATCTCTTAGTCTCGCGACGAACATGTCAAGCGTTGGTAAGGTTCTGCGCGTATCTTCGAATTAAACCACATGCTCCACTGCTTGTGCGGGTCCCCGTCAATTCATTTGAGTTTTAACCTTGCGGTCGTACTCCCCAGGCGGTGTGCTTAATGCTTTCGCTGCGACACTGAAAAATATATTTCCAACGTCTAGCACACATCGTTTACGGCATGGACTACGAGGGTATCTAATCCTCTTCGCTACCCATGCTTTCGCTCCTCAGTGTCAGTAGTGACCCAGTAAGTTGCCTTCGCATTTGGTGTTCTTTCTAATATCTACGAATTTCACCTCTACACTAGAAATTCCACTTACCTCTATCACACTCTAGCTAAAAAGTTTTGATGGCAGTTCCAAGGTTAAGCCTTGGGATTTCACCATCAACTTTTTTAACCACCTACGAGCTCTTTAAGCCCAGTAATTCCGAACTACGCTAGGTCCCTTCGTATTACCGCGGCTGCTGGCACGAAGTTAGCCGGACCTTCTTATTCGGGTACAGTCATTTTCTTCCCCGACGAAAGAGTTTTACAACCCAAGGGCCTTCTTCACTCACGCGGCATCGCTGCATCAGGGTTTCCCCCATTGTGCAAGATTCCCCACTGCTGCCTCCCGTAGGAGTCTGGGCCGTGTCTCAGTCCCAATGTGGCTGGTCTTCCTCTAAGAACAGCTATTGATCGTTGCCTTGGTAAGCTTTTACCTTACCAACTAGCTAATCAAGTGCGGGCTCATCTTTCGGCATTAAAACTTTCCCCGTAAGGGCTTATTCGGTATTAGCACAAGTTTCCCCGTGTTATTCCAAACCAAAAGGCAGATTCCCACATTATACTCACCCGTTTGCCACTCAGTATTGCTACTGCGTTCGACTTGCATGTGTTAGGCGTGCCGCCAGCGTACGTTCTGAGCCATGATCAAACTCTCAAGTTTAATAACGGCGCACACTAGCTTTATAACTTTAAGGTAAATTAAAGTTATTTTCGTTAAAGTGTGTACGACAATTTCTTTATTAACCTAGCCGTCCACACTTCTCTTCTAAAATTTACAATTTAAAAAAGCTAAGATCTTGAGTTACAAAATCTACACACCTCTGGCGCTATTAATAATTAATTTCGTAGAGGTGAGCGCTCGTTTTATTACAATAGTATTATAAGTCAAGACGTATATTGGTCAAATAAGCTAATAAAATCGACCCTTTTTTGTCATACCAAGTTGCAAAAAACCTTTAATTTTTGTAAAAAAACAACTATGACGATAAATCAAATATTGACCAATCTTTTAAAAAAAAGATTGAATTTCACAAGTGTCATGAGATTTAGCGACATTAAAATAAGAAATTATAACTTCTTAATACTTTTAGTTGCTAGTATAAGTTTATCAGCAATTTTCATTTTTTATTCAAATTTGACAGATAAAAAAGATATTGAAAATAAAAATAATTTAAAAGAAATAGCTAAATCAACCGAATTTAGAAAACTTACAAATTTTCTTTCAGCAAAAATTAACAGTCCATATAATGAGGTAAAATATCAGATAAAAAATAATGACTCAGTCGAAAAAATACTTAAAAATTTTAATATTAGAAACAAAGATGTAAAAGATATATCTTTTAAACTAAAACAAAAAAAGCTTTCTAATATTTATTCAGGCAGAGAATTATCACTGATTTATAAAGAATTAGATGATGGCTCCCTTACTGTTGTAAATTTATTATATCCAATTAGTAACACGCAAAGTATTGAAGTAAGAAAAATTCAAGATATCTTTTCAGTCAAAGAAAATATAATTCGACTCTATAAAAGAGAAGTGGTGGTTAAGAATAACATTAAAAATAATTTATATAATTCAGCAATAGATGTAGATATAGAGCCAAACATAATTGTAGAATTTGCAAGGATATTCGGTTTTGAAGTTGATTTTCAAAGGGATATTAGAAAAGGAGACTGGTTTGAAATCTATTACGAAAAATTCGAAGATGATAATGGTAAGGTAAAAGATACTGGAAAAATTTTATATGCTTCTATGTACGTCAATGGAGAAGAAATAAATCTTTATAATTTTAATTACAAAAACGATGAAGAATATTATGACATTAAAGGAAAAAGTATAACTAAATCTTTAATGAAAACACCGATAAACGGAGCAAGATTGTCGTCTTCTTTTGGAATGAGAAAGCACCCAATTTTGGGTTATAATAAAATGCACAAGGGAACTGACTTTGCCGCACCGAGCGGAACTCCTATTATGGCCTCAGGTTCTGGAACTGTAACTAGAGCTCGATGGTGTGGAGGGGGAGGTAATTGCGTAAAGATAAAACATAATTCTACTTATGAAACTGTTTATGCTCACATGAAATCATTCGCCAAAGGAGTTAAAGAAGGCAAGAAAGTTAAGCAAGGTCAAATTATTGGGTACGTAGGTTCAACTGGTCTTTCAACTGGTCCACACCTTCATTATGAAGTAATTGTAAATGGAAAAAAAGTAAATTCTCAAAGATTAAAACTGCCGTCGGGTAAAATATTAAAAGGAGAATCAAGAAAAGAGTTTGAGATAGAGAGAATTAAAATTGATTTAAGATTATCAGAACTTAGATAGTTTCTAACTAGAGGATTGACTTATTTTTTGATTATTACTGTCTTCAGAAGAAATATTTTTTTCTAAATTACTATCTTTTTTTTCACTGATTTCATTCAATCTTCTCAAGTAATGGTCGGCATGTTGCAAATAGTTTTGAGCTAAAACCGGATCTCCATTGCTTTGTGCATCCTTGGCTAATTGTTGAAATTTGATCATAGTTTTTTCCACATTATGTGGGTTATTCATTGACCCGTTTCTATTGAAATTAACATTTCCATTATTAAAAGCATTTGAGTTATTAGAACTTCCCCCATTTCTTCGTCTAAAGTTATTTTTTTGGGGTCTCGATCTAAAATTTCTTCTTCTATTGTTGTTCATCATTTTATTTCAGCAAAGTTGATATCAAGCATCTGATATTGTTATTATAATCCTTAACTATATATTCAATTCTAAAGTTTTTGTTTTTTAATATTTTTGAAACTTTTTTATATTGCTCGTTTCCAATTTCAAGGGCGAGCTTCCCATTAATTTTTAAGATATCAGAAGCTTTGTAGATAACTTTTCTAATTACGTCAAGCCCATCATTTCCACCATCTAGAGCAATTTTAGGTTCAAATCTCTTAATATCCTCATTTAGATTCTTAATATCGCTTCTTTTAATATACGGTGGATTTGAAACAATTAGATCAAACTTTACATTAGATATATTGTAAAATGGTCTCTTTAAAAATTTTACTCTTTTATTTGAGATAAATTTTTTGGCGTTTAGCTTGGCAATCTCGATAGATTTTTTTGAAATATCTACACCCACACCTAAAGAATTCCGTAATTCACTCAACAAGCTAATTAAAATACACCCAGATCCTGTGCCAATATCTAAAATTGATATATTTTTATTTCTATAAATTTTTGTAATTTTATCGACTAATAGTTCCGTTTCGGGTCTTGGTATCAATGTATTTTCGTTAATTTTGAATCTTTTACTCCAGAACTCTTTGTAATTAAGAATATAGGCGATTGGTTCATTAGATGACCTTCTCTGGATTAGACTTTCAAATTTTTTTTCTTCATGAAATTTAACTTTTTTATCATATTTAATTAGTATTTCCTCTCTAGTTTTTCTCAGTGCTTTAGATAATAATATTTCAGAGTCTATTAAATGAGATTTGATATTTTTATTTCTTAGTTTAACACTGCCGAGTTTAATTAATTCTGAAACAATCATTATTTAGAGACTTTCAAGTTTTAAATTTTGTTCTTTTAATCTTAACTCATGGTTCATTTCCTCATGTATTTCACCACTTAAAAATTCATCTAATTTGTGTAAAGTTAAATTAATTCTGTGATCGGTAACTCTTCCTTGAGGAAAATTGTATGTTCTTATTCTTTCAGATCTATCTCCCGAACCTATTTGACTTCTTCTATTGGAGGATCTCTCTTGATCTTTTTTTCTTTTTTCAGACTCGTAAACTCTTGATCTTAAAATTTTTAAAGCTTTAGCTTTATTTTTATGTTGAGATTTTTCATCTTGCTGACTTACAACAATACCACTAGGTATATGGGTAATTCTGACTGCGCTATCTGTAGTATTAACAGACTGACCTCCTGGTCCTCCGGCTCTAAAGACGTCAACTCTTAAATCTGTATCCTTAATTTGAATGTCTACTTCTTCAGCTTCAGGTAACACAGCAACAGTAGCGGCTGAGGTGTGAACTCTTCCTTGAGTCTCAGTTTCAGGTATTCTTTGCACACGATGCACACCTGACTCATACTTTAGATAAGAGTAAATATCATTACCATTTACAGAAAAAATTATTTCTTTAAAACCACCAGCCTCACTTTTAGATATACTGATAATTTCTACTTTCCAATTTTTTTTGGAACAAACTTTTTCGTACATTTTAAATAAATCAGCGCAAAATAGTGAGGCTTCTAGGCCACCTGTGCCAGCTCTGATTTCAACTATAGCATTTTTTGAATCATCCTCATCTTTAGGTAATAAAAAAATTTTTAATTGATTTTCATATCTCCCTTTTTTTAATTCCATATCTTCTAAATCTTTTTTTGCCATTTCAATAATTTCTGAGTCGTTGCTCTTATCTTGAAGAATTTGCTCTAGATCTTTTTTAAGAGTATCAAAATTAATATATTCCTTAGCTATTGAAATTATGTTTCCTAAATTTGAATACTCTTTTGATTTTTTAGCTAATAACTTAGGTTCAATATTTGCAGATGATAGATCCTTTTCTAAAGCATCATGTCTCAAAATAATATCTTTCACTTTCTGCAAGGGTATCATTATTTTGTATCGTTTACTTTTGCTTCTACTAGCTTAACAACTTTTTCAATAATCTCCTTACTAGCAACCTTAGTATGTGGTATTCCAGATAAATATAATAAGTTATTGTCTTGTCCTCCGCCCGTTAAACCAATTTCTGTTTGAGCTGCTTCACCTGGACCATTAACAACGCATCCAATTATTGAGATATCCATCGGTTTTTTTATATGAGATAACTTTTTTTCCAGTTCTTTTACAGTTTCTATTACTGGAAAAGCTTGTCGAGCACACGATGGGCAGGAAATTATATTTACGCCTCTAGATCTAATACCTAAAGACTTTAGTATTTCATATCCTGCTTTTATCTCATCGACAGGATCAGATGATAATGAGACTCTTATTGTATCACCAATCCCCTCCATTAATAGTTGGCCAATTCCAATAGAAGATTTAATTGAACCAGTAAATAATCCTCCAGCCTCGGTCACTCCTAAATGTAAGGGGTAATCACTAATTTCAGATAATTGTTTGTAAGCTTTAACAGTGAGAAAAATATCTGAAGATTTAACGCTTATTTTAAAGTTAAAAAAATCGTTATCCTCAAGTAATTTGATATTATACTTTGCACTTTCAACTAAAGCTTCTGGACAAGGTTCTTTATATTTTTCAAGCAATCTTCTATCTAATGAACCAGCATTCACTCCTATTCTAATTGAACAATTATAATCTTTTGCAGCTTTTATTACCTCTATAATTCTCTCTTTAGAGCCTATATTTCCTGGATTTATTCTTAGACAGCTTGCACCCATTTTTGCAGCTTCGATAGCTCTTTTATAGTGGAAATGTATATCTGCGACTAAAGGTACGCTCACCTCTTTAACTATATCTTTAAGGGATTTTGTAGAATTTTCGTCAGGACAGGAAACTCTAACAATATCAGCACCCGCCTCTTCTAATTCTTTAATCTGCAGAATTGTACTCTTAATATCAGTCGTTAAAGTATTAGTCATAGACTGAACTGATATTAGAGATTTCCCTCCAACAGTTACATTGCCTACTTTAATTTCTTTAGTCCTTCGTCTATTAATTTTTCTATGAGGTCTTATATCCATTTTAATCTAAGTCAAATATTGAGTGCATTTTTTTAACAGCTTTTAAAGTATCTTCTTCTTTAATAATTACAGATAATTTAATTTCTGAAGTGGAAATGGCTAAAATATTTATTTTACTATCAGCCAAGCCTCTAAACATTTTGTAAGTAATTCCTGGTGTTGAAACCATTCCGGCACCTACTATTGATACTTTTGACACTTTTTCATTATGAGTTATCTTTTTATAGTTTACGTCTTTGTTTCCTTCTAATATGTCTTTTGTTTTTGGAAGGTCCTCTCTTTTTATCGTAAATGTTACATCAGTCAATTTTTCATCAGATGAAATATTTTGAATAACCATATCAACATTTATTTGAGCTTTGTTCAGAGGCTCAAATATATTTGCAGCAACTCCAGGCTTATCTTCGACGCCTATTAAAGTAATTTTTGCATCGTCTTTAGAATATGCAACGCCTGTAACGCTTTTTGAATAATCTATATTTTGTCTATTAAAAATCCTAGTACCTTTTCTGTTTGTAAAAGTAGACCTTACTTCTAAAGGTATGTCATACATCATAGCTGTTTGAACAGCGGACGATTGCATTACTTTTGCACCTAATGAGGAAAGTTCTAACATTTCTTCATACGAAATTTTTTCAATTTTTTTTGCTACGGGTATATTATTTGGATCAGAGGAATAAACACCATCAACATCTGTGAAGATTTCACAAGAGTCTGCATTAAATAGTTTTGCAAAAGCTACTGCTGTAGCGTCCGATCCTCCTCTTCCAATTGTTGTGATATCCCCATTTTTAGAGACTCCTTGAAAACCTGGAATAATTGCAACACCATATTTTAAAAACTCATCTATTTTATTTACATGAATATTAATAATTCTTGCATTAGCATGCTCGCCCTCTGTCAAAATAGGGATTTGCCAATTTAGCCAAGATTTAGCTTTAATATTTAATTTCAAAAGTGCTCCAGCTAGTAAAGCACAAGTTATTTGCTCTCCTGAGGATAGTAAAACGTCTAATTCTCTTTTGTTAAAATCTTCTGAAAGTTTTTTTGATAGATTAATCAATTCATTAGTTTTACCTGCCATGGCTGAAACAATGGCTATTATCTGATGACCTTTGTCTTTTTCTTGTCTGATTATATTTGCCACATGCTGAATTCTCTCAATAGTTCCAACAGATGTGCCTCCAAACTTTAATACTTTTTTTGCCATTTAAGAATTTAATATAATTTTTAAAGATTTTAATATATTTTAAATAAAAATAAATAAATGAGTACTATAAATAAAGAAGAAATTCAAAAGTTTTCAAACTTAGCTGAAGAATGGTGGGATGTTAATGGGAAATTTAAACCTTTACATATGTTTAATCCTACAAGGATTGAATATATTACAGATAAAATAAAAGAGTATTTTAAAATTGAAAACAAAAAAACTGACTTTTTAAAAGGTTTAAAAATTTTAGATATCGGTAGCGGGGGTGGTTTAATAAGCGAACCTTTAGCTCGCTTAGGAGCTGACGTAACAGGTATCGACGCGGCTGAAAAAAATGTTAAAATTGCTCAACTACATGCAAAGGAAAGTAACCTTAGTATTCGTTACTTACATAAATCACCAGAACAATTAAAAGAGTTTGAAAATTTTGACATAATCTTAAATCTTGAAATTGTTGAGCATGTTGAGAATGTAGATCTATACATAAAAATTTGTAGAAAACTTTTAAAAAAAGACGGAATAATGTTTACCGCAACATTGAATAGAACTTTAACATCTTATGTAAAGGCGATTATTGGCGCGGAGTATGTATTGAGATGGTTACCGATTGGAACGCACGACTGGAATAAATTTATTAAACCTCAAGAATTAGATAAGAAACTGACAAATGAAAAATTTAAGACTTTAGATGTAAAAGGCATGACATTCAATCCTCTCTTAAGAAAATGGAGGAGAAGTGATGATCTTTCAGTAAATTATATTATATGCAGTTTAAAATTTTAGTTGTCTTTATTAACCCAAGGAATACTTAACAAATCAATTCCTTCTTCTGCTAGTTCTCTCTTCTCCTTTGAGGTGGCAGTACCATAAATGGCTTTATTGCTTTTATTATCGTAATAAATATCTTTTACTTTTTGACTAAAATTCTTATCAACATACTCAAAATTTTTTTCAACATATTCTCTGATTTGAAGTAATGTTTTTTTTTCATTTTTAAGTAAACTGCCTACATCATTTATTTTGTCCTTATTTTTGTTTAAGTTATTTATCATCGGAGACATAATCGATTTTTTAATTTTTTTGGAGGAGCAGTAAATACAGTCTAGAAGTTTTTTTCTTTTTAAATTATCAAATTCTTTTGAGTTTGCAAACCAGCTTTCAAATTCATGATTATTTTCACATATAAGATTATATTTTATCATTTAGTTTCTGTAGTCTGAATTTATATCTATATAATCATGAGTAAAATCACAAGTGTAGCATTTGAACGCATCATTGCCTAATTTCAAATTTATTTCAATTTCTATTGAGTCCCACTGCATATACTCTTTTAATTTTTTTTCATCATAAGTTTCTGAAATTTTTCCATTTTCCGCAACAGTAAAACTACCGATCTTAATCTTTAATTTCTTTGGATCAACCATTTCTCCTGACTTACCTATTCCCATAGCTATTCTTCCCCAATTGGGATCCTCACCTGCAACAGCGGTTTTAACTAAAGGAGAGTTTGCAACTGAAAATGCAATATTTTTTGCACTTCCCAAAGATTTTGCATTTATAACATTAACAGTAAGAAATTTCTTTGCTCCTTCTCCATCAACAACAATTTGTTTTGCTAAGTTCAAACATAACTTTTTTAGCGCAAGCTCAAATTTTTGAATTATTTTATCATTTAAGGATAAATTTTGTCCAACTTTTAGATCTCTCGTAGAAAATATAGACACCATATCATTTGTGGATTGATCGCTATCAACAGTTATTGCGTTAAATGAATTTGCTACTGCTCTTTTTAAAAGTGTTTTTAAAAGGTTTGAATTTATGTCTGCATTAGTGAAAATAAAAGATAGCATAGTTGCTAAATTTGGTGCTATCATTCCGGAACCTTTTGCAATTCCACAAATTCTTATTAATTCATCTCCAACTATTAATTCTTCATAAGCTAATTTTGGTTTTGTATCAGTTGTCATAATCGATGAAGCTATTTTTAACCAATACATTTTATTGTGATCCTCTCTTAATTTGTCAACCAGATCTGGGAGTCTCTCTTTAATGGGTTCTACAGGAAACTCTTCCCCTATAACTCCAGTAGAAGCAAAAATTAAATCCTTAATTTTAACAGTTTCACTTGTTCCTTTTTTTGATTTAGACTCTTTTATAGTTAAAATTCTTGATAAATTTTTTGCTAAAATATCAATGCTTTCTTTACCTTGTTTTCCAGTAAAAGTATTAGCATTTTTTGTATTAACTAATAAACCTTTAATAATTTTTTTATGAGAATTATTGTTCCAAGGTATAAATTCAGAAGTAATGCTGTTGGTAGTGGTTAAAGTTGCGTAATTAGCTCCTTTGCTAAAATAAAAAAGAGCTAAATCATCTCTACCATCACCATATAAATCTGCAGAAATGGATGACATCTCCAAACCTTTAATTTGTTTGAGGCTTTGAAACTCTCCCATTTTTGATAGTTTTGATTTTTCTTTAAGAAAATTCTTAATGTTTATTGTCATAATTACTATTTAATTTAAATTATAAATACATATATAGAAGTATAATGAATCTATTTACAAGAACTTTTAGTAAAATATTTAAAAGCTCTAATCAACAAGAATTAGATAAAATCCAAAATTTAATTTTAGCAATTGGTAATAAAGAGAGGGAAATTAAGTCTTTAACTGAAAGTGACTTTAGAGAGAAAACAGTAAACTTTAAAAAAAATGTTCAAAATGGTTCACTTGAGCTCGATGAAATTATTCCCGAAACATTTGCTCTAGTTAGAGAGGCTGCAAAAAGAACTTTAGGAGAAAGACACTTTGACGTTCAGTTAGCAGGGGGATTGATATTGCATAAAGGAAAGATTGCAGAGATGAAAACTGGGGAGGGTAAGACTTTAGTATCAACCTTGCCGGCTTATTTAAATTGTCTTTCAGGAAAAGGTGTTCATATAGTAACAGTAAATGATTACCTGGCTAAAAGAGATTCTGAATGGATGGGAAAAGTCTTTAATTATTTAGGAGTATCAACAGGTTGTATTACAAACGACCTGGATGATCATTTAAGAAAGAAAAATTATGCCTGCGATATAACTTATGCAACTAATAACGAACTCGGTTTTGATTATTTGAGAGATAATATGAAATATGAATTAGAAGAAATGGTTCAGAAAAATCATAACTATTGCATCGTTGATGAAGTTGATAGTATTTTAATTGATGAGTCTCGTACACCACTAATTATTTCTGGAAAGTTAGAAGATAAAACAACGCTTTATACAATTTCTAATAGTTTTTTAAATCATTTGCAAAAAAATGATTACGAGCTTGATGAAAAAAATAAAAATGTAATATTAACTGACTCTGGTGTTGATAAAATTGAAAAACTAGCTATTCAAAAAAATGTTTTAAAAAATAATAACTTTTATGATCCAGCTAATTTAGATCTTGTTCATCATACCAACCAAGCTCTAAAAGCCAATTTAATTTTTAGAAAAGATACTGATTATATTGTGAGAGATGGAAAGGTTCAAATAATCGACGAATTTACCGGAAGAGTTCTTAGTGGAAGAAGATTTTCTGATGGCCTACATCAAGCTATTGAAGCTAAAGAAAATGTACAAATTCAGGAAGAGAATCAAACTTTAGCATCAATTACCTATCAAAATTATTTTAGACTCTATAATAAATTATCAGGAATGACAGGAACAGCTTTGACTGAGGCAGAGGAGTTTTATGATATATATAAATTAAATGTGGTTTCGATTCCAACAAACAAAAAATTGCTGCGAAAAGATTTTAATGATCAAATATTTAGAACTGAAAGGGAAAAGTATTTAGCAATCACAAGAAAAATTTTAGAATGTAATAGTAAAGGTCAACCAGTATTAGTGGGGACTACTAGCATAGAAAAGTCAGAAAATATTTCAAAATTTCTCAAAGAAAAGAAAATAAAACATAATGTTTTAAATGCTAAACAACATGAACAAGAAGCTAGGATTATCGCTGAAGCTGGAAAAATTGGAGCTGTTACAATTGCAACTAATATGGCTGGACGAGGAACAGACATAAAACTAGGTGGCAATAAAGACTTCCAGGAGGAGGGATTTTCTAACGATCTAAATGAAATCAGATTAAATGAGTCAAATGTAAAAAAAGTAGGTGGTCTCTATATTATTGGTACTGAGAGACACGAAAGTCGAAGAATTGATAACCAGTTACGTGGAAGATCAGGTAGACAAGGAGATCCTGGTGCGTCAGTATTTTTTATTAGCTTAGAAGACGACTTAATGAGAATTTTTGGGGGAGGGTCTATAGATAATATGCTTAAAAAACTTGGTTTAAAAGAAAACGAGTCGATTGACCACCCGTGGATTAACAAAGCTATGGAGAGGGCCCAAAAAAAAGTTGAAAGTAGAAATTTTGATATTCGTAAAACTTTAATAAAGTTTGATGACGTGATGAATGATCAAAGACAGGTTATATTTTCTCAACGACTAAAGATTTTAAAGGAGGTTGATATTAGTAACACAATCAATGATTTTTTTGATGAAATTCAAAATGAATTAAAAACTATGATCAATGACTATAAAAAATCTAATAATGAAAAATATTTGACTGAAATTAAGAATATTACCGGTAATTCACTTAATGATGAGGAATTATCAAATTTAGCAAGCAAGGGGGAGACTCAATTTTTAAAAAATTTAAAAGATCTTTTTTTAAGTAAAAGAATATCAAGAGAAAAAATCTTAGAAAAAAATCAAAATAGAATATTAGAAAAGAAAATTTTTCTACAAATAATTGATTTTTCTTGGAGAGCACATCTTCAATATTTAGAACAGCTGAGACAGGTAATCGGTTTGAGGCAATATGGACAGAAAGATCCACTATCAGAATTTAAAAAAGAAGCGTTTTTTCTTTTTGAAGGATTGCTCTCAAAAATTAAAAATGATTTAATTAAACTCTTACTCAATCTCGATATAGTTGTTCCAACAGAAAAAAATGAAAAGTTAAAAAAAGATAAATCTGAAGAAAAAAGTGAATTCAAAAAGGTAGGTAGAAATGAAAAATGTCCTTGCGGCTCTGGAAAGAAATATAAACATTGTCACGGAAATATCTAAAACTAAATTTTCTTGAAAGCTTCGAGAGCTTTTAATCTTGCTTTTTCATGCACTACAATTGGTTCAGGATAATCTCTTCCTAGTTTTAAAATATTTTCATTTTTTAGCTCCCAAGGCTTGTGTAAAAAAGATTTCGGTACATTTTTAAGTTCTGGTATCCATTTTTTTACATATACTCCCTCTTTGTCGAATTTTTCACCTTGTAAAATTGGATTAAAGATCCTGAAATATGGTGCAGCATCTGCTCCACAACCTGCTACCCACTGCCAACCCGAAACATTATTCGCTTGATTATAGTCTAATAAACAATTCTTAAAATATTTTTCACCCTCTACCCAGTTAATTAATAGGTGCTTTACTAAAAATGATCCTACAATCATACGTACCCGGTTGTGCATCCAACCAGTGGCGTTTAACTCTCTCATACCTGCATCAACTATCGGATATCCAGTTAGTCCCTTCTTCCAAGCAATTAAATGTTTTGAATTTTTTTGCCAAGGAAATTTATCAAACTTTCGAGAATAGTTACCTTTTAGCATATAAGGAAAATTATTAATAAGTGAATGATTGAATTCTCTCCAACCTATTTCGGTTAAAAATTTTTCAACCCCTTTTTTTTTATTATTGGAGCATTCCTTCCAAATAGTTTCAACATGAATTTGCCCATGCTTGATAAAAGGAGATAATTTAGAAGTTCCTATCTTGCTTGGAAAATTTCTAGACTCAGAGTAGTCTTCAATACCTTTATTTATAAAGTTTCTCAATTCTTTAATCGCATTATTCTCTCCTGGAGACCAATATTTTTCAAACTTCTTGAACCATTTTTTTCTGGGGAAAATTTCATTTTCATTAATAGTGTTTTTAAAAAAAGAAATTTTTTTTTTACACTTTGAAATTTTTTTTTCTAACGATGGTATTTTTTCTAAAAATATTTTTTCAGCATTTTTCCAAAAAGGTGTGAAAACTTTAAATGGAGAACCATCACTTTTTTTAACCTCATCAAATTCATTTAAAATATTTCCTTTGAAAATTTCAAATTTTATATTGGAAGATGTTAAGTTTTTAATTAAGTAATCATCAAAGTTAAGGTAATCCGGCTCATATGATTTATTCCAATAAATTGAGTAATTATCTTTTTGAAAAAGCTTGTCAAAAAAAGATTTGTAAGAGTCTGTCCCTATTATTTCAAGATTTATATTGAGATTCGCTAATTTGCCTCTAAATTCCTTTAATGATTCTCCTATCCACCATTTTTGAGCCTCTTGATTTATAAATTTTTTTTTTTTGTATAAGTAAAATACTACAACTTGATCATGTTTCTTTGTAGCCTGTATCAAACCTAAATTTTTAGTAATTCTAAAGTCATCTTTTAACCAAAAAAGTCCAATTTTTTTTTTCATAAGTATTTCCATAGCAAATTTATTTTTAAATTTCGATGAGTTTTAATTACTTAATGGTGGCCTTGGTAAGAATCGCACTTACGACACATACCTTTTCAGGGTACTGCTCTACTACTGAGCTACAAGGCCTAAAATCTAAAAGTTATTCTACCTTTAGTTAGATCGTATGGGGTCATTTCAACCATTACATTATCACCAGCAAGAACTCTTATTCTATTCTTTCTCAATTTTCCAGCTGTGTGAGCCAAAATTTCATGATTATTTTCTAGTTTAACTCTAAACATTGCGTTTGGTAAAAGTTCAGTAACTTTGCCTTTAAATTCTAAAGTTTCTTGTTTAGCCAAAAATTTATCTCCTTTTTAATCTAATTTTTATAGAGTTAGCATGTCCATCTAAATTCTCATGCTGAGCTAAATTTATAACCGATGGCCCTAATCTTTCAATACCTGATTTTGTTATTTTTATTAAGGAACGACGTTTTAAAAAATCGCTCACAGAAAGACCTGAGGAAAATCTTGCAGATCCAGAAGTAGGTAGGACGTGGTTCGGTCCAGCTATGTAATCACCCATTGCCTCTGGTGAATACTTTCCTAAAAAGATAGATCCCGCATTTTTAATTTTTTTTACAATTTTATTATTTTTTTTTGTATCAATTTCTAAGTGTTCTGGTGCAATAGTATTTATCACATCTGGAATTTTATTTTGAGTTTTTGTATAAATAGCTAATCCATAATTGCTTATACTCTTAAATGCAATATTTTTTTTGGGTAAAACATTCAATTGTACTTTTAAACTTGCGTTAACAGATTTAATTAAATCCTTGCTATCAGTGATTAGAATTGATTGAGCAAAAATATCGTGTTCTGCTTGTGCAATTAAATCAGATGCTATCCAATCGGGCTGAGAATATTTATCTGCTACTATAGTTACTTCTGATGGACCCGCTATCATATCAATACCTACTTCTCCAAACACTTCTTTCTTTGCGAGTGCAACAAATGCATTACCTGGACCAACAATTTTATCAACTTGTTTAAAGGTTTGAGTTCCGTATGTAAAAGCTGCTATCGAGTGAGCCCCTCCCGTTTTATATATTTCTTTTACACCGCATTTTTTGGCTGCATAAATAATTGCAGGATTAACATTTGTTCCTAGTGCTGGAGTTGTAAGATAAATATTTTTAACTCCGGCTACTATAGCTGGAATGCAGTTCATTAAAACAGTGCTCGGGTAGCTAGCGGTTCCCCCTGGTACATAAACACCTATTTTTTCTATTGGAGAATAATTGTATGATAATTTATTTTTAAACTTATCTTGATATTTATAAGGCTTAATTTTTTGCTTTAAATGAAATTGTTTAATTCTTTGAAAAGCAATATTTATAGAATTTTTTAATTTTTTATCAACTTTATTTGAAATTTGATTTATTTCGTCTTTAGAAAATTTGATTTTTTTTGTATTAGTTTGAATTTTTGAAAATTTTTTTTCAAATTTAATTAAGGCTTTATCTCCTTTAATTTTAACATCTGATAAAATTTTTTTTACAATTGCTGATTGATTTCTCTGATTAAATTTTCTTTTATCTAAGATTGTTTTCAATTTATTGAGAAAATTTGGTTGATTAGTTTTTAAAATTTTTAACATTAAAGTACTTTATGCTTTGGCATATTTTTAGTATCCCAAGCCTCACCTTGATCATCTAAAGTTACTTCAATTACTTCTGAAATAACTTTAATAATTGAATCTCCTGAAAATACTATTTTCATTTCATAGTTATTATCAGGCATTTGATTAGTTTCAATAGTAAGAAAATCCAAAAATTTATCTTTTTTTGATTGATTTATATTTTTAGACACTGCTTTAATAACATTTTCAAATTTCAGTATCGTTCTTATCCTTTTATTTTTTCTAAAAACCCCTTTTTCGACATCTTCCCACATAAACCTATTTAATTGCATGAGAAAAATTTTATTTTTTTCTAAATTAGCAATATCTGAAACATTTGCTATAGCGTCCTGTAGATGAGCAGAGACCACTCTTAAATCATCCTCAGTTCTTGCAATTAACTTTAAATTTTTTACTTCCATATTAAACTCTTTTAACCCCTGCCTTACAGTTTTTAAGTTTTTTTTCTAAAAATTCATAGCCTCTATCCAAATGGTATATTCTATTTATTATTGTTCTATTATCAGCAATCAAACCGGCTAAAACTAAACTTACAGAAGCTCTCAAATCTGTAGCCATCACCTCCGCTCCAGTTAATTTTGAAGGTCCAGAAATTAAAGCTATTTTATTTTTTATTTCAATTTTTGCTCCCATTCTCTTAAGTTCTGGGACATGCATAAATCTATTTTCAAAGATATTTTCTTTAATTTTTGAAAGTCCCTTTGCTTGTGTCATCAAAACCATTAATTGACCCTGAAGATCTGTTGGAAAGCCCGGATAAGGTTTAGTAGTAATGTTTATTTTGTTAAGTCTCTTAGACTTAGATATAGAAATTGAATTTTTAAATAAATTTATTTTCACGCCCATTTTTTTTAGAATATCAACTTCACATTTAAGTATTTTGGGTTTTATATCTTTTATTATGATTTTTTTACCAATTAACGCTCCAGCTACTAAATAAGTACCGGCTTCAATTCTATCAAATATTATACTGTGATTTACTTTTTCTCTTTCATTTTTTTTCTTTACAAGAGCAATCCTTCTACCCTTAATAGTGATTTTGCATCCTAGCTTTTTCATAAAAGAGACTAAATCTAAAATTTCAGGTTCAATGGCGCAGTTGGACAATATAGTTTTTCCTGAAGCCCCGTAAGCAGCAAGTAGTGCGTTTTCAGTAGCGCCGACTGAAATATTTGGGAACTTGATCTTGGCTCCCTTTAAACCTTCTTTAGCCTCTGCAATAATATAACCATCTTTAATTTTAATTTTTGCACCTAATTTTTTCAAAGCGAATAGATGTAAATCTACTGGTCTTGTACCAATAGCGCAGCCTCCAGGTAAAGAGACTTTTGCTTTTTTATATTTTGTTAATAATGGACCTAAAACAAGAACTCCTGCTCTCATTGTTTTTACTAATTTGTAGGGCGCTAATGTATTTATATTTTTTTTTTTACCTGTTAACTTTATAGATCTTCTCAATCTATTTATTTTTATTTTTATTCCAATAAATTTTAATAAATCCAGCATTGTAAAAATATCTTTTACAAGTGGGACATTTGTCAGTGTTACATTTCCTGCTAAAATAGTAGCTGCCAAAATTGGAAGGGTAGCATTTTTCGAACCAGAAATTGAAATAGTTCCAGAGAGTTTTTTTTTTCCTTTAATAATTAACTTTTGCATTAAAGAAATTTTAAACCTTAGGTAAAGTTACGCCTTTTTGCTTCATGTATTTGCCTTTTCTTTTTGCATAACTAATTTCAGGCTTTTCATTACCTTTTAAAAATACAAATTGAGCTACACCTTCATTGGCATAAATCTTGGCAGGCAAAGGTGTGGTGTTAGAAAATTCAAGTGTTACGTGCCCTTCCCAACCAGGTTCAAGTGGAGTTACATTAACAATAATTCCACATCTTGCGTAAGTAGATTTGCCTAAACAAATTACTAATACATTTTCTGGAATTTTAAAGTATTCTATAGTACTGGCTAATGCAAAAGAGTTCGGAGGAATAATACACTCTTTGCCTTTTTTTGTTACAAAGCTTTCCTTCTTAAAGATTTTTGGGTCTACAATACCTGAATTTACATTAGTAAAAATCTTAAATTCATTTGAAACTCTAGCGTCATAACCGTATGAAGACAATCCAAAAGAAATTTTTCCCTTTCTAACCTGTTTGCTTACAAAAGGTTTTATCATACCTTTTTTTGCATTTCTTTTAATCCATTTGTCTGAAAGTACTGACATTCTTTTGCTTGATTGATGACTTTATGTTTTTTCTCTTTTTTAAATTTTTCTTTAGTGCAACTTCACGTTTTATGAATAATGAGTCTTTCTTTACAAAAGATTTCATTTTTTTTTAATTTTTGTCTGGATTTGTTAAATCCTCAAGAGTGATAGGTTTATTAATGTCATGCATAGTCTCATCTCTTTCTGACTCTTTTGGATTAGCGCCTGATTTTTTTGCTCTTCTTTGTTCAATACGAGCTTTTCTTTTAGCTTCTTTTTTCATAGCTTTATCGCCTCGTGTTGATTTATAATCGTAGTGAATACCCATAACAAGCGCTCCTTCATTATTGGTTGAATTTACTTCTTGCATTACTTTTTTTCAAGTATCTTGATTGAAGCAATTGGATAATTATAAACAAAATAGACAAAAATACGGCAACTAGCACATCTTGAAAAGGTGTGGCTTGTGGAAATCTGTAATTCCACAAAATCACTAGCACTAACCAAATTATCCAATTAATTATTTTAATCATTTATTTTACAACCAAGTTCATTGCAATTTTTTCCTTCCTTGATATTGCAGAAAAAATCAATTGCTCTTAAAGATGTCATCATGTGACTTTTGTAAATATTCAAATAACCATTTAAACTTTCTGATAATTTTTTAGCCTCATTCATCATACCTAATCTTACTAAATTTATGAGCATTATAGCGTTTCCATTAGGTATCGTATTATCGCCAATATCAACTGGGTTAAAAAAAACATCGTCATTAATTTTAGGGTTTTTTTGAAAAATATTTTTTTCAGTTAAATAGAATTTATCAATTGCTTGAATAGTTAATTTTTTAGCCAGGTCTTTATAATTGAAATTCATCGTTTTATCATAAAGATCATTAAGAGAGTTTATAAGAAATGCATAATCTTCAATGAAAACTATATCTTTTGAAAAACTATGGTGAATATTATTTTTAATGTACTTTTTTTCAATTTTTATAAATAATTCTTCTGCTAGTTTTAAATAACTTTTTCCCGGCAAAATATCTTCAGCTTTAACTAAAGCACTTATCATAAGACAATTTAAATCTAATTGAGTCTTATCATCAAAAAAACGGCTTTTTTCTTTTTGATCTAATTTTTAAAAGCTCTTTAATAATAATTTGATTAGGCTTTTCCTTTTCAACTAATATAATTTTATTTTCCCAATTTCCCTCTGGTTTTATCTCATAATACGTTTCAATATTCTCTATCTTTTTAATTTCATCATAAGAAAAAACATAATATTTTCCCTCCACGCCCTCACTATCAGCATCAAATGCAGAACCAAAAAAACCCTCATTGTTTTTGAAGTTATTAATTAAAAACTCAATAGTTTGCTCTAATTTTTCTTTAAAATAAGTTTCTGGTTTTATTTTACAATACTTTGATAAAAGTAAAATAAATTGTGCATTGTCATATAGCATTTTTTCAAAATGTGGGATGATCCAATTTTCATCTACTGTATAACGAGCTATACCTCCTTCCACATGATCATAAATGCCTTTTGAACAAAGTTGTTTTATCAATATATTCACTGGTTCTAAATATTTTTTATTTCTAGATTTATTATAAAAATAAAGAAGAGTTTCGTATAAATTAAAAGTTGGAAATTTTGGTGTGCCTTTATAACCTCCTTTTGACTTATCTAAATTGTTTAAAGACATTTCAATAATTGGCTCGAGTTCTTGATTTAAAACAGCATTTTTTTTTAAGTCTAAATTTTTAATAATCAAATTCTTTTGTTTTATTATATTTTCTCTTTGATCTTTGTAGGCGTCAGATACCTTTTTAAGAACATCCTTAAAAGATGGCAATCCATGTTTTGAATCTTTTGGAAAGTAAGTGCCTCCCATAAATGGCACTCCGTTTTCATCCAAAAACATTGTTAAAGGCCAACCCCCACCGGTTTGGTTAAATAATTGAAAAGAGCTTTGAAAAATAAAATCTAAATCTGGCCTCTCTTCTCTATCTACTTTAATATTCACAAATAAGTCATTCATTATTTTTGCAGTCTCTTTATCCTCAAAACTTTCATGGGCCATGACATGGCACCAGTGACAACTAGCATATCCAATGCTTAGTAAAATTGGTTTTTTATTATTTTTTGCAAACTCTAAACAATGTTTAGACCATCTTTGCCAATTCACTGGATTATTTTTATGCTGCTTGAGGTAAGGACTCAAATCTTCAGATAAAACATTTTTATCAATTTTTATCATCAAAATATTTCTTTTTTACATAAAGTGAAAAAAACATCAAAACAGAAAACATTATTATAGGTAAATATATTTCAGGTGTCAGTAAAAGTTCAATCATACTAAAATTTTCTGCTTGAGATATATAAGAATTCAATCCAGCACCAATTGTATTGATTATAAAAAATCCTGGAACAAATCCAAAAAAACTAGCTATAAAATAGTTAATTTTTTTCATTCCAAATAAGATTGGAATTAGGTTTTGCAATCCAAAAGGAACACCAAGACCTCCCACAAACCTATAAATAAAAAAGTAAAAAAGTTCATTCTCTTGAAACAGTTTTAAATATTTCTTAATTTTTTTTTCTAAAATAGATTTAACAAGGTCTCGAAAAAAGAAATTACCGATAGAATACAAGATTAAAGCTCCAATTGAAATTGAAATAACTGAAATAAGAGTTCCAAGTAGTTGACCAAATAGTATTCCGGAAATTATCAAAATTGGAGAACCAAATCCTAATAATGCAACCCAAATAATAGCAAATATAAAAAAGTAAAATATATTTATTAATATATTGTTGCTTATAAAAGTATCTAGATCTGATTGTAATTCTTTGTAGTAAGTGAAATCGTTTAATCTATTTATTTCGATTGTAATAAAAATAAAATATAAGAAAGAAAACAATATTATTAAGTAAGAAAAGCCTAAAAATATTTTCAAATTTTTACTCATTATTTACCTGTACAATAGACAGCAATTAAAATATATACCTTAAAATATTTATGAAAAGAACATATCAACCTAGTAATTTAGTAAGAAAAAGAAGACATGGTTTTAGAGCAAGAATGGCTACTAAGACTGGAAGACAACTTATAGCCCGAAGGAGAGCTAAAGGAAGAAAAACTTTATCAACTTAGATTAATGGTTAAGCTTGAAAGTTTAAAAAGAAGCAACCAATTTAAAAAAGCGCTTAAAGAAAAAAAGGTTCATACCAATTATTTTTCAATATTTGCTGCAAAAAATTTTTATAAACCTAAACTTAAAGCAAATTTAATAATCAGTTTTGTAATGAAAAAAAAAATTGGAAATGCGGTTAAAAGAAACAAAATAAGAAGAAAATTAAAAGCAAATGTTCAGAAATTATTGAAAAAAAAGGGTGCAATTAATAAGGATTACACTTATATAGTTTTCGGTAAGTCAAATGCTTATGCCCAAAAACAAGATGTGCTTTTGCCATTAATGGAGAAAAGTTTTAGTAAATTAAAAAAATAAAATGATAAAAATTCTAATTTTTATAATCAAATCCTATCAATATCTTATTTCACCATTTTTAGGGAATAAGTGTAGATTTTTACCGACTTGTTCGGAATATTTTATTGGGGCTCTTAAGACTCAAGGTACTGTAAGAGGCATTAAATTAGGATTAAAAAGAATTTTAAAATGTCATCCCTTTAAAAGTTTAGGAGGAGGCGAAGGTTTAGATTTTGTTCCAGGTTCAAATAAAAGGGAAAGTAAAAATGGATAATAAAAATGTTTTTGTAGCAATTGCCTTATCAATGTCTGTTTTACTTTTTTGGGGTGCCTTCTTTGAAACACCCAGAAAACCTACAGATCAAAAAAATAATCAAAGTGTTGAAAAAAAAGTTGAGCAAAACTCTATTGCCCCTACAATTAGCCAACCACAAATAGTTAAAAAACTTACAAGAGAAGAATCTATTAGTAGTAGTAATAGAATAAAAATTGATAATGACAGTATAACAGGTTCAATAAACTTACAGGGTGCCCTTATTGACGATATATCTTTTAAAAAGCACAAACAGAGAGTTGAAGAAGAAAAAAATATTATTTTTTTAAATCCATCAAATACTGAAAATGGTTTTTATATAGAGACAGGATGGACAAGTATTGGAAATAAAATCAAAGTTCCGACTAAAGACTCTATCTGGATAGTGAAAGGAAATAATATTTTAAGTAATACGTCTCCGGTTATTTTACAATGGAATAACAAAGAGGGAGTGACTTTTGAAAAAAGGATTGAGTTAGACGATAAATATTTATTTAAGATATCTCAGCAGGTAAAAAATAATTCTAACTCATCAATAGATTTATTTCCGTATGCACAAATGACACGAAATAAAATCCCAGATGATATTCAAAATTTTTATATACAACATGAAGGTTTTATCGGAGTATTTGATGATGAATTAAAAGAAGACGATTATGAAGATGTCCAAGAGAAAAAGATTGTTAGAGAATCTAATGAAGGTTGGCTTGGAATTACAGATAAATACTGGATGACTGCTTTTGTTCCAGAGACGGGTAAAAATTTTAAATCTACTTTTCTTTATGAAGATGGATTTAAAGCAAATTATATAATTAATAAACCTACGACTATTAACAAATCATCTTCTGGGATAAATGAATTAAGATTATTTGTTGCTGCTAAAGAGGTTGAGACAATTGATGGTTATGCAGCAGACCAAAATATTAAAAAATTTGACTTAGTTATTGATTGGGGATGGTTCTATTTTTTTACAAAACCCTTATTTTTTGTAATAGATTATTTGTTTAAAATTTCAGGGAATTTTGGAACAGCTATCGTTTTATTAACTATAGCAATAAGACTTATTTTCTTCCCGTTAGCTAATTTCTCATTTAGATCAATGGCAAAAATGAAAGCAGTTCAGCCAGAAATGATGAGACTTAAAGAGCTTCACAAAGATGATAAAGTTAAATTGCAACAAGAGATGATGGCTTTATATAGAAAAGAAAAGATTAATCCTGCATCAGGGTGCTTACCTGTGTTGATACAAATACCTTTCTTTTTTGCAATATATAAGATGCTCTTTATTTCTCTAGAAATGAGACATCAACCATTTTTCGGTTGGATAAAAGATTTGTCCGCTCAAGATCCAACTTCATTATTTAATTTGTTTGGCTTAATTCCTTGGGATCCTCCAGGGTTTATGATAATTGGAATTTGGCCAATTTTAATGGGAGCCTCTATGTGGGTTCAACAAAAGCTTAATCCCGCGCCAGCTGATCCAATTCAGGCAAAAATATTTGCTTTCTTTCCACTATTCTTAACAATCATACTTGCATCTTTCCCTTCTGGATTAGTTGTTTATTGGACGATAAATAATATTCTTACAATAGCTCAACAGTATGTAATTGTTAAAAAAACGACTGTAAAAACAAATTAGATGTCGAAAAATATTTCTCTAGATGAGATAAAAAAATTTTGGCCCGAAAAAGCTCCAAATATTGATGTTGTGCAAAAGTATATAAAAAAATACAAAAGAGAAAAAATTGTAATAAAATATGGAGGAAATGTTCTTATAGATAGAGGTGTCTTTAATAACTTTATATCCGACATAAATGTTCTTAACAAATTAGGATTATCTATCATAGTAGTACATGGTGGTGGTCCAAGAATCAAAAGGGAATTAGATAAGAAAAAAATTGTATCTAAATTTATTAATGGTCTAAGAGTTACTGATAAAAATATAATTAACACTGTTGAGGAAGTATTAATTGATTTTAATAAAGATATAGTTAGTTCCCTAAAAAAATTAGGTTCAGAGGCTGCTTCACTGCATACAAGAACCGAAAACGTTATTGAAGTAAAGCCTGAAAGAGAGGAGCTTGGTTTTGTGGGAATGCCAAATAAAATAAATCAGAGTATAATTGAAAAAGCTTTAACCGAAAATAAAATCCCAATTATAGCTCCTTTGGGATTAGGAAAAAATGGGCAAACATATAATATTAATGGTGATACTGCAGCAAGTGCCATTGCAAAAAAACTAAAATCAAGAAGACTGATATTAATGACAAATGTAGAGGGTGTATATGATGATCAGAAAAAATTAATATCAGAGATTAAACCTTTTGATCTTGAAAATTTAATTAAATGGAAAGTTGTTCAAGGCGGTATGATACCTAAAATAGAAAATTGTGTTGATGCGGTCCAAAATGGAGTAAAAGGTGTAGTAATTCTGGATGGAAGAAAACCACACTCTGTTCTACATGAAATTTTTTCTGATAAAGGATCTGGGACATTAATAAGAAAATGAAAAATTTAACGAATATAAAATTTTGGCTATTTGATTTAGATAATACTCTTTACGATGGAGCTACTAAAGTGTTTGATCAAGTAGATAAAAAAATGTCAAAGTTTATCTCTGAAAAATTGAATGTTGGCCTTGAAGAGGCAAGGAAAATTCAAAAAAACTATTTTCAGGAATATAATACAACCTTAAACGGTATGATAAAAAACCATAAAATTGATGCTGATGAATTTTTAGAGTTTGTTCATGACGTAGATCTAAGTTTTTTAGATAAAGATAAAAATTTAGAAGATGAGATTAAAAAATTAGATGGAAAAAAAATAATTTTTACTAATGGTTCTAGAGCCCATGCTATTAATGTAACAAAAAGAATTGGGATAGATAAGCTTTTTGACGGAATATTTGATATTAGAGATTGTGAATTTATTCCAAAGCCTTCCAAAGAACCTTATAAAAAATTAATAGAAAATTACAAAATTGAGCCACAATATTGTATATTCTTTGAAGATATTGCAAGAAATTTAAAGCCAGCTTACGAATTAGGAATGAAAACTGTTTGGATTAAAAATGATGAGCCGTGGGCAGCAAAATATTCGAATGAGGATTTCATTAATTATAAGACTGACAACTTAGCAAAATTTTTAAAGGAGATTAATGAGTTACGATAAGCTAGAAAAAATAATAAACGAAAGTTTTGAAAAAAAGGAAAAAATAAGTCCAAAATCAGATAAAAAATTAGTAAAAGCTATAAATGAGACTATTGATTTAGTTGATAGTGGAAAAATTAGAGTAGCAAATAAACAAAATGGAAATTGGGTTGTAAATCAATGGATTAAAAAAGCTATCTTACTTAGCTTCAAGATTAGCAAAATGGAAATGATGAAAGGTCCTTATACTACTTGGTATGATAAAGTGCCTGGAAAAACAGTTAAATGGAAAGAAAAAGATTGGAAAAAAGCTGGATATCGTCATGTCCCTAATGGTGTTGTTAGGAGAGGAGCGTACATTGCTAAAAATGTTGTTTTAATGCCAAGCTTTGTAAACCTTGGAGCTTATGTTGATGAAGGTACTATGATTGATACTTGGGCATCCGTTGGTTCATGCGCTCAAGTTGGAAAAAATTGTCATATTTCTGGAGGCGCAGGTATAGGAGGAGTGTTAGAACCGCTTCAGGCTGGCCCAGTAATTATTGAAGATAATTGCTTTATTGGAGCTCGTTCTGAAATCGCTGAAGGTGTTTTGGTTGAGGAAGGTGCGGTGTTATCGATGGGGGTTTACATTGGTGCCTCTACAAAAATAATAGATAGAAACTCTGGAGAAATACATTTTGGGAAAGTTCCTGCATATTCAGTTGTGGTTCCTGGAAGCTTACCAAACAAGTCAAACTCGAACGGACCTTCATTATATTGTGCAGTAATAGTTAAAAAAGTTGATGAAAAAACTAGAAGCAAAACTTCAATAAACGAACTGCTTAGAGATTAATGACTATAGTAAACGAATTACAATTATCTAAAGATTTAATAAGATTTCCAAGTATCACACCAAAAGATGCGGGTGCAATAAGTTTTTTAAGTAAGAAACTGAAAAAATTAGGCTTTAATTGTAAAATACTGGAATTTAGAGGAAAAGGGAGTAAGCCAATTAAAAATCTCTATGCTCGAATAGGCAAAAAAGGACCGAACCTTTGTTACGCTGGACATACAGACGTAGTGCCACCCGGAAATATAAAAGATTGGACAATTAACCCCTTTAAACCAATGATAAAAAAAAATTATTTAATTGGAAGAGGCGCTAATGATATGAAAAGCTCTATCGCCTGCTTTGTATCCGCTGTGAGCCAATTTTTACGAAATAAACAAAAGTTTTATGGTTCAATTAGTTTTTTAATTACTGGTGATGAAGAAGGTTATGCCATTAATGGTACGAAGAAAGTCGTAGATTACCTTAAAAGAAAAAAAGAAAAAATTGACTTTTGTATTGTAGGAGAGCCGACTAATCCAAAAAAGCTTGGAGAGATGATTAAAATTGGGAGAAGAGGAAGTTTGTCTGGAAAAATTGAGATTACCGGCACTCAGGGACATATTGCATACCCTCATCTTTCTAATAATCCAATTAATACATTAGTAACTATATGTAAAAAACTTAAAGAAAAAAAACTGGATAAAGGAAATAAAAATTTTCAGCCTTCAAATTTAGAATTTACTTCAATAAATGTAGACAATAAAGCCCATAATGTTATACCTGCAAGAGCAAGAGCTCAATTTAATATTAGGTATAATAATTTACACACCTCTTCTTCATTGAAGAAGAAAATTAATTTGATTGTAAAAAAATTTTGTAAAAAGAATAAATGTAAATATAAAATTGATTTCATTGCAAATGGAGAAGCTTTTTTAACAAAGCCTGGAAAGACTATATTTATGGCAAAAAGGATTATTAAAAAAATAACAAAAATAAATCCAAAATTTTCTACAACTGGAGGTACATCAGATGCAAGATTTATTAAAAAGATTTCTCCTTGTCTTGAATTTGGATTAGTAAATAAAACTATGCATAGAGTTGATGAATGTGTTTCAATATCTGACTTAAAAAAGCTTACAAAAATATACAATAATATTTTAGTTGAGTATTTTAAGTGAAATTATACAAAATCCAAAAATCTAAAATTGATAATAATGGCTTATATGCTAGCAAAGATATCAAAAAAGGAACTAAAATAATTGAATATAAAGGAAAAGTAATTTCTACAAAGCAAAGTGCTAATGATCCAAAGTTTGATAATAGCAAAGCAATATATCTTTTTAATTTGAATAAACGGTATGATTTAGACGGAGATTTTAAATTTAATATAGCGAGATTAATTAATCACTCATGTGATCCAAATTGTGAAGTGTTAGGCGAAGGGTTAAAGGTATGGGTTTATGCAATGAAAAATATTAATAAAGGAGATGAATTATCTTATGATTATGGTTTCTCATTTGATGAAGATTTTAGACAGTTTCCATGTAAATGTGGTTCAAAAAATTGCATTGGTTATATAGTGAGAGAAGGTTCAAGGTGGAGAGTAAAAAAAAATAAAAATAAAAAAAAATGAAAAAAATTTTATTTATAAGTCCAAGAAATCCATACTCAGGACGATATTCTGGAGATATAATTAGATCTTTAAAAATCATAAATTTATTAAAAAAAAAATATCATTTAGATGTTATTTGTTTGAAAAAAAATAACTTAAATATTAAAGAAAAAAGTTTGATTGCATTTAAACATCCAAATATTTTTTTAAAGTTTGTTTACTGTATTATTTCAATACTCAAATTAGAACCAATTCAGTTTGGATTATTTTTTTCAAATAAAGTAAAAAATTTTATAGACAATAATGCGAATAATTATGATTATTTATTTTTTAGTCAAGTAAGATCAAGTCAATATTTACCAAAGAACTACTATGGCAAAACAATACTAGATATGGGTGATTTATATTCTGATAATTATTATCAATCTTTTAAAAATTTAAGTTTTTTTAATCCGATGAAATATGTTTATTTTTTTGAAAGTTTATTAGTAAAAAAAAGTGAAAGAAAAATATTTAAAAATTTTGATCGTATCACTTTGTTTTCAAAAAAAGAGATAGAGAAAATTGATAAAAAATATAAAAAAAAAATTTATAAAATTGATTTGTCTGTAGAAAAAGTAGTAAGTAATTTTTCTTATTCTCTAAAAAAATCAAAAATTTTATTTATAGGAAATTTGGGATATTTACCTAACATAATAGCATGTAAATATTTTATAAGAAAAATTTTACCGAAATTAAAGTTAAAAATACCTGACATTAAATTCACTATTATAGGAAACATTAATTATCTTGATAGGATATTTTTATCAAAAAACGAGAGTGTTGAGATTTTAGGACCGAAAAAAAATCTTAAAAAATTTATAAGAAATGCTTATTGTGGATTAGCGAACCTAAGTATTGCCACAGGTGTTCAAAGTAAAGTATTAACTTATATGTCTAATGGTTTACCGGTTATATGTCATTCAAAAGTTGCAGTCAATTTCGGAAATAATGTTTTAAGCTATCGACAGGATAAAGATTTAATTCAAAAATTAATTCTTCTTAAGAGTAAAAAAAAACTTAGCCAAAAATATTCAAAAATGTCTATCCAGTTTTCAAAGAAATTTGTTTGGAAAAAGATTAGCTTAAAGTATTTAGAATTATTAAACTTTTAATAAAATACTTTTTTTAAAAACAATCCACTTGGAGGGGCCGGTGGTGCACATTCACTTCTTTTTTTTGATAATATAATCTTTTTAATTTTTTCTGGCTTCCATTTATTTTCTCCAACATATTTTAAACATCCTACCATCGATCTAACTTGTTTTTGAAGAAAAGATTGTGACTTAAAATTAATAATTATTTTTTCTTTTTCCCTTTTTATATTAACAAAATCTATTGTTCTAATTGGACTTTTTGCTGAGCATGATGATGATCTAAAAGTAGTGAAATCATGAGTCCCAAAAAAATATTTAATTGCTTTTTTCATTTTTTTTAAATCAAGTTTTTTTTTTACATGCCATGACCTATTTTTATCTATTACTGGTTTTGCCAACCTATTTAAAATTACATATTCATATACTCTTTTTTTTGCGCTAAATCTTGCATGGAATTTTTGACTCCTTTTCTTTATGTTGAGAATGGATATATTATATTTTTTTAAATAAAAGTTTAACGACTGCAATATTGAATAATTATCAGTAATTTTTTTTTTTATATAAAAATTAGCGCTTTGTTGAAAGGCATTTACACCTGAGTCTGTCCGACCTGAACCAATTATTTTCACTTTAAATTTTAGTGTTTTATATAGTGCTTTTTCTATTACTTCTTGAACAGAAGTACCGTTTTTTTGTTTTTGCCAACCAACAAAATTATGCCCAAGATACTCTATTGTAATTTGATAATTTGTGATCAAGATAATTTTTCACCTTTTTTTATCTTATAACCAATTAAGAAATCTTTGCTTGTTAGTTTTTTTTTACCCTCTTTTTGCAACATAGAAATCTTTATTGAGTTTTCTTTGCATGCAATGGTTAACTCATCGTCTAAAACTTCACCTGGATTTCCTCTTGAACTAGTAACTGAAGCACTAATAATTTTTATCCTTGCTCTCTTATGAACAAACCATACTCCAGGGAATGGGTTTAAACCTTTTACTTTTGCAACAATTTGCTGGGCGGTCATATTCCAATCAACCATCGCTTCATCTTTATTTACTTTTTTTGCATATGTTGCTAATTGCTCGTCTTGATCAATAAATTTGAACGATTTTTTTTCTATTAAATTCAATGTTTCAAGAATGAGTTTTGATCCTAAAATTGACAATTTTCTACTTAAGGAGTTGTAATCATCATCATTTGTAATTTTGATTTTCTCTTGAAGCATAATTGGTCCGCTATCTAGTTTTGGCAAAATTTTCATGATTGATATACCGGTTTCTTTGTCCATATTTATTATTGACCTTTGAATGGGGGCTGCTCCTCTCCATTTTGGTAACAAAGAGGCATGTATGTTTAGAAATTTAATATTTTTCAAATCTAATATTTTTTTTGGTAATATTTTTCCATATGCTACAACAATTACTACATCAGGGTTAATCTTTTCAAAAAATTTAATTTCTTGCACATTATTTAAATCCTCTGGATATCTCACTTCTAGATTAAGTTTTTCAGAATGTTGGTGAACTGGCGAAACATTAATTTTTTGGCCCCTTTTGCTTTTTTTTGGTGCCTGTGTATATACGGCTGCTATTTTATGTGAGGAATGGTTAATAGCCTCCATTATAGGTAAAGCAAATTCTGGTGTCCCCATAAAAATTAATTTTAATGCCATTAAACCTATAATACAATTTTATCTTGTGTTTTTTTTTGTTTTAATAATTTTTTAATAATCATATTTTTTTTAAGTTTAGATAAATAATCAATAAACAATTTTCCATCAAGATGATCTATTTCATGCTGTATACATGTTGACAACAAACCATCGGCTTTTAATTGTTTTTGCTTACCTGTGTAATCTAAAAAATTAATATGACACTGTGCTGGTCTTTCAATTTCTGCAAAATGACCAGGTATAGATAAGCATCCTTCCTCATAGATGGATGTATCTTTAGATCTAGAGGTAATGATTGGGTTAATTAAAAACAATGGGTTCTTTTTTTTTTCTTCTCCTTTAGAAATATCGATTACAATTAATCGTTTTAATATGCCTATTTGAACTGCTGCTAAACCAATTCCCGGAGCAGAATACATTGTTTCTAGCATATCATCCATTAGTTTTCTAAGTTCATTATCAACTTTTTCTAATGGTTCGCTTACTTTCCTTAATATGGGGTCTGGTTCAATTATAATTTTTCTCTTTGACATTATTTATTACAATATAGCTAGGCTCTTTGAGGTAGAGCTGAGACTATTACTTTATTTCGAATGTTTATTAAATCCATCTCGTTAAGAAGATTTGTAATGAAATAGATTGTTTCAGGATCCAATTGATAAGGTTCATCTTCACCTATAATTTCAACAATTTTAAGCGCAAGAAAACCGTTTTGTTTTTTTTCAATTAATTGCAATAAGTTTTTTGGAACATCAAATTTAGATGCTAAATCTTTATAATTTGAAAGATTTGGGATTTCAAACCCATCCTTTGCAAGTGAGTCCACTAATGCGAGGTCTTTAGCAGAAAAAAAATATTTTTTATTTTTGTTTATTTTTTTAAGAATTTTATCTATGTCTTTTTGAGTTTTTTTCTGAGACTCGCTATCAACATAAAATCTAATAATTTTTGATTGATGTAAAATTTTGTCATTATATTTTATTTTTCCAAGGTTAAGTTCCTGTTCATCTAATATTATACTCTTTTTAGCAATTTCTTGGTAGTTTTTTGGAATATTTTTTAACTCTATTGTTTTTAGTTCAGAGCTTAAAAAATTGGAATAGACATTTTTCAAGCCGTCTTTTTTAAATAGTTCATCAAGTAAAAACAAATAATAAACTTTAGACTCTACATCTTCAGATAATAAATATTTTTGATAAATCAACGATCTGCTATCACTACCATCAAGTGTTTGATATAAATTTTTTGCGTTGATTAGAGTATTTAAATTAAAGGGTATTTGTTTATAAATATCAAAAATTAATTCCTTATTAACTTGACCCGTGTTTGCAGCTAACTCCAAATCTTTGATTTTATTTTTATCCGATATATCGTCAATTTTAATTAAATTAGCTGCATTGAGATATTGCCATATCTCTTTTTTAGTATTTTTTGTTGGTTCATACTCAAAATTTTTTACAGTAATACTTGATAAATAAAAGTTAAGTAAATTTTTTTCATTAATCTTTGTTGATGTTTTTTCAGAAATACCTAATAAATAATTTATCTTATCGTCAAAGAACTTATCTGATTTTTTTTGCTCTCTTAATAAATCAAGCAAAAGTCTTGCTTGTGAGTCTTTTTTATTAAAAACTAAACAATAAATTTTAAATTTTTCTAAGTAAGCATCTTTTAAATTACTATCAATAAACTTTATTTTTTCACAACCCTCTTTTATATTAGCTTTTGCAATATTCTTATCTACTAAATATTGAATAGCTTTGCTTTTATCCTCAAATTCATCATTTGATTTAAGAAAATTTTCGATAAGATCTTGACGATTATTATCTATTAACCATCTTATCTTTAATTGAGCAAATTCGTCAGTGGTCATCCCTTCTGGTGGATATGAAAATGATAAAAGAATATTTTCTAGTATCTCAGTTGAAGTTTTTGATAATTTAATTTCTCTAAGTCTTTTTAAACTTGACCTAACGTCCTCTGCTTTAGTAGCAGACCACATATTAAGATTAAAATTATTTTCGGCAGGATCATAAATTCCAAATATTTGCTGTTCTTTATCTTCAGATGAAAAGGTGTCTTCGATTTCTATTTTTTGATTGATTTCAATTTTTTGAGATTTTTTTAAATTAATTACTTCTTTCTTTTTTTGATCTCCTAAATTTTTTTGCTCTAAAATTTTCTCTTTTTTATCCTTATTTTTCCAAATATCTATCTTATCCTCGCTTTGTAAAGGCAAACTAAACAAAAATATAATTGATAAGCCAAAAAGTATTTTAAAGCTTTTTAATATCATTTGTTACGTCAATATTGTAATTTTTTTTAGGGCTAGGAAAATTAATTTTTTCAATAAGAAAAATTGAAATTATAAAAAAAATTATAACAATAATAAGTCTTATTAAATTTTTAATCAAAGAACTCGTAAAACTTGGTTGTCTATTGTATTTCAGTTGCATAGTTATAGAATTAATTTAAACTCAATAAATAAGACATTATTATGAAAAATCAAATTCAAAATCGGATAATAAATTGACTAAAAACCTTGTTTTAACTGGGATGATGGGCGTTGGTAAGTCTACAATTGGCAAAAGCTTAGCAAAAAGACTTTCATACAATTTCATAGATATGGATAGATTAATTGAAGACAGGGAGGGTTGCTCTATCAATATCATCTTTAAAAACAAAGGTGAAAATTATTTTAGGAAAATTGAGACATCGCTAAGTTTACGGGAATTAAAAAAAAATAACACAATCATATCTCTCGGAGGAGGTGCTTTTTTAAATAATTCAATTAGAAAAGCTGTGAAAGACACTTCTGTAAGTTTTTGGCTAGACGTTAGTATTAATGAGTTGGTAAAAAGATTAACTAAAACCAAAAAAAGACCACTTTTATTTAAGAAAAATATGAAAGATACAGTCAGTAAAATTTACTTAGAACGTAAGAGAATTTATAATGAGTCAGATTTTAGAATTAAATGCAAATTTTTAAAACGAGAAGCAATAGTAGATAAAATCATTAAACTTTATGAAAAATCAAGAAATAAAATTTAAAAGAGGTAAAAATTCCTACTCGATTACAATAGGAAAAAATATTTTAGGTATCTTACCAACTAAGATAAAAGTTTTATGTCCTCAAGCAAAAAAGATTGCATTAATCATTGATAAAGGTGTTCCAAGGAACTTTAAAGTCCTAATACAAAAAATACTTAAAAATTATGAATTAACTTTTTTATCATTTAATGCAAGTGAAAAAACAAAATCTATGCCTACTATAAATAATTTCTTAAACAAATTATTTGCTAAAAACTTTAATAGATCTGATTTGATAATAAGCGTAGGTGGAGGAGTAACCGGAGATACTGTGGGTTTTGTTGCAAGCATTTTTAAAAGAGGTATAAATTTTATAAATATTCCTACAACTTTACTTGCACAGGTAGACTCAGCTATAGGTGGAAAAACAGGTGTAAATTCAACCCACGGTAAAAATTTAATAGGTAGTTTTTATCAACCAAAATTAGTATTAGTTGATACCATTTTCTTAAATTCTTTACCTAAAAAAGAAATGGTTTGTGGTTATGCAGAAATTCTAAAACATGCATTAATAAAAGATAAAAAATTTTTTAATTGGTTAGAAAAAAATTCTAAATACGTATTATCTAAAGATTCAAATAAGTTATCTTATGCAATAAAAAAAAGTTGTAAGATAAAAATATTTTTTGTCAATAAAGATGTTAATGAAAAAAATATAAGAATGTCCTTAAATTTTGGTCACACTTTTGCGCATGCAATAGAAATAAAAAATAATTATTCGAAAAACTTAACCCACGGAGAAGCTGTTTTAGCTGGAATGATTTTAGCTACTAGACTTTCTATAATAAAAAAAGTGTGTAATTTTAAAATTTTAGAAAGAATTCAAAAAATTTATTTAGACAACAGTTTAGATTACACTTATAAAAAATTTAAAAAGACTCATTTAATAAGAAATCTCATACCCTATTTGAAAAACGATAAAAAGAATAATGACGATAAAATTAACTTTATTCTATTAAAAAAAATTGGTCAAACAACTAAACCTAATTCTTATAAAATTTCTATCGATAAAGTAAAACAATATAGTAAACTCATTGCTCAATATTAATCTCTAACGCGTGAATTTTTTTCTTAAGATCATCCTCTAGGGCTTTCATAATTAATCTTTGGGCATCAATTTTTGTTAAAGAGTTTAAATAATTTGACTTTATTTTAAGTTGTATATGGTATTTATTTTCGTCAAAGAATTTATGATTTTTGTGTTTACTTGAATTGTCTATTATTTTGATATTTTGAACTTCAAAATTGTTCTTTAATTTTTTTTCAATGCTCTTTAAATAATCTTTCATTATCTGGATTTTACTATATAGAATAAAATAATGAAAATAATATGTGATTGGGAAAATTGTTTAGAAAATGGCCTCTATAAAGCACCTGTAGAAAAAGATAATAGTAAAAAGTTTAGACTATTATGCCTTAAGCATATTAAAATTTTTAATAAAAAATGGAATTACTTTGATAATATGGATGATCAACAAATTGAGTTTTTTATAAAATCAGATTTAACTTGGCACAAATCCACAAAAAAGTTTGGTTCTTCTGAAAATTTTTTTAATATACTTTGGAATAATGCTTTAGAGGATAAGCTTAATATCTTTAGCAGCTCAAATTTTAAAGATTTCAAAAAAGCAAAGATTTCTCAAACAGATAGGGACGCTCTTCAAGTTATGGAGTTAAATGATGATGCAAAATGGGAAAAAATACATGCAAAATTTAAAGAACTTGTAAAAAAATACCATCCTGATAAAAACCAAGGTAGCAAAAAATTTGAGGATAAATTAAAAAAAATTACATTAGCATATAGCCAATTAAAAAAAACTTTAGGAAAAAAATGAGTTCAGAGCAATTTTTATTTAAACCAGATATAAAACTTTCAGTAAAACAAACTTTTGGTTTGGACAGCGATATGAAAATTAGTGCATTTTCAAAAAATAATGATTATGTGCCTAAAATTGATCCAGATTATAAATTTGATAAAGATACAACTCTTGCAATTTTAGCTGGCTTCTCCTTCAATAAAAGAGTCTTAATTCAAGGTTATCATGGGACTGGAAAATCTACTCATATAGAGCAAGTAGCTGCGAGGCTAAATTGGCCTTGTGTGAGGGTTAATTTAGACAGCCACATAAGTAGAATAGATTTGATTGGAAAAGACGCGATAGTTTTAAAAGATAACAAACAGATAACTGAATTCAAAGAGGGAATATTGCCTTGGTCAATACAAAACCCAGTGGCTTTAGTTTTTGATGAATATGATGCAGGACGTCCAGACGTTATGTTTGTAATCCAAAGAGTTTTGGAAAGCGATGGAAATTTTACTTTATTGGATAAAAATAAAGTTTTAGAACAACATGATTTTTTTAGAATCTTTGCAACAACAAATACTGTAGGACTTGGTGATACTACAGGTCTATATCACGGAACTCAGCAAATAAATCAAGGACAAATGGACAGGTGGAATATCGTGTCTACATTAAATTATCTTCCGTTTGAAAAAGAACTTGAGATTGTTCAGGCAAAAAATAAAACTTTTAGTAACAAAGAAGGTAAAGAACTGCTTTCAAATATGATAAAAGTTGCAGATTTAACTAGAAAAGGTTTTGTTAATGGAGATATTTCTACAGTTATGAGCCCAAGAACTGTTTTGCACTGGGCCGAAAATACAGAAATTTTCAAAGATAAAGGTTATGCTTTTAGAATAACATTTTTAAATAAATGTGACGATTTAGAAAAAAAAATTATTGCTGAATATTATCAAAGATGTTTTGGTGAAGACCTACCCGAGTCGTCAATAAATATATTAATTTAAAGTGAATAACAAAAAAGATAAGCTTGAAGATTTCAAAGCTGCTATTAGCTCTACAGTTAGATCATTATCAAATTCTCAAAAAACTATGGTAAGTTTCGGAAATCAAGTATCAAGTACAGATAAAAGCTATATTAAATTACCGAGTCTAGAAAGTTTTAATAATAAAATAAATTTTGAGGAAGTAAGAGCAATAGCAGACTCAAAATCATTAAAATTAAGATTTTCAGATAAAAAAATTTTAGAAAGATTTAAACCCAATGGAGTTATTTCAAAAAAACTTTATGAAATTTCAGAAAAGATAAGATGTGAAAAAATCGGTACAGATTATTTTAAAGGTGTAAAAAAAAATATTGAAAAATACTATCAATATAGACTATCTGGTTTAGATTTTAAAAGTAAAGAGGATAAAATAGTAGAGTCTTTCGAAAACTTTTTAAGAATTAAATTTTTAGATTTTAAAAATAATATACAAACAGATAAAAAATTGAAATCATATAAACAAAAATTAGATGTCAAATTTAAGAACAAAATATCAGAATTAAAAAACTTAACACTGGATCAAGAAAAGTTTAATTCATTTATCTCAGAACTTATTTCAGAAATGGGACTAGACGAAAATGTTGACGATGACCAAAAAAGAGATGATGAGAATGAGCAAAACGAGAAGCAATCAAAACCACGTGATCAAGATCTTCAAACCGAGAATAAAAGTGAAAAACAAGATGAAATGTCTATAAACTCAAGTATTCCTGATATTGAAAATCAAACAAAAGAGTCAGATAAAGCTGAAGATGAAATAGAAATTGAAAATGCTTCAAAACCAGATTTAAAGAAAAAAGGTAAAACTAATTTTGGTGATTTAAAATATAAAACTTTTACTGAGGAATTTGATGAAATTGTAAAAGCTGAAGATTTAGAAAGTGTAGAAGAGCTTGCAAGGTTAAGAAAAAATCTTGATCAACAATTATTACAGTTAAAAAATTTTATCTCTAAGTTAGCAAATAAATTACAGAGAAAATTATTAGCTAAGCAAAAAAGATCATGGAATTTTGACCTAGAGGAAGGTTTGTTAGATACTTCAAAGTTACCAAGAATAATAATAGATCCATTTAACTCTTTGTCATTTAAAAAAGAGAAAGATACAGAGTTTAAAGACACTCTAGTAACAATCTTAATTGATAATTCTGGATCTATGAGAGGAAAACCTATTTCAGTAGCAGCAATTTGTGCAGATATATTATCAAGGACTTTGGAAAGATGTATGGTCAAAGTTGAAATATTGGGATTTACAACGAAGCATTGGAAAGGCGGTTTATCAAGAGAAAAATGGATGAAAAATAACAAACCAATTTCACCAGGAAGGCTAAATGATTTAAGACATATTGTTTACAAATCTGCAGATACTCCTTGGCGACAGTCTAAGAATAATATGGGTCTAATGTTAAAAGAGGGTTTGCTGAAAGAAAATATTGACGGTGAGGCTTTAAAATGGGCTTTTATGAAAATGAATAAGAGAAAAGAAGATAGAAAAATTTTGATGGTTATTTCTGATGGAGCTCCTGTTGACGACTCTACACTTTCTACAAATACCAGTGATTATTTAGAACAAAACTTAAAAAAAACTGTAAAATGGATTGAAGCTAAATCAGACATTGAATTACTTGCTATTGGGATTGGTCATGATGTGACTAGATACTATAATAGAGCTGTGAAAATTACAGATGTACAGGATTTGGGTGATGTTATGATCAATCAACTTTCAGATTTATTTGTTGAGACAAGTAAAAAAACACTTCATTAAGTTTTTATTTCGGTAACTGACTTTGTTGAATAATCTTTTATCTTATTCAATAAAAGCCTAAATGGAATTAACATTACCGTTGTTATAATTAATTTAACTAATAAATCCCCTATAGCTAGTGTTACCCAAGGTATGCCCGTTGAATAAAATGCTATTGAGAAAAATAAAAAAGTATCTGTGATTGAGCCCAAAATTGATGAAACAAGTGGAGCTACAAACCAAGTTTTTTTTCTTAAATTATCAAAAATTTGTACATCTAAGTTTTGTGCAACAAAAAAGGCAACGCCAGATCCGATCGCTATTCTAATTGAAATAGTGTCTGAAAAATTTGTAGAAACAAATAAAGTTAATAATATTCCAATTATAAATCCTATGTAAACAACCTTTCTGGCAACATATTTACCGTAGGCTCTATTGGCTAAATCAGTAATCAAAAAAGTGATTGGATAACTAAAAGCCCCGTAAGTTAAAATTTCATTAAAACCAAAATAATTTACTGGAAATTGTACTAAATAGTTAGAAGCTAAAACTATTATTCCCATCAATATTGATAGCTTATAAAATAAAGTCATTTTATATTTTAACTGAAATAGAGGCTTTAATTTTTTTAACTTTTTTGGATAGTTTAGCGTTCTTAGCTGTTTTTAGAAATTTATCTAAACCGCCTTTAAAATCTACGGTTCTTAATGCGGCGTTAGCAACATTTAATTTTATATTTTTTTTTAAAATATCGCTTCTAAAAGTTACTTTTTTTAAATTAGGCAGAAACCTTCGCTTAGTTTTATTTTTTGCATGACTAACGTTATGGCCTCTAAGAGGTGATATTCCAGTTAATTCGCATCTTTTAGACATAAAATTTTCCTAAAGCTATATAAGTGTAGTCTCAAGAGTGGTCAAGCATTAATTCCAACTGCATCACTAATATTTCTTAGTTTCTCTTTTTTTAAAATTGAAATTAACTCCTTTTTCATGTCTCTGACTATACCGGGGCCTTTATAGACCATTCCAGTATACAATTGAATTGCATCGGCACCTGCCGATATTTTTTCAAAAGCTGTTTGTCCCGAGTCCACTCCACCAACGCCAATAATTTGTATTTTTCCTCTAGTCTCTTTATAAAATTTTTTTATCAAGTTTGTAGAAAGGTCTTTTAAAGGTTGTCCTGATAGTCCTCCTTTTTCATTCTTTTGAACATCTAATAAATTATCTCTATTTCCTTCAGTTGTGTTTGATATAATTATACCTTCAATATTATGCTTAATTATTATTTCTATCAAATTACCTATTTCATCAGTTTTTAAATCTGGTGAAAGTTTTAGCACTAATGGTTTTGAAATATGTTTATCTTTTTTAATTTTGTTAATTCCTGTTAGGAGCTTTTCTAATTCTTTTTGATCATGAAAATTTCTTAATCCTTCAGTATTTGGAGAAGAAATATTTATTGTTATATAGCCAGCGATAGATGATAGTTTTGATAGACATAAATAATAGTCTTCCTCTTTATTTTTTGTGTCTTTATTAGGACCAACATTGATTCCCAAAAAACCACTTGGCAAATTTTCAGCAATTCTTTGAAAAACTATTTCAGAGCCGTGATTATTAAAACCTAGACGATTTATTAATGCCTGATCTTTTTCTAATCTAAACACTCTTGGCTTAATATTGCCAAGTTGTCTTTTTGGTGTAACGGTTCCAACCTCAACAAAACCATAACCTAATTTGAATAAAGAGTTATAAACTTCAGCACTTTTGTCAAAACCTGCGGCAAGACCGATTGGATTAGGTATTTTTTCATTAAGTAAATGGGTTTCTAGACATTCTTCATCCTTAACATTGAAAATACTTTTAGGTAATAAATTAAATTTTAATGATTTAATCGCCAGATCATGTGCAACTTCTGGATCCAAAGAAAATATATAAGGTTTAAAAATTGAAAACATTATCTAATTTTATCATTTATTAACTTAATTGTTTCTTTAAGTCCAAAAAAACTTATAAAAAATCCCATTCTTGGTCCATTCTTCTCACCAAAAACAACTTCATAAATAAGCTTAAACCAATCTCTTAAATTTTTTTCATATCCATTTTCCTTACCAACAGTATAAACATGAGTTTGGATTTCCTCTGGAGTTAAAGATTGGTCTAATGCTTTTAACTTTAGTATTAAATTTTCTAAGGCTTTTTTTTCAATCGCATTCGGTTTTTTAAATTTTTTATTTGGTTCTACTTTGTCTTTAAAGTAATTTATTGCATATTCTGTAAGGCTATCAAGAATTTTATGATCTTTTGAGTTAATTTCTTTATGAAATTTATTAATAAATTTCCAGAGTGTTTCTTTATTATCTGCATTACTCGAACCAACTAAATTTAGTAACATTGAAAAAGGCATTATAATTTTTTCAGTTGGTGGCTTACCGTTATGAACATGCCATACAGGATTTAATATTTGCTCTTTAGACTGTTGAGTTGGATATTTTTCTATATACGCAAGATAATCATCAACTGTTTTAGGAACTACATCTGAGTAAAGTTTCTTTGCCCTTTTGGGATTAGGATACATGTACAATGACAAACTCTCAGGCGAGGCATATCTTAACCATTGTTCTAGTGAAATACCATTGCCTTTTGATTTAGAAATTTTTTCTCCTTTTTCATCTAAAAATAATTCATATGCAAATCCATTTGGAGGACTTTTTCCTAATGCACGGCATATTTTATTGGATAATATGGCGCTTTCACTCAAATCTTTTCCATACATTTCGAAATCTACATCGAAAGTAAACCATCGCATTGCCCAGTCTACCTTCCACTGTAATTTACAGTTACCATTAAAGATACTTGTCTCTATTTTTTCACCATTATTATTAAAAACAACTTTTCCAGTTTTTTTATCCTTATCTACTAAAGGTATTTCTAGAACTTTTCCAGTTTTTGGGCAGATAGGTAAAAATGGAGAGTAGGTTTTACGTCTCTCTTCTCTCAGAGTAGGCAAAATTATATTCATTATTTCATCATATTTCTCAACCACTCGAATAAGAGAGTCGTTAAAAATTCCTTTTTTGTAATTTTCTGTTGAACTTTTAAAATTAAATTTAAAATTAAACTTATTTAAAAATTCTTTTAATTTTTCATTGTTATGTTCTCCAAAACTATCAAACTTTTTGAATGGGTCTGGTATAGAAGTTAAAGGTTTACCTAAATTTTTTTTTAAAATTTCTTCATTAGGAATATTGTCAGGCACTTTTCTTAAACCATCCATATCATCAGAAAATGTTATTAGCTCATGGTCAATTTTTTCAATATAGTTTAAAGCGTTTATCATCATTGTAGTTCTTGCTACTTCACCAAAAGTACCAATGTGGGGTAAACCACTAGGTCCATAACCTGTTTGAAAAGTTATTTTTCTCTTTTTTTTGATAATTTCTTTTCTATCTTTCAAAAGTTTCCTGACTTCAACAAAAGGCCAGGATGAGGTAGATTGAATTAAGTCATTATCAAGCATAGTTATGGTTTATTAAATTTTATGCTCAAAATACAGATATAATTATATGATATTAAGTTGAATTTTAGAACTATTTAAATAATCTCGTCTTTAATGGCTACAAACAAAACAGTTTTTTTTTTAATAGGTATCTTATTAATTGTTTTAGGAGCTTCAATGTTAGCGCCTTACTTTCTTCAAATATATTACAAAGAGGGGAGCCATAGCTTTATTTCGGCATCTTTTGTAACAATTTTTATTGGTGTTTTATTTATTTTAGCAAATCTTGAAAAAGATTTTAAATTAAATTTAAAACAAACATTTCTTTTTTCTTCTTTAGCTTGGATTATGGTTGCTACTTTTGGAAGTCTCCCTTTTTTACTTTCTGCGCAAGATTTTAGTTTTAGTGAAGCGTTTTTTGAAAGTATGTCAGGAATAACCACAACTGGTGCAACAATTATATCTGATTTAGATGCTAGTCCTAAAAGTATTTTATTATGGAGAGCAATCATGCAATGGTTAGGAGGAATTGGAATAGTAGTTATGGCGATAACAATTTTACCGTTATTAAAAGTTGGAGGAATGCAGCTTTTTAAAATGGAGGGATCTGACAGTACCGAAAAAATTCTTCCTCGTGCTATCGAGGTTGCTGCTATAATTATCTCAACTTATATTATTTTAACTTTGATGTGTGGTTTTTTCTATTGGATATTTGGAATGACAATTTTTGATAGCATAAGTCATGCTATGACTACAATTGCAACTGGAGGTTTTTCTACTCATAATGATTCCATAGGTTTTTTTCAAAATTCCAATATTGAAATTGTGGCTAGCATTTTCATTATATTAGGCAGTATACCATTCATATCTTATTTAAAATTCACTCGAGGGAATAAGAAAATTTTTTTTCAAGATGTACAAATAAGAGGCCTAATATATTTACTTGTGATTTCAATCGTAATTATGTTTCTTTATCTTTTGTTAATTAACTATGAGAGTAACTTGTTGGATAAAATAAGAATTTCTTCTTTCAATGTTATCTCAATTTTATCTGGAACTGGATATGTTACAGATGATTTTGGATTATGGGGGAAATTTTCTCTAATCTTTTTCTTAATTTTAATGTTTATTGGTGGATGTGCAGGATCTACAGCTTGTGGGATAAAAATTTTTAGATTACAAATGTTATTAATATTTTTAAAAAATCAAGTAAAGAAACTTATTTCTCCTAATAGTGTAATTATTACCAAGTATAATAATCAAAAAATATCAGATAATTTTATAAATTCAGTTATCATATTTATTTTTACATTCTTATTTATTTTTTTGATAATTGCTATGCTGTTATCAATAAGTGGATTGGATTTTATTACATCGATTTCAGGTGCTGCGAGCGCAATCTCAAATGTTGGTCCTGGTTTAGGCGATGTTATTGGACCTAATGGAAATTATAAAGAAATTCCAGACATCTCAAAATGGATTTTATCTGCTGGAATGTTATTAGGGCGACTAGAACTTTTTGCAGTTTTGGTTTTATTCTTTCCTTCTTTTTGGAGAAGTTAAATTATGGATATTCATAAAAAACAATCTTTTTCTGAAACGTTCAAAGTTTATTTTGATAAAAGGATGGTCAAAATATTATTGCTTGGCGCCATAAGCGGTTTTCCATGGGTGATAATTGGAAGCAGTTTAAGTCTTTGGTTAAAAGAGGATGGTTTAAGTAGAAGTACAATTGGATGGGCTGGTTTAATATTTGCAGTATATGCTTTCAATTATTTATGGGCGCCAATCATAGATAAAATTAGAATTCCTTGGCTGACTGAAAAAGTTGGTCATAGACGTGGATGGATCATATCTATGCAAACAATAATTTTGATCTGCTTAGTTAGTTGGAGTTTAATAAATCCAACAACAAATTTGGCCTTAGTAATAAGTATAGGTCTAATAATTGCAGTAGCCTCAGCAACTCAAGATATTACGGTTGATGCTTTAAGAATAGAACAAATTGGTGAGCATGAAGGTAAATCAATGCAAGCTGGTGCAGCAATGGCAGTTGTTGGATGGTGGACTGGTTACAAATTAGGTGGTGTTATTTCTTTAAATTCTGCTGAGTTTTTTCAGAAATTAGGTTTTGAGAACTATTGGCAAATAACATTTTTAGTTTTGGGAATACTTATAATTGGCTGCAATATCGGCTTGATGTTCATAAACGAACTGCAGCAAATCAATAAAGTAGAAAAACAAAGACAAACTGATAAAATGATTGAGAATAAATTAGGTTCCTCAAATTTCTTCACAAAAATATTAGCTTGGTCAACTGGGACTGTAATTGGTCCAGTAGTGAGTTTTTTTAAAAAAAATGGTTTTAATATAGCAATTGCGATTTTAGGTTTTGTTTTTCTTTTCAAAATTGGTGAGGCTTTTTTAGGAAGGATGTCTGTAATTTTTTATAAAGAAATAGGATTTACTAAATCAGACATTGCACTTTATTCTAAAGGACTTGGGTGGATTACAACAATTATTTTCACTTTGTTAGGCGGATTATTTGCAATTCGTTCTGGAATAATAAAAGCAATGTTTTTATCTGGCATATTAATGGCTTCTACAAATTTATTATTTTCTTTACTTGCTTGGTCAGGAAAGTCTGAGCTATTATTTGCTATAGCAGTTATATTTGATGATATGGCTGCAGCTTTTGCAACCGTTGCATTTGTTGCATTTATTTCAATGCTTGTAGATAGAACTTATACTGCAACGCAATACGCTCTTCTAGCTTCAATTGGAACAGCAGGAAGAACCACATTAGCTGCATCTTCTGGAGCTTTGGTAGATTGGTTAAACGGGGATTGGGGAATATTTTTTATAATTACAGCCGTGATGGTGATTCCCTCTTTAGTGCTTCTGTATATAATTAGACATAAACTAAAATTAAATGAGTAAATATTTCACAAATATTATCGCAATCAAAAATATCTATAAAAAACCATCAAATAAATCAGAGGTGGTTAGTCAATTAATTTATGGTGATTGTTTTTCAATATTAAAAAAAACCAATCGATGGATCAAAATAAAGACTAAAGAGGATAACTATAATGGTTATATTCAAAATCAAAATTATTTGAGATATTTTAAACCAACTCATAAAATTTGCGTGCTAAAGGCAAAAATAAATAAATTTTCAAATAGATCAAAAAAAGTAAATGAACTTTCATTCAACTCTAAAATTAGAGTTACGGATAATAAAAATGGCTTTTTAAAATTTTCTAATGGATGGATAAGCAAAAGGCAAGTGAAGCCAATTAATTTTAGGGAAAAAAATCCTTTTAAAAGAATAAGTATTTTCAAAAATATAAAATACAAATGGGGTGGAAAATCTTATAAAGGAATAGATTGCTCGGCATTAATACAAATTTGTTTAAATTTTAATAATAAATACTGTCCTAGAGACACTAAAGATCAAGTGAAATATTTTAAAAAAAAAGTTAAAATCAAAAATATAAAAAAAAATGATATAATTTTTTGGAAAGGTCATGTTGCATTAGCTTTATCAAATAAAAAACTTATTCATGCATACGGGCCAATGAAAAAAACAGTTGTTATGAACATCCTTAAAACAATTGAAAGAATAAATAACACTGCAAAATTAAAAGTTACCCAGATTAAAAGGCTTTAAAGGTATATTAATGAAAAATAAAAGTTTTCTATTAAATTACAATAATTTAATAATATTTTCTTACTTTATTATCATCTTTTTTTTTAGTCTAACAAAAGTAGGAGATTACGGAGCAACGATAGATGATTATATTTATTACATTAATGGTGTTCATACATATGAATATGTTAAGCATATTTTTTTATCAATTTTTAATGAAGGAATTAACTTAGACTTTTATAGATCCTCGATAAATGAATTTCCTGTTTTTTACGAATTTGTTTTGGTTTCTATTTGTAAACTTTTAAATATCAGTGTTTCAAGGGAAATTTTTTTAACTGCACACTATTTAAACTTTTTTCTATTTTTTTTAAGCCTAATAGTTTTTTTTAGAATAATAAAAAAAAGATTTGGAAATAGTTTAATTGCATTAACAGGGGTAACTTTTTTCGTTTTATCCCCTCGTATATTTGCTGAGTCTTTTTATAACTCAAGAGATATATTTTTTTTATGTTTATTTATTTTCTATTCAAATTCACTAATAAACTTTTTACATAAACAAAATTTAAAAAATACAATTTTGTTCAGTTTTTTTACTGCTTTACTTTTAAACGCAAAAATTCTTGGATTGGTTCCAATAGGACTGTTTTGTTTGCTATATACATATAATTATTTGAATACCAAAAGAAAATTTTATCGTAATCAAAAGCAAATATATATATTTGTAATTTTTTGCCTTTTTTTTATTTATGTTCTTTGGCCATATCTCTGGGATAGTCCAGTAAAAAATCTTTTTTTTGCTTTAAAAAATATGCTTGCAGTGCACGAAGAAATAATACTAGTTAACTTCTACTTTGGCGAACACTTATCAAGCGATATGATGCCTTGGCATTATAGAATTGTATGGTTTTTGATAACTACTCCTGTTGTAATTTTAATTCTATTTTTTTCTGGCCTAGTTTTATCAGGAAAAAAAATTATTAAATTGTTGCATTTAAGCTTAGATAAAAAATTTGAATTTAATAATAATGAATTTTTTGATTTATTTTTAATTTTAACTTTATTTTTTAGTTTTTTTATTGTTTTAGAATTTAATAAGTCAAAATTTGGGGGATGGAGACATTTATACTATTTATATCCAATTTCTGTTTATTTTGCTCTTTATTTTATAAATTTTCTATTTTCTAAAAAAACTTCTTTTTTAAAGTATTTTGCTTTTACTGCTGTATTTTTAAACCTTACTTATAATCTGATTTGGTTTACACAGAATCATCCTCATCAATATGTTTTTTTTAATTTCATCGCAAAAAATTATGCAATGAAAAATTTTGACCTTGATTGGTGGGGAGTATCTCATAAATCATCAGTAGATTATATTTTATCAAAAGATACTAGGGAGGAAATTAAAATTTTTGTTGAAGGTTTTGCAAGTTTGAGGGATACACTCATGCATTTAAAAAATGATGATAGAAAAAGAATAAAACTTACAGATTATAAAGATGCTGACTATGTAATAGACAGTAAGATGAAGCGGCTCAGAGTAAATAATAATTTAGCGGAAAATAACAGTTTAGAATTAATTTATGAGTTGATTATAGATCAGCAACCTATTAATAGTGTTTACAAAAAAATTACTACAAAAGAATAGAATTTTTATTAAAAATGAGAACTTTTATTTTAAAAACATTTACAATCACTTTTGCAGTTTTCATTTTATATAAACTAACAATAGGTCGTGAAATAGAAACATTTTCAAAAAACATTAAGTCATTAACGAACCAACATAGTAGAATTGAGATAAAACAGAAAATTTTAAGTGAAATAAAAAAAGGATCAGAAAAAGAGAGAATATTTTCCGATGAGGAAAGAGACACCTTATCAAAGTTTTTAAAAAAAATAGTTACAGAATTAGATCTAAAATCTTCAAATTAATAGATTTATAAAATTAAAAATTTAATTTTTTAAAAATTTTTTCTGGGATTAATGAAATAAAAAACATTATCACTCGCCAAAAAAAGTTTATAAATACAATCTCTTTTTTATTATTTATAGCATTATAAATTATTCTGGCTGATCTCTCTGGACTAGTTACTAAAAATTTTGACGCATTTAAATCAAATTTTTCAGTGCTCATATATCCGGGAATGATTGTTAAAATATTGATTTGACCTGAAAATTTCTGTCTCAACCCAGACAAAAAAGAAATCATTCCAGATTTGGCACTTCCATAAAAGAAATTTTTTTTTCTCCCTCTTAACCCAGCTACTGAAGTTACTACAGCTATGAAATTTTCTTGATCTGTATTTAGTTTCGAGATTAATTTACATATTATTAACGCTGGATGCAAAAAATTAATCTCTATATTTTTTTTGGCTAAGTTTAAGTCTTGAAATTCGTTTATTGCGTTTCCAGTTTCACCAGCAATCCATAATATACCTTGAATATTTGTTTTAATTCCCGAAATTAATCTTAAATTTTCTTGTAAATTTGATAAATCTAGTTCAAATAATTCAAATTTTTTTTCGTCTAAATCCAATTTTCTTATTCTAGATATGAAATTTTCTTTATTTCTTGTAAATACAATAAATTCATAATTCTGTTTAAAATAAATTTTGATTAGCTCTATACTTATTAAAGATGTGCCACCGTAGATTAAGATTTTTTTCATTATTATAGGTTAATCTTACTAAAAAAAAGAGATCTTATATTTCTTTTTTTTGTTTTCATACATTAAATATTTTATATACCTAACAGAGGTTTATGATTGAGCTAAACTTTTTTACGGTTTTTTTAGGTGATTAAAAAAGTGCTATAAAAAGCGAAGGCAGCTTCAGTCTCCCTCCACTGCCCTGTAAATAATTTAAATGATTCGTTATGAAAATTTAAGACACTTTTTAATTGAGTGTGGATATTTAATTTTAAAAACTCATTAATTTATGGCGGAGAGGGAGGGATTCGAACCCTCGAAACAGTTTCCCATTTACACGCTTTCCAAGCGTGCGCCTTAAACCACTCGGCCACCTCTCCTAATTTATTTTTTAGACTTAGTTATAAGTAAAAATAAATTTTTTAAAGTTCTAAATGACTCAATTCTAGAAATTTTGGATTCGCCCTTATCTCTATCAATAAATACGATAGGAATTTGCTTAATTTTGTATCCTGATCTGTTAATCCAATAAATAGTCTCCATAAAAAAACTATATCCCTTCGATTGAACATTATTAATATCAAAATTTTTTAATTTTTTTAAATTAAAACCTCTAAATGATGTGGTAAATTCATCGCATTTTATTTTTAAAACATACTTAATCAATTTATTACCAAAATAACTTAACACCAATCTTGAAAGCTTCATTTTATTTTTTCCACCATTTATATATCTTGATCCAATTACAAAAGGGTGAAAATCAAGTTCATAAATAAAATCTTTTATCTTAGTAAGGTCATGAGATAAATCAGCATCGAGGGTAATTAATTTTTCGTAATTATTTTGTTTCGCGAAATTAAAACCTAATTTGTGTGCGGTATCCAATCCGAGTTTTCCATCTCTCTTAATTAAGATTAAGTTATTATAATTTTGCCTAAACTCATCTATGATTTCATGTGTTTTATCTGGAGAATTATCGTCTATTACTAATATATCTATATCTTTTAATTTCAATACAATGTTGAGAAAATTTTTTATATTTTCTGCTTCATTGTACGTTGCGGTAAAAACTAAAATTTTTTTTTTCTCCATTGTATTTATAGTCATTTTATAACATTTAGTATATAAAATAGAATGATTAATAACGAGTTAATAGTGCTTAACAATGAGAAAGTTTCTAGAGATGGAAACACATTTTATTCAAGAAACTATAATTTTAAAATTTTGCCTGAAGGTTTAAATAACTATTTTAATGTAAAGTATTATGTGAGAAAGTCTAGTGTAAAAGAAAATCATAAGTTAAATTTACCAAAAGTTAAAATTGCTTCAAATATTATTCAGTTTATTTATTTTATTCTTTTATCTTTTAAAAATAAAAACGCAAAATATTTTATTATCTCTATTTCACCATACACTTTTACGGCATTTATCTTACTTTTTATTTTTAGAAGAAAAGTTTTCGTTTATCTTATAAGTAGCGGATATGAAGAGTGGAAATATATTTTAGGATCCTGGACTGTTTGGATCTATCATTTTATGTATTCCTTGGTTACCTCTTATTCTACGGTAATTGCTTTACATGAGAGACTGTATAAAAAAAAAGATGGATATGTAATAGAGTCCTCAACGTTGAAAAAAGAGTGGTTGCAAAATTTCAAGAAACCTAACCTTGATAAAATCAGATTATTAAATGTCGCTAGAGTAAATCCTGAGAAAGGAATTTTTGAATTTCTTGAAATGTTTCAAAAATTGGAAATTGATGCTGAAATTTCAATAATTGGGAAAATAAAAAATTCTATTTTACAGAATAAATTCAAATCAATTGTTGGCGATAATCCCAATATATTATTTCGTGGATATATTTCTAATAGAAAGCTATTAATTGATGCTTTTGACGATCATAATATATTAATCCTTCCATCGTACACAGAAGGTCAGCCTTATGTGGTTGATGAATCTCTAGCAAGAAGACGCCCTGTCCTGATATTTGAGGATATAAAACATATAATCAAGGGTAGAAAAGGAATTTTTGTTTCACAGAGGAATATTGAGTCACTCACAAAAACTATTAATTTCATTATACAAAATTATAATGATATTCAAAAAGAGATTGAACAAAATAAATTCCCAATGGAAGAAAATATGTTTAAACAAATATCTGCTGTAATAAAAAAAAATTAGTTGCTTAAAAGTTTTTTAATACCTGATTCAATTGAGATTTTTGGTTTCCAATTAATATCTTTTTTTAGTTTTGAGATGTTTGCTAGAGAGTCCTTAGGTTCTCCTGGTCTAATTGGTATAAACTTTTTTTTTCCATTAAATATACTGGCAATAGTATTTATCGAAGTCCTTTTTCCTGATCCTATATTATATATCTTATTAACATATCTGCTTTTAATAACTTTTATGAATGCACTCACTAAATCATCAACATGTATAAAGTCTCTGGTTTGTTTTCCATTTCCAACAATAGTTAATGGTATATTATTTTTTTTCTGAGATAAAAAATTACCTATGACAGCACTATACTGTCCTGAAATATTTAATCTTGGTCCGTAAACATTAAAAAATCTAAAAGATATATTTGGCATTTTAAACATATCCGCGTATTTCATTATTATTTCTTCTCCTATAAATTTTGTTGCAGCATAAGGATTATTAAGATCAATTTTATCTTTTTCTGATGTGGGAAATTTTTTGGGATTTCCGTAGCAACTTGAAGATGCTGCATAAATTAATTTTTTTATATTTACTTTCTTTGCAGCTTCGACCACTTTAAGCGTGCCGATCACATTATTTTTAAAGTATTTTTTTGGATTTTTAATACTTGGTATAACTTCTGCTAAGGCCGCTAAGTGGAAGATATAGTCAGCTCCTTTAAAGTATTTCTCCAAATTTTTACTGTTGGAAATATCATCTTTAATAATTTTTACATCTTTTTTTTTATGATGAGACAAATTGGATTTTTTTCCTGATACGAAATTATCTAATACGATTACCTTATGACCAATTCTAACTAAATGATCAGTAAGATTGCTTCCAATAAACCCCGCCCCGCCAGTAATTACTGATTTTAAAGCCATCCATGGTCTCCGGATAGATGATAATTGTTTTTTAAATTATATTTTTTCCATGCACCATCATGATCGATAATAAGTTTACAGTTTTTGAGATATCTCTCTAAGATTTTCTTTGGAATCTTAAACTGTTTATGGTCTACTGAAATTATTAGGCAGTCAAAATTAATTAGATCTTTAGGAAAATTGAAAGTTGAGATTTTAGTGGCATCAAAAATTTCCTTTTTACTAAAATACGGATCAAACAATTTTACTTTTAATTTTTTCTTAATTAAAAACTTAATTAAAGGTATTACTTTAGAGAGCACGCTAACCTTTAAATCTCCTTTATAAGATAATCCAAGAATTCCGATTTTTTTTAATCCTTTTTTTGCTATTGAATTAGCAATTAACTTACCCATACTATCATCAGTTTTAATAGTTTCTCTTAGCAAAGAAAGTTTATTTATATTTTTAACTTGAGATAAAATATATCTGCTTGATAAAGGTATACAATATCCTCCAGCTCCAATTCCAGGATGAAAAGCTTCAACATTCCATTTGGTTCCTACTAACTTTAAAACTTCTCTAATATCATCTTTGGGAAAAGCTAATGAAAGTTGATTTGCTAAAGTGATATCCATATGCCTGTAGGCGTTCTCAACACTTTTTACCATTTCTGAAACTTTATAACTGCTTGCAACGTGAAGTTTTTTGCAAACAATTGATAAAACATCTTTGGTAACTTTTGTAGATTTTTTGTCGGTAGAACCGTAGACTCTGTCTAAATTTTCGAGGTTTTTTCCTCCTTCGATAAACCAATCTCTTCTTGGTGCGATTGATAACAAAATATTTTTACCGATTGTAAGTTTTTTCTTTTTAAAAAATGGAATAATCTTTTTATCAGAAACTTTTGGAGCAAGAGTTGACTCTACGATAACTATTGGCGGTATTTTACTATCTCTTTTAATTTTTGAAATGTTACTAAGAACGTTTATTAAAGGTTTATAATATGGTTTACCATCTCTTTCTGTTGGTATTGCAATAAAATGAACTAAAAAATCTTCAGAAATTAAATTTCTATAATTTGAAGTTCCTTTTAAATAATTTTGTTTTACCAAGCTCTTAATATCAAAACCAAACCATTTTTTAAGATCGTCTAACGGAAGGCTTCCTGAGTTAATTTTTTTAATTTTTTCTTTATTGATGTCATAGCCTACGCATTTTATCTTTTTCTTTGCAAAATAAACCATTGTTGATAAACCAATATAGCCAGTTCCCCAAACCGCAATTTTAAATTTTTTTGATTTTAGAAGGCTTTTATAATTCATGGTCTCTTATTCATATTATCTAAGAAAAAATCAAGTTATTTTTTATATCAAGTCTCTTTATTGATTTTTAATACTCCAATGAAAGCTTCTTGTGGTATTTCAACTTTTCCAAATTGTTTTGATCTTGCTTTACCTTTTTTTTGTTTTTCAAGTAGTTTTCTCTTTCTATCTGTAGCTCCTCCTCCATGAATTTTTGTAAGGACATCTTTTTTAAAACCTTTGATAGACTCACGAGCAACAACCTTTCCACCTATAGCTGCTTGAACAGGTATCATAAAATTGTGTCTTGGTATTAAATCTTTCAATTTCTCACATACTTGCCTTCCGGTTTTTTGTGCAAAATCTTTATGTATGATCATTGCTAATGCATCTACTGGTTCAGAGTTAACTAAAATACCTAATTTGACTAAATTTCCCTCCTTATAATCAGAAATTTCATAATCAAAACTGGCATAGCCACTTGATACAGATTTTAGCCTATCGTTAAAATCAAAAACAACTTCATTAAGAGGTAAGTCATATGCGAGTACTGCTCTATTCCCAGAATAAGATAAATTTGTTTGAACACCTCTTTTGTCCTGACAAATTTTTATTATTGATCCTAAATATTCGTCAGGAGTTATAATTGTCGATTTAATCCAAGGTTCCTCGATTTTTTCAATTTGAGATGGATCGGGCATATTAGATGGATTTTGTAAATCAAGGACCTTTTGCTTATTAGTGTGAACTTTATAGATAACTCCCGGAGTTGTAGTAATTAGGTTTACATCGAATTCTCTTTCTAATCTCTCTGTTGTTATCTCAAGATGTAATAGACCCAAAAACCCACATCTAAAACCTAAACCCAATGCACTAGATGATTCTGGTTCATATGAAAAACTTGCATCATTTAATTTTAGTTTAGCTAAACCATCCTTTAACTTTTGATATTCAGAGCTATCAACTGGAAACAAACCACAAAATACAACTGGTTTACTTGGTTTAAATCCAGCTAATGGGTCGCTTATTGGATTAGCTGCATCACATATCGTGTCACCAACTTTTGTTTCCGATAAAGATTTAATCCCAGTAATTATAAATCCTATTGAACCTGAGTTTAATGACTCGATATCATGAGGTTTCGGTGTAAAAACACCAACTTTTTCAATAATATGCTCTTGATTGTTTGACATTAATTTAATTTTCATTCCTTTTTTTAATTTTCCATCAATTACACGCACTAAAATTACAACACCTAAATAGCTGTCATACCAACTATCTACTAATAAACATTTTAATTTTTCATTTAATACTCCTCTTGGCGCAGGGAGCTTATTTATAATTGCTTCAAGGATATCATCGATTCCTTCACCTGTTTTACCTGAGCAAGGTATCGCATTTATCGTTTCAATACCAACAACATCTTCGATTTCCTTTTTTGTTTTTTCAATATCTGAAGCTGGTAGATCAATTTTATTCAATATAGGTATAACCTCATGGTTAATCTCTAATGCTTGATAAACGTTTGCTAAAGTTTGTGCCTCTACACCTTGAGTGCTGTCAACAATTAAGAGAGAACCCTCACATGCTGAGAGAGATCGACTAACTTCGTAACCAAAATCAACATGTCCTGGTGTATCAATAATATTCAGAATATAATCATTCCCGTCTTTTGCTTTATAATTTAATTTTACTGTCTGAGCTTTAATTGTGATGCCACGTTCTCTTTCTATATCCATTGAGTCCAGGACTTGCTGCTTCATCTCGCGATCTGATAATCCTCCACACTTATGAATAATTCTATCTGCAATAGTGGACTTACCATGATCAATATGCGCAATTATAGAAAAATTACGTATTCTCTTAATATCTGACATTTAAGACCTAATTGTAGCGCCTGTTTTTTCTTTCACTATCTGAACTATTTTTTTACTTATTTGTTCAATGTCTTTTTCACTTAAAGTTTTATCTTCAGCTTGTAAAGTAACATTGATAGCAACTGATTTTTTGTCTTTAGGGATATTTTCTCCCTCATAAATATCAAATGTAGTAACATTTTGAATGATAGAATTATCTATTTCTTTAATTATATTTTCTAATAAACCCACCTTAAAAATTTTATCAATCACAAAAGCAAAATCTCTCTCGGATTTTTGAAAATCAGAGGCCTTAAAGCTTTTTTTTGTTTGCCTAAGTTTTTTGTTGGGTTCGGGTAAGTTTTTTAGGAAAATCTCAAAACCATAGATATTTGTTTCTTTAAAATCTAATTTTTTTATAATTGCTGGATGTATTTCTCCAAAATATGCGAGGTGAGGTCCTTTTTCCGACTTAAGATTTATTGAGCCTGATCTTCCTGGGTGATAACAATATTTTGTGTTATCGCTTACAAATAAATCTTGTTCAGAAATACCAAGCTCAACTAATGTTTTAACTGTATCACTTTTGATATCGAATACATCTAAGTCCCTGTCTTTTTCTATCCAACTTTTTCTTCCTACTTTCCCTGACTTCAAGCCACCAACTACGATATGTTGCTCTCCTGGATTTTTGCCAAAAAATGTTGGACCAATCTCAAACAGAGAAATGTCTTCATAACCCCGATCCTGGTTTTTCTTAAGATAAATTGCTAAATTGGAAAGTATTGATCTTCTCAAGACATCAAGATCGCTTGATATAGGGTTTAAAATTGGTATTTCTTTTTCTCCTTTTGAGAAATGCTTATCAATTTTTGAGTCAGTAAAAGACCAAGTTACTGTTTCTAAATATCCTTTAGATGCAAGAGATCTTTGTGATAAATGAAATAATTTTTGTTTATAATTAAGAGTTTCTTGATATCTTTTCTTTTCTGGTTCTACGAGTTTTATATTATTAAAACCTTTAATTCTTATAAGCTCCTCAATTAAATCTATATCTTGCAAAATATCTGGTCTCCAAGAAGGAACTTCCACGATTAATTCTTTTTTACTTTTTTTGCATTTAAATTCTAATGAAGTCAGTATCTTCACCGCATCATTAGCTGAAATTGATATTCCTATTACACTTTCAAATTTATCAATTTGTAACTTAATAGTCTTATTTTTTTGACTATACTTTCCTGAAACGACAAATTTACTAGCTTGACCACCACATATTCTTGTAATCAATTCTGTAGCTACCTCTAAACCCTCTATTACCGAATGAGGATCAATCCCCCTTTCAAATCTATATTTTGCGTCTGTATTAATACTTAAGTCTCTTGCAGTTTTCCTAATTGAAGAAGGAATAAAGTATGCAGACTCTAAAAGAATATTCTTTGTCTCAATCTCTGTTGATGTTTTTGTCCCTCCAATAATTCCTCCAAGGCCTAGAACACTTGATTTGTCCGCTATAACACACATTCCTTTATTAAGTTTATATTTTTTATTATCCAAACCATTAAATTCCTCACCTTCTTTAGAGTCTCTTACAATTATCTCTTTATCAATTTTATCAGCATCATATGCGTGTAATGGTCGATTTAAATCAAACATTACATAATTTGTAATATCAACTACAGCTGATATTGGCTTTTGTCCGATAGCTAAAAGTTTATTTTGTAACCATTCAGGGCTTTCTTGATTAGTGATATTTTTTATATAGCAACTACCAAATACTAAACAGCCTTGTTTTGGATCATTCTTGATTGATATTTTAATTGAATTCTTAATAGTTTGTTTAAATTTTCTTTTTTTGAGTGGAATTAATTTACCTATGCCAGTTGACGACAAATCTCTTGCAATCCCTCTTATTCCTAAACAATCTGCTCTATTAGGTGTTACTGAGATATCTATCGCCTTCTCAGACTTACTGCTAAAGTAACTTTTTCCAATTTCATTCTCTTTGCCCTTTAATTCAATTATTCCATTACTTTCATCTGAAATGTTAAGCTCACTCTCAGAACATAGCATGCCATGTGACTCTACACCTCTGATCTTCGCTATCTTTAATTGAAATTTGGTTTTCGGAATAATAGCACCAGGTGGAGCATAGATTGAAATAAGACCATCTCTTGCATTCGGTGCTCCGCAAACAACTTTTATAATTTCATTTCCTCCTAAACTTACATCACAAACTTTTAATTTATCTGCATTAGGATGTTTTTGGGCCTTGACAATTTTTGCTATTCTAAATTCCTTAAGTTGATCAGATTTTTCTTTAATGCCCTCAACTTCCAAACCGATATTTGTAAGTTTATCAGTTATCTGCGTCTCGCTTGCTTTTGTTTTTAAATGCTCTTTTAACCAAGGAATAGTGATGATCATTTACTTAGTCCCCTATAATTAGTTGGTACATCTAAAGGGTCGAAACCGAAATGATTTAACCAACGATAATCGGACTCAAAAAAAGCTCGTAAATCATTTATACCATATTTAAGCATTGCTAATCGATCAATACCCATTCCAAAGGCATATCCTTGATATTTTTTTGGATCAACTTTAGCATTTTTTAAAACATTTGGGTGAACCATTCCACAGCCTAATATTTCTAGCCATTTGTTTCCTTCGCCAATAACAATTTTTTCATTTTCAATTCTATATCCAATATCAACTTCTGCAGAAGGCTCAGTAAAAGGAAAATGACTTGGTCTAAACCTCATTTTGACATTTTTTACCTCGAAAAATTCTTTGATAAAATAATCTAAGCATCCTTTTAGGTGACCCATAGTAATATCTTTATTTATATGTAAGCCCTCAAGCTGATGGAACATCGGGGCGTGAGTCTGATCACTATCACATCTATAAGTCCTACCTGGGACGATAATTTTAAATGGTGGCTTACCATCTAACATGGCTCTTATTTGCACAGGCGAAGTATGAGTTCTTAATAATAATTTTTTATTTTTTTCTAAATAAAAAGTGTCATGCATATCTCTAGCGGGATGATCTTCTGGAGTGTTTAAAGCTGTAAAATTGTTATACTCAGTCTCAACGTCTGGTCCTTCAGCTACTGAAAATCCAATCTCAGAAAAAATTGAAGAAATTTCATCTATAACTTGTGACACTGGATGAATCTTGCCTTGATTAAAGGGTCTTATTGGTAAAGTTACGTCAACCTTTTCTTTTTTAAGTCTCTCATTAATTTCTAAGTTTTCAATTTCAAAAGACTTTTGTTCTATCTGGTTTGCACAATCATCTTTTATTTTATTTAGACTAGATGCAAATTCTTTTCTTTTTTCAGGCTCTAAATTTCCTAGAGTTTTGAATTGTTGAGTAATTTGTCCATTTTTTCCGAAAAACTCAGTTTTTAAATTTTGTAAATCTTCTTTAGTTTTTACAGAATCGATCTTTGCGTTGAATATAGAATTTATTTTATCTAAATCACTCATTGGGTAATTGATTTTTTATATTAAAGTTTGTGTTAAATCAAAGACCCTTTTAATTAAGGGAAGATTGAACCTTTTTAACCACTGATTTAAAGACTTCTGGATTATTATATGCTAATTCTGCTAAAACTTTTCTATCCAATTTAATTTTAGATTTAGCTAAACCGTTGATAAATTTTGCGTATGTCAAGCCCTCTGCTCTAACTCCAGCATTTATACGTTGTATCCATAATGATCTAAATTCTCTCTTTTTGGCTTTTCGATCTCGATAAGCGTACTGCATTGCTTTTTCCATCGCCTGTCGAGCTATACGAATTGTATTTTTTCTTCTTCCGTATTGACCTTTTACTGATTTTAAAACTTTTTTATGTTTTGCTCTACTTACTACACCACGTTTCGTTCTAGCCATATTATCCTCTTAAGTTATATGGCATATACGATTTAACAATTTTAGTGTCTTGCTTTGTCATTATCGTAGTGCCTCTTTGTTTTCTGATTTGAGAGTTTGTTCTTTTAATCATACCATGACGTTTTCCAGCTTGAGGCATTTTAATTTTACCTGAAGCTGTAAATCTAAATCTTTTTTTTGCTGAGCTTTTTGTTTTTAGTTTAGGCATAAATATTTCGGACTTATATAGGCAATATTCTATGTTATCAAGATGCTTTTATCTTATATTTAAATGGGTTGAATGATCATCACCATTTGTTTGCCCTCGAATTTTGGATGGCTTTCCACCTTAGCAATATCTTTAGTTTCTTCGATGATCTTATTCATAAGTTCTTTTCCAAGTTCTGTGTGTTGCATTTCTCGTCCTTTAAATTTAACTGTAAATTTTACTTTATCTCCTTTGACAATGAATTTTTTTGCATTCTTTATTTTAAAGTTATAATCATGGGTCTCGGTACCCGGTCTCAATTTAATCTCTTTAAGCGTTGCTGTTTTTTGTTTCTTTTTTGCTTGATTGGCTTTTTTTTGTAAATCATATTTGTACTTACCCATATCCATTACTTTACATACAGGTGGATTTGTATTAGGCGAAATCTCGATAAGATCTAAGTCTTCACTCCTTGCTAATTCGATGGCTTTTTTAAGAGGCATGGGACCTAGGTTAGTTCCATCACTTCCAATTACCTGTACGTCCAAAGCTCGTATTCTTTCATTAGCTCTAGGTCCTTGAGGTTTTGATCTTCTTTGAAAGTAATTTGGTTTGGAATTCGACACTTAATTTAAAGGCAACTTATTTTGGTCTAGCATATTTTTGATTAGCACATCTCTCTTTATATTTTCTTGTTTTTCTGATCCGAGTTTTCTAACAGTTACAGTATTTTCTGCAACTTCTTTTTTTCCGCACACTAATATATAAGGAATTTTAGCTAGGGAATGTTCTCGCACTTTATAATTTATTTTTTCGTTCCTTAAATCCACTTCACATTTTATACCTTCTTTAAACAAATCTTCAAATAATTTTTTTACATAGTTATTGTTCTCCTCTGCAATAGAACATACTACTGCTTGTGATGGAGATAACCAAAAAGGCAATTTTCCTGCATAGTTCTCAATTAAAATACCGATAAATCTTTCAAGTGAACCAAATAAAGCTCTATGAAGCATAACGGGAACTTTTTTAGTACCATCTTTAGACACATAAGTTGCTCCGAGTCTGCCAGGTAAATTAAGATCTACTTGAAGAGTTCCACATTGCCAGTCTCTTCCGATTGCATCTCTTAAGACAAACTCAATTTTGGGACCATAAAAAGCTCCCTCACCTTTATTAATTGAATATTCTAATTTTGATTTTTTTATTGCTGTTAGAAGTGCGGCTTCTGATTTGTCCCAAACACTATCTTCTCCAACCCTTTGGTCAGGTCTATCTGAGTATTTTAAAATTACATTTTTGAAACCCAAATCTTTATATATATCTAAAATTAAATTTGTTACTGATAGAGACTCCTCAGTAATTTGATCCTCAGTACAAAAAATATGTGCATCATCTTGCGTGAAAGCTCTCACTCTTAATAAGCCATGTAGAGCTCCTGATGGTTCGTATCTGTGGACTTTGCCAAATTCTGATAATTTTAATGGTAAATCTCTATAACTTTTTAATCCTTGATTAAAAATTTGAACACATCCTGGGCAATTCATAGGTTTAACTGCAAAAGTTTTTTCATCTGGAGTTTCAGAGGTGAACATGTGTTCTCCAAACTTGTCCCAATGGCCAGATTTTTCCCATAATGATTTATCCAAAAGTTCTGGTGTATTTATTTCTTTATAACCTGCCAATCTCTGTTTCATTCTCATATATTCAATGAGCCTTTGAAATAACAACCATCCTTTCTCGTGCCAAAAAACAGAGCCCGGGCTTTCTTCCCTAAAGTGAAAAAGGTCCATTTCCTTACCTAGCTTTCTGTGGTCTCTCTTTTCAGCTTCTTCTAAGCGATTTAAGTATTCATCTAATTCTTTTTTTGAACTCCAACAAGTACCGTATATTCTTTGTAACATTTCATTATTAGAGTCTCCCCGCCAGTATGCTCCTGATACTTTAGTAAGCTTAAATGCTTTTCCAATTTTGCTTGAAGAAACTAAGTGGGGGCCTCTACACAAATCATACCATGTCTCGCCATGATGGTAAACTGAGAGCTCCTCGTTTTCAGGTATACTCTCAATTATTTGTGCTTTGTAATTTTCTCCAATCTTTTTAAAATGTTTTATAGCAACTTTCCTATCCCACACCTCTCTTCTTGTTTTTACATCTCTGTCGATTATCTCTGACATTTTTTTTTCAATCTTTTTTAAATCCTCACTCGTGAATGGCTCTTTTCTTGCAAAATCATAATAAAAACCATTTTCAATGACGGGGCCTATTGTTACTTGCGTACCAGAAAATAATTCTTGAACAGCCATCGCCATTATATGGGCTGCATCATGTCTTATAACTTCTAATCCCTCTTTATCCTTAGAGGTAATAATTCTCACTTTTGAATCTTTTGTAATTTCATAACTTAGGTCTTTAAGGTTTCCATCTACCTCCATAATTAAGGCTAGTTTCTCAAGTGACTTGCTTATTTTTTTTGCTAATTCAAAACCACTTATTGATTTTGTGAAAGAAATTTTTTTACCATCTAAAAGTTGAATTTGAGGCATTATTTAAATAATTTTTTATATTCTCTTAAGTTTGATTCACACATCACTTCTACATCAAATTTTTTGGTTACGTTTTTTCTACCCTCATTTCCAATTAATTTTAATTCTTCTTGATTTAACTGCATAACAGTATTTAGATTTTTCGCAAGTTCTCTTGGATCATCATGTTTATATAAAAACCCTGATTTTTTATTTAAAATTGTTTCTTTTGAACCACCTATATTGCTTGCAATTATTGGTTTACCCATAGACTGGGACTCGACAGAAACTCTACCAAAAGCTTCGGGTTCAATTGATGCTGAAACCACTACATCAGCTAAAGAGTATGCTAAAGGCATATCTAAACAATGATTAAGAAATTTAATTTTTTTTGTTAAACTATATCGCTCAGCTAAACTTAATAATTTTTTTGAATAAACTTTTCTACCTTGATCTGAACCAAGTAAAATTGCTTGGAAGTTAGTAACTCCATAATCTTCTACTAATATATTTAATGCATCAATAAATTTTTCTTGGCCTTTCCAATAAGTTAAACGCCCAGGCATTAAAATAATAAATTTGTTTGCTTCTAAACCCCATTCTTTTTTTAATTTTTCTTGTTTAAGTAAAGAAATATTCTTTTGATTAAAGTAATCCACATTAATCCCTCTAAAAATTACTCGAAGCTTTTTATTCTTATTAAGGTACTCGCTATAATTTTCGTTTATATGATTAAAAATAAAGTTTGATCCCGCAATTGTTAATCTAGATCTCAGCATTATACTGTTGTAAAATTTTTTTAATCTACTTTTAAAATTATACGTTCCATGAAAAGTAGTTACAAAAATAGTATTAGTTATTAAACAAGCTAAATAACAAGACCATGCAGGGGCACGGCTTCTAGCATGGACGATATTTATTTTTTTAAAAATAATAAAAACACTTAATAGTAAAGTGTTTAGAAAAATTAGCAGAGGGTTTTTTGAATGCACGGGAATTTTGAATACTTTTACTTTATTTTTTTTAATAAATTTTAACAGTTCACCGCCTGACGTGGCAATATAAGAGCCGCAATCTTGTTCGGATAAATAATGTGCTATATCATAACAGCCAGTTTCGGCACCGCCGTAACCAAGTTTAGGAATTACTTGCAAAACATTAATTTTAGTAGTCATATTTATTATATATAATAGCAAATTAAGAGATCCATATGAAAAAATTTAAATACCTAAAATTATCAAAAACAAAAAAACTGAGATATATCGACAATTACTTCAAAGAAAAACTCTATTTAATTTTTCTACCAGGTTTCATGTCTGATATTGAAGGAAAAAAACCTCAGACTTTTTTAAAATATGCTATAAAAAAAAAAATAGGTTTTTTAAGTTTTGAATATTCGGGCCACGGCAAATCTTCGGGTGTTTTTACAAAAGGCAATATAAGTACTTGGTCTGAAGATGCAAAAAAAGTTATCAAAAAAATAATTAAAAATAATAATTTCATTTTAATTGGTTCAAGTATGGGAGCTTGGATCGGACTTAATCAATTTAAATATTTTAAATCTAAAATTAAGGGATTTATTGGTATCGGTTCTGCACCAGAATTTTTAACAAAATTGATGTGGAATAAATTTTCAAAAAAAACAAAACAGGAATTACTCAAAAAAGGAAAAATTTTCGTAAAAAATGGGGGATATGAATATCCAATTACTTTACAGCTGATAAAAGACGGAAAAAAAAATAAAGTTTTAAACAAAAGGATAAACTCGAAGATAAATGTAACAATGATACATGGTCAAAAAGATGAAGTTGTTCCAACTTTTTTTTCAAAACAAGTTTTGAAATTATTCAATAAAGCTAAAAAGAAGATTGTAATCATAAAAAATGGTGATCATAGTTTATCTAATCAAAAACAGCTCCAAAGAATAATTAGGGAATTAGACACTGTTGTTAAAGATATAAGTTAAGCCCTCTTCATAAGTAGGAAATTTTAAATCATATTTAAAAAAAACTTTCATTTTTTTATTATCTACTTTTTTTGAGTCTTTATAAAAATTTTGCAACATTTCACTTTCAACTTCTTCAAGTTTTACCTGATTTAGTCTTTTAAGTTTTAATAATTTTGCTCCATAAGCTGCTACTTCGCTTTGCGGGGCAGGTTTATCATCACAAATATTATATATTTCATTTTTTTTAAAATTATTTAAGGAAGTAAATAAAACATTAGCTATGTCATCAACATGGATTCTAGAAAAAAAATGATTCTTTTTATTTACTATTTGTACATTGCCAGTTTTTAATCTTTTTAGGATATTATGCTCATTTGAATATATTCCAGCTAATCTGAAAATTTGTAATGGATAATTTTTTTCATCCGATAAACTTTTCCAAGTATTTTCTGCTTCTAATCTTCTCAAACCGTTAGCAGACGTTGGTTTAGTGATACTATTTTCGTTTACCCACTCACCTTTGTGATCTCCATAAACACTTGTAGCTGATAAATAAGTTATCCATTTACAATTTGTTAGATTTATTAAATTTTTATCCAGAAAATTGGCAACAATATCTTTGCCTTCAATAGGCGGAATAGAAATTAAGATATATTCTGCTTCCTCTAATTTCTTTATGATAGAATTATCGAATTTATCATTATTAAATTGGTAAGATGTTATCTTGGTATTATTAAAATCTAACTTATAAGTATCTTGTCTTGAAGTTATATTTAAAACAAAATCTTTTTTTTCTTTAATCAATTTATTAATGAAACTCTCTGCAACTTGACCAAAGCCAAAGCAAAAAATATTTGTTTTACTCATTAGCCTGCTTTCTTAGTATGAGATCTTAAAGTAATAGGATTGTCTAATTTATCAAGCATTTCTATTGGACACACTTGTTTAAAATTTTCAAGTTCAGACTCAAAATTCTCAAGTATTCTTTTTGCTTTTTGAGAAGATGTATAAGACAAAAAATCTGTTATATTTTCTTTTAAAAATTTTTTCCAAAAATCTGTTTCTACTGATTGCCAAATAATTGATGCTGGATTTGCAAAGTTTTCAAACTCATTTTTATCATCATAAACAAAAGCCATGCCGCCTGTCATACCTGCCCCAAAATTATCTCCTACTGCTCCTAATATTATTGCTGTTCCTCCAGTCATATACTCACATCCATGGGCTCCACAACCCTCTACAATAGCGAAACTTCCTGAATTTCTTACCGCAAATCTTTCTCCAGCTTGTCCGGAAGCGTAGAGTTTTCCTGATGTTGCGCCGTATAAAACAGTGTTACCGATAATTGTGTTTTGGTCTGCAATAAATTTACTTTTACTCGAAGTTTTAACAATTATTTTTCCTCCAGATAAACCTTTTCCAACATAATCGTTACAATCTCCTTCAACTGTCAGGCTTATTCCCTTTGTCAGAAAAGCCCCTAAAGATTGCCCGGCTGAACCAGTTAACTTAATATTTATTGTCTCATCATTAAGTTTTTCATTTCCAAATTTTTTATAAACGTGATGTGAAAGTCTGGTTCCTACAGATCTGGATGTATTTTCTATTTCATATTCAAAATTATTCTTCTTAGAGGGATTAATCTTTTCCTTAATATCGGACCATATTTTCTCATCTAAAGTTTCAGGGACTTTATTAATATGATTATCTTTACAGTATCTAAGGTTTTCCCCAGGATCTGCCTGAACTAATAAAGGATTTAAATCTAAGTCGTCAAGGTTTGCTGCGCCTTTATTAACCTGAGATAGTAAATCTGTTCTACCGATGATTTCATTAATAGATCTAAAGCCTAAGGAGGCTAAGATCTCTCTCACCTCTGTTGCAACAAATTTAAACAAGTTTACAACTTTTTCAGGTGTTCCAGTAAATTTCTCTCTAAGAGAAACATCTTGGCTGCAAACTCCCACAGGACATGTATTAGAGTGGCATTGTCTAACCATTATGCATCCCATCGCAACTAATGATGATGTTCCCATGCCATATTCTTCCGCACCCATCATAGCTGCAATCACTACATCTCTTCCGGTTTTTAACCCACCATCAGTTCTAAGTGTAATGTTGTGCCTTAAATTATTTAAAGTAAGTATTTGATTGGCTTCGGTTAAACCCATTTCCCATGGTATACCTGCGTACTTTATACTTGTTTGTGGGCTAGCTCCAGTTCCACCAGAGTGTCCAGATATTAAAATAATGTCTGCTTTCGCTTTTGCTACTCCTGCAGCAATTGTACCTATTCCAGTTGAAGCAACAAGTTTGACTCCCACTCTTGCTTTAGGATTTATTTGTTTTAAATCATAAATTAATTGAGCTAAATCTTCGATTGAATAAATATCATGATGTGGTGGAGGAGAAATTAAAGTAACACCAGGAGTAGAGTGTCTAAGTCTGGCTATTTCCTCGGTCACTTTAAATCCAGGAAGTTGGCCGCCTTCGCCTGGTTTCGCACCTTGAGCAATTTTAATCTCTATTTCATTTGCATTATTTAAATAATCTACAGTAACACCAAATCTTGCAGAGGCAATCTGTTTTACTCTTGAATTTGCACTATCACCGTTTGGAAGAACTTTAAATCGTTTAGCATCCTCACCTCCTTCACCACTACAAGATGCTCCTTTAATTCTGTTCATTCCAGTAGCTAACGTTTCGTGAGCCTCTGCTGACAAGGCTCCATGTGACATACTTCCACTTCCGAATCTTTTTAAAATTTCCTCAAGTGGTTCTACTTCATCAATTTTAATTGGTTTTTTAGATTTTTTAAATTCTAGCAAATCCCTTATGTTAATTGGAGGAAGATTGTGAATACCTGCAGAATATTTTTTATACTGTTCATAAGAACCATTTCCCACCGCACTTTGAAGCAAGTGAATTAATTTACCTTGATATTGGTGATCTTCTCCACTTTTTCTATACCTATATAATCCTCCGATGGGTAGAGAGAATACATTTTTTGAATTGAATTTTGTGTGAAGTTCTTTAATTTTTTTCTCTATGCCTATAATACCTATGCCAGATATTCTTGAAGACATTCCTGGAAAATAGTCAGAAACTATAGCTCTACTTAAACCGACCGCTTCAAAATTACAACCGCCTCTATATGAACTTAAAACAGATATACCCATCTTAGACATTATTTTAAGTAGTCCAGCGTCAATTGATTTTTTAAACTTCACAACACAGCTCTCAAAATCTGACTTGCCAAATAATTTTTTTTCAAATCGTTGATAAATACTATCTATAGCTAAGTATGGATTTACAGTTGTTGCTCCTACTCCAATTAATACAGCGAATGAATGTGTGTCTAGTGCATCTGAACATTCTACGTTTAGTGAGCAATATCCTCTTAAGCCATGCTTTACCAAATGCGAATGTACCGCTCCAACTGTTAAAATACTCGGAATACTTGCTTTATGATTATTAATATTTTTATCAGACAAAATTAAACATGTACTGCCTTCTCTTACTGAAGTTTCTGCTTCTTCTCTTATTTCTTCTATCCTATCTTTAAGAGATGAGGAAATGTCAAATGTGCAATCAATAACTTTATTTTTTTTTGAAAAAAATTTTTTAAATTTTTTAAATTGTGAGTTAGTTAAGATTGGACTATCTAAAACATAAATATTTTCCTCAGTTAAATTATCAAAATCTAAAATGTTTCCTAGGTTTCCAAATCTAGTTTTCAAACTCATTACTTTATTTTCTCTTAAAGAGTCAATTGGTGGATTAGTTACTTGACTAAAGTTTTGTCTGAAATAGTGTGAAACTGGCCTAAAATGACTTGACAATACTGCTACGGGAGTATCATCTCCCATTGAACCTGAAGCTTCTTTGCCTTCTTCAGCCATAGGATGAAGGATTAATTCTAAATCCTCCACACTTAATCCAGACAAATATTGTCTCTTTTTTAAATCCTCATTAGTAAAATTTGGTTTCTCGTTTTCATCGAAAATCTTCTTCTCTAGATTTATAATTTGTTTATTATATTTTTTATAATCTTTTGCTAATAAATCTTTAATTGCTTTATCTTTAAATAATTTTCCTTTTTTTAAATCTATTGCAATAATCTGTCCAGGACCTAACTTTCCCTTCTCAACAATTTTTTCTTCAGGAATTTTAATCATTCCAGTTTCGGAGCCTGCGAAGAATAAGTCATCCGACGTAATCGTGTATCTTAAGGGTCTCAAACCGTTTCTATCTGAAGATGCTAAAACCCACTTAGCATCAGTAGCACATATTGCAGCTGGTCCGTCCCAGGGTTCGATTGTACTATTCAAAAAATTAAATAAATCTTGGTGATTTTTAGGAACTGTTTTGCTTCTCTTAGACCACGCATCAGGTATCATCATTAGCTTAATTAAAGGTGCTAATTTTCCCGAATGAACCAATAGTTCAAAAACATTGTCAAGTGCACCTGAGTCTGATGAACTTCTAATAACTGGTTTTAAATCTTTTACATTTTTGAATAAGGAACTTGACATATCTTGCTCATGAATTTTCATCCAATTGATATTTCCTTTAAGTGTGTTTATTTCACCATTATGTGCTAAAGTTCTGAAAGGTTGCGCTAAATCCCAACTCGGAAATGTATTGGTTGAGTATCTTTGATGGAAGACTGCAAACCTAGAAGTTAGTTTCTCATCATTTAGATCTGGATAAAACTCTGAAAGCATCTCAGCTAAGAACATTCCTTTATAAACAATTGATCTTGAACTAAAAGAGCATATATAAAAATCTTTTAGTTGACTTTCTCTTGCAACTTTTTCTATTTTTTTTCTAGTTTCGAATAAATCCCTCTCAAGATCATTAGTTTTTAAATTTTCATTTTTTTTAAACATTACTTGTGCTATCTCTGGTCGACTTTGATCTGCTGTTTTTCCTAGCACACTAGGATTTATTGGAACTTGCCTCCATCCATAAATATAGTAATTACCTTCTAATAAAGCCGTCTCAATTATTTCTCTACATTTTTCCTGTTCTGAGTAATCAGTTCTTGGAAGAAAGACCATACCAACACAAATTCTTTTTTCTTCGTCAAGTCTGTGGCCTGTGTTTAGAATTTTTTCTTTAAAGAAATCTGGAGCTATCTCAATTTGGATTCCAGCGCCATCACCAGATTTTCCATCCGCATCCACTGCTCCTCTATGCCAAATCGCTTTTAAGGCTTCAATACCATACTCAACTACTTTTCTAGATTTTTTTCCGTTCGTAGAAGCAATTAAACCTACACCACAAGCATCGTGCTCCATCTCAGATTTATAGTTATGACTTTGTTCCAAAAGGATTTTGTTCTTTTTATAATTATTCATTTATGCTGCTACAGAGGATTTGTTTTTATCTATTTTTGTTTTCAAATATTTTTCAATTTGTAATGCTGCATCTCTTCCGTCTCTTATGGCCCAAACAACTAATGAAGCGCCTCTAACAATATCGCCAGCGGCAAATACACCATCTAAATTAGTTTGCATAGTTTCAAGATTAATTTTTATTGTTCCCCATTGTGAAATCGCGAGTTCATCCGCGTTAAATAATTTTGGTAAATCTTCTGGATCGAATCCTAAAGATTTTATCACTAGGTCAGCTTTTACTTTATACTCTGAACCAACCTGAATTTCAGGTCTTCTCCTACCTGAGGAATCTGGCTCCCCAAGTATCATCTTATTTACCTCTACTGATTCAACCTTTGTATTACCAATAAAACTTTTAGGACTTGTTAACCATACAAACTCCACACCTTCTTCTATTGCATTACCGACTTCTCTAGCAGATCCTGGCATATTTTCTCTATCTCTTCTATATAGACATTTAACTGATTTAGCTTTTTGTCTTACAGAAGTTCTAACACAGTCCATAGCAGTATCTCCGCCACCTATCACAACCACATCTTTTCCTTCAGCGTTAAGTGTACCATTATCAAAAAGATCAACTTTGTCACCCAATCCTTTTTTGTTTGATGCAGTGAGGAAATCCATTGCAGGAAAAATATTTTTAAGATCGTGACCTGGAATATCAATTTCCCTAGCTTTGTATACTCCGGTGGCAATTAAAATTGCATCATGTTTTTTTTTAAGTTCATACAGGCTTTTATCTTTACCAACTTCAAAATTTTGAACAAATTTTATACCACTGTCTTTTAAAAGTTTAGTTCTTCTCTCAACAACAAATTTTTCAAGTTTAAAGTTTGGTATTCCATATATCAAAAGTCCACCTGGTCTGTCATATCTATCGTAGATTGTTACTTGATATCCAGATTTTCTTAATTCTTCTGCACAAGCCATTCCTGCTGGACCTGCTCCAATTATCCCGATAGATTGTTTTAATTCTTTTTTAATTTTTAGTGGTTTAACCCAACCTTTTTCCCAAGCTGTATCCGTAATGTACTTTTCAATTGAACCGATAGTAACTGTTCCATGACCTGATTGCTCGATTACACAATTTCCTTCGCATAACCTATCCTGAGGGCAAATTCTTCCACAAACCTCTGGCATATTATTTGTACTTTGGGACAACTCATATGCATCTTGCAATCTCCCTTCTGCCGTAAGTTTTAACCAATCTGGGATGTTATTTCCTAAAGGACAATGTATTTGACAAAAGGGGACTCCGCATTGAGAACATCTGCTTGACTGTTCTTTAGCTTTGTCTGTAATAAATTCGTTATAGATCTCGTTAAAGTCACCTTTTCTTTTAGATGTACTTCTTTTCTCAGGAGTTTCTTGTTTTAAATCAACAAATTGAAGCATTTTTTTTTTCATAAGTCCGTCAAAATAGTTAAAAAATCCATTTATTAATAGAGATTTAAGGTCAATATATATTACCTATAATTTAAATTTCCTTTATTTTTAATACTATTTAATGCATACCTGATATGCATTTAGGTTGTCATTAAAAAAACAACCTTAAATTTTAATAAAATATATGTTTGAAATTTTTATTTTATCTTTAATACAAGGTATTTCTGAATTTATCCCAGTGAGTTCATCATCACATTTAATTCTAATATCTGATTATATTAAATTTGAGAGTAAAGGCCTCTCAATTGACGTAAGCTTGCATATTGGCTCTTTCCTGGCAGTTATATTTTTTTTTCAAAAAGAAATACTTAGTTTTATCAAAAATAAAGAATTATTAATTAAAGTTTTTTTATCATCAATCCCGATTATGATAATGGGTATCATCTTGGTTAAAACTGATTTAATAAATAATTTAAGAACAATTGAGATTATCGGATGGACAACTTTGATATTTGGAATTTTACTATACTTTAGTGACAGATTTAGATTAGATAAAAATTTAAAATCAGACTTCTCTTACAAAGATGCAATTCTCATTGGTATAGTACAAGTACTAGCCTTGATCCCAGGTGTAAGTAGATCAGGAATAGTTATAACATCAGCAAGATTCTTAGATTTTAATAGAGTGGACTCAGCTAAAATTTCGTTTTTATTATCTATACCAACATTAGCTGCTGTTTCAATTTTTGGTCTGTATAACCATATTGAAAATCAAGATTTAAATTTTTCTATCATGAATATTTTTTCTATATTTTTTTCTTTTATTTTTTCACTGATAACTATTAAGTATTTTTTACATTTTATTAAAAATTTTAGCCTTAAGATTTTCGTAATTTATAGAATTGTTTTGGGAATAGTAATACTTTATTTTGTTTATCTATAAAAACAAGGTAAGTAAGATTAAAAAAATAAATACGATAACAAAAAAAATAATTACAGCTTTATTCAAAGATAAATTTAAAATTTTTTTCATCGTTTACCAACTTGGTTTTATTTTTTTTAAAAACAATAAACTTAATATTATCTGAATTGTCAATAAAGAAAGACTGTATCGAGGTAAAATAAAGAAAATTGAAAAAAGACTTATGTTTGCTAAATAAAATAATACTACATAATTGTATATGTTAATCTTGAAAGAGAAGGCAACTAAAATACCTAGGAAGGCTCCAGCAGCAAGGATAAGTTTAGGCAAAATATGAAAAATTGAATAATAATTAGGATATGATGAGTTTATATCTAAAAACATAAATGAAAAAAACTTTTTAAAATATAAACTAATATACTTTAAGGGCTCTGATTTTATAAAAATTAAAGCCTGATTCATCAATACTTGATCTTGTAACAAATCGTAAGATTTAATAGGACCTAGAGATTTTAACTGTTCTAAAGGAACTTTGACCTCCGGTATAACTTCTTCAATTTTTAAAAACATTCCGGTTCCCTCAACTTTTGTCCTAGGGTGATTTCCTTTAAGTAAATTATAACCTGAAGATTTAGTAATAGTTAACACATTAAATATATTATAATTTCTGTATAAGTAAGGAGATATTATTAAAACTGAAATCAAACTTATAATTAATACTTTTGATAAATTTTTTTTTTTTAAATAAAGATATATTAACGATAAAATTACAAAAACAAAAAATTCTCCTCTTAAAAGCATAAGCATTCCAGAAGTAGTTGAGAAGATAATTGAGTATTTGAAATTTATTTCTTTAAATAATTTTATAAAAGAATAAATGAACAAATTAATAAGAAAAACTTGAATAGATATTGAAGATATTTGAGATACTGCATAAACGTTTAATGGAAATAGGCCAAAAATTAAAGCGCCAATATTGCTCATTTTTTCTGAGAAGAATTCTGAAAGTATTTTTTTAGTAAATATTATTGCAATAATTCCAAATATAATTTGGATAAATTGTACAGTCCATAGAAATAAATCTAAATCGTTAAAAAATGTTTTTACAACATAAAGTAATAAAGGGTAAAGGGGTGGCATGAATATCATTGGAACAGGAACTCCTTGAACCTCGTGCACACTCAAAATATTATTATTTTCTAAATTATTTAATATGATACCCCATTCGTGATCTAATTGTGTATCTCTAAAAAAAAATACAGCAATAATCCTCGCAAAAAAAGCGAACAAAATAATCATAGAAAAACTATGTTTTGAAAAAAAAATCATTTGTTAAATTATTTTTTTTTAATATTTTTTGAAGTTTTTATAATTAAGTGTTTCATAAACCTAGTCGATTTGAAACTTCTGATTGATAAGTCCTTTTTTTATCAAACTCATAAAGTTTTTCCTTAAACTCGTCAGCATATATATATGTTTTATTGAATGTTTCTTTATTTAATCTTGAGTCTTTAATAATAGAAGGAATAATTTTATATTTTATACATAATCTATCAATTTCATACATAAATCTTATCGAAGATCTACTTTTTATATAATCAAATGTTAAGCAGACTTTATTACCCTCAAACCTTAAAAATTTATGTTCTCCACTCATGTTTTTAAGCGACAACAAAGTAATTATAGGTTTGTAAATTTTTAAAAGTGTTTTAAATTGATTTATAAAATCTTGTAAATAAATCTCATCAATTAATAATTGGCTCTCTAGGAAGCCCTTTTGCCCAAAAAAATTGAAGTATTTCTCTTTTCCATAAAATGGAAAGATCACGCTTAAGAAATCCTCAATCTCTACACTTTTTTTGTTACTATTTACATATTGATAAATTTTATTAATTAATTTTATTGAATATCTATTCCACAAAGGAAATAAAAATGGTCTTAAACTATAATTATTTTCACTTAGCTTTTGGAATTGTCCCTTATTATTGATATCAATACTATTTTCGAAAATGAAACCCTCTCCAAATTTTTTGATAGTATCAGCTCGATGCCAAGAATAAATGTATGAGTCGCCTTTTTTTGAAATTATTTTTTGGCACTCCTCAATAGAATTCACTTTTTTTATTTTAGTTATAAATCTTGTACTTTTTATTTCAATAAGGTTTAGTGTAACATTAATTATACTGCCTGTTAAACCAAGGCCTCCAATTGTTAAATCAAAAATATCTTTATTTTCGTTTTCTGAAAGTTTTATTAAACCATGATTTTTATGAAAAAGAAGGATGCTTTTTATGGATTTTCTAATAGCGCCATGTAAACCACAAGACTTTCCATGGGAGTTAGATGCAACAGCGCCACCTATTGTTATCGAGGGATATCCAGGTAATTGAGGTATCCACAAGTCATGTTTAAGAGTAAAATTTAAAAATTCAATTAAAGTAATGCCTGCTTCTACAGTTATTGTTTTATTTTCTTTATCTAATTCAATTATCCTGTTGAACTTTTTGAGATCTATAGAAATACCGTCCTCACAAAATCCTAGTGGACTATAAGAAAGATTTGAACCTGCGTTTATAATTTTTCTATGATCTTTACTTATATTTTCTAATGATTTGTATTTATCTGGTTGCGCAAAGGAAATAATGCTAGAATATGTTTTGTCGAAAGAAAATACTTTTTTTTTTTCAAGATTTTTATTTTTCATTTATATTTTAATTTTTACAAATAATTTTAACATTTCTTTAATTGTAAGTAATATATTTTTTAGAGTTACTGATGATCCTGAGCCAAAAGTTCTAGGATATGTGTGAATACCCACCTCACTTACATTATAACCTTGATACTTGCTTTTTATTGCTAGCTCAGCACCTAAAAAAGGGCTGTTTGAAATCAAATTTATTTTATTTAAGATAGATCTTTTTATTAATCTTGAGCCGGTCGAGATATCTCTAAAATTTGTGTGAAATAAAATTCTTAAAATTTTATTATAAACCCATGAAATAACAATTCTGCTTGTTTTGTATTTTTTTTTGAGTCTATAAGTTATAACTAGATCTGAGTACTCAGTCTTTTTGATTAGTTTAAGTAGGTCGAAAACGTCATATTCATCGTCCCCATCAGTTTGAAAAATCCAATCATATTTACAATTTTTTAATCCAGTTTTAATTGCCGCCCCATAACCTAAGTTTTTTCGGTGAAAAATAACTTTTATATTTTTGCTTCCTTTTGAAATTTTTTTTGCTAAGAGACCTGAGTTTTCGGGACATCCATCATCAACAATTACTATTTCATTATTTTTAATACCACATCTTTTAAGTGCTTTTTGACTTTTAAAGATCATTTTTTTTACTGTTTTCCTATCTTTAAAAAGTGGGAAAATTATACTAATTGAGCTTATCTTTTTCATTTTTTTTTGGTGCGCCTGCTAGGATTTGAACCCAGAACCTCCTGGTCCGTAGCCAAGCGCTCTATCCAGTTGAGCTACAGGCGCAGTTTAATGTCATAAGCTAAAAGCCATTTTTTTGCTAAATTTCATGTTATAAACAAATAACATATTTATTGATAAATTAAATGACTCTATTTTCAAACCGATCAATATTTTTAAATAATTATTTTAGTTTCCTGCTAGCATTTTTACCAATTAGTTTCATAGCTGGAAATCTGATAATAAACCTAAATATTATAATTTTAATATTATCAGCTCTTTATCTGTTTGGTAAAGACATTTTCATAATTAAATATTATTTTTTAGACAAAATATTAATATCGTTTTTTTTTTTAATCTTAATTACTGGTTTTTATAATGATATTTCTATTGGGATCGATCATAGAGATTTTTCTGATATAAGGGGATATTTTTACACAACAATAAAGTCAATTCTATTTTTTAAATATTTATTAATGTACTTGATAATAAAGTTTTTAATTGAGAGAGAAATCATAAATATTAAATATTTTTTTATTTCTAGTGCATTAGCATCTATTTTTGTTAGCTGTGATATAATTTTTCAATCTATTAATGGTAAAGATATTTTTGGATTCGAAGCTAACATGTCTACTAGAAAATTGGGTGGACCTTTCGGAGACGAGCTTATAGCTGGGAGTTATATTCAAAGATTTTCTTTATTTACGTTTTTTGTTTTACCATTATTTTTTAAAAATAATTTGAATAAGTTTTCTTTTTTCTTAATTCCAATTTTACTTGTCATAATTTTTACAGGTTTAATTTTATCTGGAAATAGAATGCCTCTAATACTATTTATGTTTATTCTATTTTTAATTGTCATATTTCAAAAACAAACAAGGAAATTTATACTGCCTTTCTTATTTGCAATTTCTTTAATTTTTTTCTCATTATTTAAATTAAATGAAAATGTTAAAAATAATTTTATCAATTTCTACAAGCAAATTTCTAAAATGACTGTATTAATTAAATCAAATAGCTTAGGTGAACAAAATACTTCGCAGCAAGAGTCGTTTAAATATTATAAAGAATTTCAGTCGTTCTATGGTCCTTGGTCAAGTAACAAATTTATAGGAGGAGGTATTAAAAACTTTAGATATTACTGCCACAGTAAAGATTATAAAATTAACCAGACAGGTTTTGTTTGTAATATGCATCCTCATAATTATTATTTAGAAATTTTAACAGAAACTGGATTAATCGGTTTTTTAATTATCTCAATTGTATTTTTACAGACATTATATTATTCCTTTTTCAAGAAATATTTTACTACTTCAAATATTCGTATAAATAATTTGATTATTCCATTTATTTTTTTATTTATTGCAGAGATTTTTCCTATAAAGAGTACTGGAAGTTTTTTTACCACAGGTAACGCGACATACTTATTTTTAATTTTACCCATTATAATAGGCCTAGTTCGTAAGGATATTTCAATTGAAAAAAAAATTTAAAAATACTAATTTAACTTATGAAAAATATAGTCATAACCTCAGCAACAAGAACAGCTATAGGTTCACTAAATAGAAGTTTAAAAAATGTTCAAGGATTTGAATTAGGTTCTTGTGTAATCAAAGATTCAATTTTGAAGTCAAAAATTAATAATGATGAAGTTGATGAAGTAATACTTGGCCAAGTCTTAACTGGAGGTGCTGGCCAAAATCCTGCGAGACAAGCTTCCATTCACTCTGGTATACCTAAAGAGAAACCTGCTTATATTGTAAATCAAGTCTGCGGTTCTGGTATAAGGTCTGTGGCGTCTGGATTTCAAAGTATAAAATCTGGTGACTCAAATATAATTATAGCTGGAGGACAAGAAAGCATGTCGTTAGCTCCTCATGCTATTCATTTAAGAGATGGACAGAAACTTGGTGATACTGAATTAACTGATACAATGATCAAAGACGGGTTATGGGATGCATTTCATGGTTATCATATGGGTGTAACTGCTGAAAACGTAGCAGAAAAGTTTCAAGTAACTAGAGAGGAACAAGATAAATTTGCTCTCAAATCTCAAGAGAAAGCTATTAAAGCACAAAAAGAAAATAAATTTAAGAATGAAATAGTAAACTTTAAAATTAAATCAAAAAAAGCAGAAATTGATTTTAATAAAGATGAGCACCCTAGAGAGGGAATTAATCTAGATGCCTTAAAAAGACTTAAACCTGTATTTAAAAAAGAAGGAACTGTCACAGCTGGAAATGCATCGGGTATTAACGATGGCGCTGCGGCTGTTACATTAATGTCTGAAGATGAAGCAATAAAAAGAAAATTACAAAAACTAGTGTCAATTAAATCTTGGGCAAGTTGTGGAGTGGAGCCTTCTTTAATGGGAACTGGTCCTATTCCATCGTCAAAAAAAGCATTAGATTTAGCTGGTTGGTCTGTAAAAGATGTTGATCTTTTCGAAATAAATGAGGCGTTTGCAGCACAAAGTTTAGCAGTTTTAAAAACTCTTTCTATTCCAGAAGAAAAAGTAAATGTTAACGGCGGAGCTATTGCTATAGGTCACCCCATAGGGGCTTCAGGAACAAGAATTCTTGTAACTCTAATACACGAAATGATAAAAAGAGACGTAAAAAAAGGTTTAGCGACTCTTTGTATCGGAGGTGGAATGGGGATTGCAATGTGTGTTGAAAGATAAAATATTTTCTTTTAATGGAACTTCCAGTAGTAAATCATCCTGATTACGTCGCAAAAATAAATGATGATAACAAATTTCCTATAAGGAAATTTGGTGCTTTAGCTAATCATCTCTTAGAAGCCAAAGTAGTTCAGAAATTCTATATTCCTGAAGAATGTTCAGTTGAGACAATGAAAACTTCTCATTCATTAAAATATATAAATGATATTAAGAATAAGACCCTAGATATTAAAGCTCAGAAAAAAATTGGTTTCCCAATTAATGATAGCGTTGTAAGGAGATCTTTTGTTGCTACTGGAGGGACTGTGCTAGCTAGTAAACTTGCTTTAGAGTCTAGGCTTGCTTGTAATACTGCTGGTGGTAGTCATCATGCTACTTTTGATTTTGGAGCAGGATATTGCGTTTTTAATGATACTGCTGTTGCGGCCAATTATTTAAAAAACAAGGGGTATGCAAAAAAGATACTAATATTAGATTTAGATGTACATCAAGGCAATGGAAATTCAGAAATATTTCAAAATGATAAAGATGTTTTAACTTTTAGTATGCATTGTGCTTCAAATTATCCTGCAAAAAAATCTAAAAGCGATATTGATATAGAGCTTAAAGACAATATGGAAGATAACGAATACTTAAATGTTTTAAATAAAAATCTAAAGGTGCTAAATAATAACACTTATGATTTTGTTTTCTATGTTGCAGGAGTTGATATTCATCATGAAGATAGATTAGGTAAACTCAAAATTACAGATAGTGGTATCAATAAAAGAGATCAAATAGTTATTGAAAACTTTTATTCAAAAAAAATTCCTTTATGTGGCGTTCTCGGAGGAGGTTATAATAAAAGTTTTGAAAAATTGATTGAACTTCACTCGATGCTTCATAAAAATTGTGCTGAGTATTTTTAAAGGTCCTGGCTTTAGATGGACTAAACTTAGGGACTAAAGCCAGAACTTAACTTATTCATAATCTAAATTGTTTTAAATTTTAATAAATAAAACTGACGCGCTACAATTTTAACAACCGCAGGCCTTTTCTCCAGCTGCTATTGCGTCTGCCTCAGACCCTCCCGCGGCTAAAACTGCTAATGCAGCCGCTATCCCAGCTGCGATCGCAGCTTCGGAAATACCCATTGAAATAGCTTCTGCTATAGTTTCATCAATTGCAGCTGCAAGCTCACTTTCAAGAGCTTGATCCATTGCTTGACCGGTAGCTTCCACTAATGCAACATTAAATTCATTTGCTAAAGCCTGGCCTAAAGCCGCATCTAATTGTCTTTGAAGTTCATTTTCAACTGTATTATTAATGCTTGCTTCAAGAACTTCATCTTTCTTTTCTCCAACTAATTTTTGCAATTCTAAAAAGGCTTTTTCTTCTTTTCTTTTCATTAAGGTTTCGATTTGGGCTATTGAGACATTATGAACTGAAGCAAGTCTAATTTTTGCTTTATCTATTGATTTTTCTATTTGTCTGTCAAAGTGTGAATAATTAAGAGCGATAGTTTTATTTTTGTTATAAAGAACAATATAATAGTGAAAAGGTTTTGTTCCCAATCCTAAAACTTGATAGAAATTCGCTTGATGTTTTTTAACATTCCTTAAATCCCAGGTTAAAACAGGTACATTAGCTATTCTCAATACTGACTTGGTATTGTTCACTTTTTCAAAATTTATAAGATCATTTGAATTATTGAAATGCTTTAGTCTCAAATTATCACCAATAACTGCTAATTGCTTTCCATCAGAAATTCTTTTAACTTTCATTGCACCTGGTCTATGCGTGTAAATCCTAAAGTCGGAGAATATCATTTCCATTTTTTCAAATTCCTTCGCTCCCTTTGGTTGTTTTTTGAATTTTCTTATTACAAATTGTTTGTCTTCATTTTTCTTTTCTTTAAAAGCTTTTTTTTGAGCTTTCTCCCTTTTTGATTTTATTTTTTCAAGTTTTATCAGTGCCTCTTTTGCATCTGAATAATCAGATTGAGAAATTAAACCCTCTTTTAAGTACTTATCTAATTGATTGATTTTTGTTTCCAAATCATTTGCAAAAGCTGGTGTAATTAAAAATGATATAATTAAAAAAAAAAGATAAAGAATTTTCATAGTAAATTTTAAGATAATGTTAACATAATATCAAATTTTATGTAAGGAAAAGAAATTTTTAATTTTCTAATATTTATAATTTTTTACTTGTTAATAGCTTACTTCTATTTTTATCCATACTAAACCCAGCAAAGTATATTGTGTGGGATGGGAATTGATATCCTTCAGGATAATTAGCACCGCCATATTCAGGATGAGAATATGTACCATATTTAATATCAACATAATCATGGGAAGCTGTTTTAAATCCTGATCTATTAACTTTTAATTTATCATTAATATAAACTTTTATAAAACCATCATAATCTTTTGAATATCTAATATTAAACTCAACTTTGTGCCATTTACCTTTTAGATTTTTTTCATCAATTACATGATTGCCTTCGATAGAGAGTTTTCCGTTGTAAATAGAAGCAGAAAATTGAGGCGCATAACCGCCCACGGTTTGACCGCCTTTGCGATTAACACTATAAAATTGAGTTATATAAGGTTGTAAAAGTTTGTCTTCTAAATTACCAGGTGTGTTAGGCACATAGAAATAGTAACCTACCCATATTTCTTTTGCTTTTTTGCCTATTCTTATATCTCCACTTGAAGCAACTTCAAGTCTTAATCTATTACTATTGCAATCAGTAGTTCCAGTTCCTACTTTGACATTATTTTCTCTCCAGAAATGACCTGCTGTGCCACAATCACCTTTTCTAGGACTAAAGTTTTCAATTAATTTAAAAGGTGATTTGCCTGTAGGATCTTTAATTATAGTATAATTATGCTTACGTAATTCTTTTTTTAAATAATTAGCTATATGAACCTTGTCAATCTTGCCGCGTTTTAAATAGTTGGGATCTTTAGATACGACATCAGCAAACACAAAGCCGAACATCATAAAAAAAGTTGCATTGATGTAAAATATAATCAATCTTTTCATTATTAAATTTTTCTAAGATTTTAGTTGTGGCAAATTTTCATAAAACTTTAAAGCTTCAGGATTTGCAATCGCTTGTTTATTATTAATTTTTTCTCCATTAATTACCTGTTTTACTGCTAACTCCACAATCTTTCCACTTTTAGTTCTTGGAATTTCTGGAACTTTAATGATAATTGCAGGCACATGCTTAGGGGAACAATTTTTTCTTATCCTAGACTTGATTAAATTGATTTTCTCATCGTTTATTTCTTGATTATATTTAGTTGTAACAAATAGAATAATTCTCACATCGTTATTAAAGTCTTGACCAACAACTAATCCTTCAGTGATAAAATCTATATCTTCTACTTGCTGATAAATTTCAGATGTTCCTATTCTCACACCGCCTGGGTTTAATGTGGCATCAGATCTACCACGCATTATAAATCCGTTCTTATGAGTTCTCTCAATAAAATCTCCATGATGCCAAATATTTTCAAATTTTGTAAAGTAAGCTTTGTGATATTTTTGACCATCTTCATCTCCCCAAAACTTTACTGGCATCGAAGGAAAAGGTTGTTTTACAACTAATTCTCCTTTTTCTCCATCTACAGTGCTTTTCCCATCATCGGTGAAGACATCAACGTCGATGCCTAAACTTTGACCCTGAATCTCACCTTTAAGAACATCTGAAAAAAGATTGCCTAGTACTAAACATCCAACTAAATCTGTGCCTCCCGCAATCGAGGCAAGATGTACGTCTTTCTTAATATTGTTGTATACATACTTAAAACTTTCCTCTGCTAATGGTGATCCAGTCGAGGTAATAATTTTTACAGAATTTAAATCTAAATTTTTGCTGTTGTATTTTTCATTCTTCAAATGATCTATATATTTTGCACTAACACCGAAAAGGTTTATTTTTTTATTCTGACAATATTCAAGAAGAATATCAATCTTAGGATAAACTGGAGCTCCATCAAAAAGAAAAATCGATGATCCAGTTGCTAGTCCACCAACCAGCCAATTCCACATCATCCAACCTGTTGTGGTATAGTAAAAAAGCTTTTCGTTTTCTTTAATATCACAATGGAGCATAAATTCTTTATTATGTTCAATCAACACGTTTCCTGATCCGTGTGTAATACATTTTGGTTTTCCAGTAGTTCCGCTAGAAAAAAGAATATAAATAGGATGATTAAATTCAAATCTTTCAAAAACTTCGTCTAAGTTACTGTTTAAAGTCTCTTCAAAATCAACGAAATCTTTTAAGTTTTCTTTTTCTTTATTATTATAATTGTATGCAATCACTTTTTTAATTGAAGGTATATGCTTAAGAATTTCATCAACTTTACCTAAAATATTTATTTTTTTCCCATTGTAATAATAGTAGTCGCAAGTAATAAGAACTTTTGGTTCAATCTGTTTAAATCTATCTACAACACCTTGAATTCCAAAGTCTGGAGAGCAAGACGACCAAATTATTCCATTTTTAGAGCAAGCTAAAAAACAAATAATAGATTCTATTTTATTTGGCACATAAGCTGCTACTCTATCACCTTTCTTGAGATTAAGTTTTTTAAGATAAAATGAAAATTTACAAACTTTTTTATATAAATCATTCCAAGTAATATTTTCTTCAAATCCTTTTTCAGATAGAAAGTTAATTGCTAGATCATCAGATTTTTTTCTAAGAATATTTTCTGCATAATTTAATTTTGAGTCTGAAAAGAATATTGTTTTATTAAAAACTTTATTTTTTTTTATTATTTCGTTTCCCTTATCTCCGATAATTTCCGAGTAGTCCCAGAACTTTGACCAAAACTCTTCTGGATTATCAACTGACCATTTCCAAATCTTTTTAAAATTGTATGAAGATTTAAAATCAATAAATCTACAAAAGTCATTTAGTAAGGAATTTTCTTTTAATTTTTCTGAAGGTTGCCAGAGTTGTTTGTTCATAAAAGCTAATTTAGCTCTTATGAAATTATCTTAATAGATATTTTTTTAATAGAAATTTCTGAACAATTTGACCTTGATTGCTTCTTATTTCTTTCTTTTTGAACAATAAATTAATTAGCCATTTCATAGCTTACAGAACCATGCAGAGGTGACAAAAAATGGCAAAAAATGTGTCAAAAATTGAACTATTCAACTAATAGGCGCTATTCTTTCTAGTTTATTATTCAATAACTTTTTAATATGTTCCATCCAGTTTATAATAGTGATATGGCTCAAAATATTTCAGTTCCAGATATTGGTGATTTTAAAGACGTAGAAGTAATAGAAATTTTAGTCAAACCTGGGGATCAAATAAATAAAAATGATCCGATAGTTACCATTGAAAGTGATAAATCTAGTGTGGAAATTCCATCTCCTTCAGCTGGCCAAATAAAAGATTTAAAAGTTAAAATAGGAGATAAAGTGTCTGAAGGAAGTTTATTAGCAACTATTGAAAATGGTCAAGCAGCTTCTGCACCAAAACAAGAAATTAAAAAAGAAGTATTAAAAGAAGAATTAATCCAAGAAAAACCAAAAACAAACGGCAACTTAAATCCAGTTCAACAAGTTAAAAAAGTTTTTGCAGAACCAGCTTCAAAAGATGACATTGATCCAATTGAAACGAATGAATGGATTGAGTCATTAAATTCAGTAATTGAGTCTGATGGAGCACCAAGAGCAAGCTATCTATTAAATAAAGTTATTGATCAAGCTTATAAATCAGGTTTAGTTTTACCTGATACTAGAACAACGCCGTATATAAATACTATTCCACCCGAGGCAGAGGCTAAATCTCCAGGTGACCAAAATATTGAAAAGAAATTAAGGGCTATTATTAGATGGAATGCTGCTGCCATGGTAGTTAAAGCAAACAAAAAAAGTTCTGAGCTTGGTGGGCACATAGGGACTTTTGCGTCAGCGGCGACGTTATATGACGTTGGTATGAACCATTTTTGGAGAGCAAAAAATAATAAGTTTGGCGGAGACTTAATTTATTTTCAAGGTCACTCAGCACCAGGTATGTACGCGAGAGCATTTTTAGAGGGAAGGCTCTCAGCTAAGCAGTTGGATGGATTTAGACAAGAAGTTGGCAAAGATGGTCTTTCATCTTATCCTCACCCTTGGTTGATGCCTGACTTTTGGCAGTTTCCAACTGTATCGATGGGTCTTGGTCCTATCATGGCAATTTACCAAGCACGCTTCTTAAAATATTTAATTAATAGAGGTTTAGTCAAAGATGAAGGTAGAAAAATTTGGGTGTTCCTAGGAGACGGAGAAATGGATGAACCAGAGTCTATGGGAGCGATCGGTTTAGCCGCGAGAGAAAAATTAGATAATTTAATCTTTGTAATTAATTGCAACCTTCAAAGACTAGATGGGCCTGTAAGAGGTAATGGAAAAATTATTCAAGAACTTGAAGGAAGTTTCAGAGGAACTGGATGGAATGTAATTAAAGTCATTTGGGGATCTTATTGGGATAAGCTTCTAATTAAAGATAAGTCCGGTCTACTGGTAAAAAGAATGAACGAATGTGTAGATGGAGAGTATCAAGCTTTTAAAGCGAAGGACGGTTTATATGTAAGAGAAAAATTTTTTGGTAAGTATCCGGAATTAAAAGAAATGGTCTCTACAATGACAGATAAAGATATATGGAGATTAAATAGAGGAGGTCATGATCCTCATAAGGTCTACGCTGCCTACCATTCAGCAATGCAGCACACTGGTTCTCCAACTGTTATTCTTGCTAAAACCATAAAAGGTTATGGTATGGGAAAATCTGGTGAAAGTATAAATACAACCCATCAACAAAAAAAATTAGATGAAGAGGATTTACTTTATTACAGAGATCGGTTCGGTGTGCCTCTTACTGACAAGCAGGTAAAAAATATTGAGTATTACAAACCAGATGAGAACTCTGAAGAAATGAAATATCTAAAAGATCAAAGAATAAAGCTCGGTGGTTTTATTCCAGAAAGATCTTCTTTTGCAAAACAAATCAAAGCTCCACCTACAGAAATTTTTGATAATTTTATGAAATCTACAGGAGATAAAGAAATGTCAACTACTATGGCATTAGTAAGAATGCTCACAGCTTTACTAAGAGATAAAAATATATCGCCAAGATTAGTTCCTATTATCCCAGATGAGGCAAGAACCTTTGGGATGGAGGGTTTCTTCCAAAAGATTGGAATATATGCTCATGAAGGTCAAAAGTATGAGCCAGTAGACTCAGAGCAGTTGAGTTCTTACAGAGAAGATAAAAGTGGCCAAGTATTAGAAGAAGGAATAAACGAGTCAGGAGCAATGTCATCTTGGATTGCAGCTGGTACAGCTTACACAAATCATGATTTAGAAATGATACCGATTTATATTTTTTACTCTATGTTTGGTTTTCAAAGGGTTGGAGATTTGGCTTGGGCCGCTGGAGACTCTCAAGCAAGAGGTTTCTTGATTGGTGCTACTGCAGGAAGAACTACATTAGCCGGAGAAGGGCTTCAACACCAAGATGGTCATAGTCATTTATTAGCATCAAATATCCCAAATTGTATAAGTTATGATCCAACGTTTGCTTATGAAATGGCTGTAATTTTAAGAGATGGACTAAAAAGAATGCATGAGAAAAAAGAAAATATTTTCTACTACATCACTGCAATGAATGAAAATTATTCTCACCCAGAAAAACCAAAGGGATCCGATGCAGGCATTTTAAAGGGAATGTATTTATTTAAAGAATATAATAATAAGAATAAAACTAAAGTGCAGCTTTTAGGTTCGGGAACAATTTTGAGAGAAATAATTGCTGCTGCAGAAATTTTATCAAAAGATTATGGAGTAGACTCTGATGTGTGGAGTGTAACTAGCTTCAATGAATTAAGAAAAGATGGTATGGAAACTCAGAGATGGAATTTATTAAATCCAAATGAAAAAAAGAAAAAATCATATGTTCAAAAGTGTTTAGAAAAAACAGATGGACCAGTTATTGCTGCATCTGATTACACTAGATCATTTTCAGATCAAATAAGACCTTACACGGAAAAACCTTTTTACTCTTTAGGGACAGATGGTTATGGAAGAAGTGATACTAGAAAAAATTTAAGAAAGTTTTTTGAGGTCGATAAAGAACATATAGTTGCCTATACATTAAGTGCTTTAGCAAAAGAACAATTAATTGAGACCAAGAAAGCTGAAAGTGCGATCAAAAAGTTTAAGATTGATAAAGATAGAGATTTTCCGTCTAATTTATAAATATGGCTAGTACAAAAATTTTAGTTCCAGATATGGGTGACTTCAAGGATGTAGAAATTATTGAAGTCCTGGTCAAAGAAGGTCAACAAATAAGAAAAAACGACTCTCTTATTACATTGGAAAGTGACAAATCAAGTGTTGAAGTGCCATCAACACACGAGGGAGTTATTGAAAAAATAAATGTTAAAGTAGGTGATAAAGTTAATAAAGGAGACTTAATTCTTAGTTTGAATGCAGAGAGTGCTACTAAGGAAAAAAAAGAAGAAGTCATTGAGCAAACAAAAGTAGAGAAGACAGATATAAAAGAAATTAAACCTCAGAAACAAAAAGAAATTATTCCTGTAGTGCCTACATCACAATCAGGTAGCAAGTCAGCTAGTCCAAAAGTTAGAAAATTTGCAAGAGAGTTAGGTGCTAATGTAGTTGAAATACCTGGTTCTCAAAGAGGTGGTAGAGTTTCCGAGGAAGATGTTAAAAATTTTGTAAGATCTCAGGTTACAGTCAGCGGTGGTAAAGTAGAAAAGAAAGTTCATAAAGAAGAGTATCCGCATGAGGAGTTTGGTGAAATCGAATTAAAAGATATACCAAGAGTGAAAAGATTATCTGGACCTCACCTAGTAAGATCTTGGACTGAAATTCCCCATGTCACACAGCATGATGAGGTTGATATAACAGAAATGGAGCAATTTAGATCATCATTATATGATTACTATACTGGTGAGAAAATAAAAGTGACACCTCTTGCTTTTATAGCAAAAGCTCTTGTAAGTGCCTTAAAGAAATTTCCAAATTTTAATGCTTCAATTGATAGTGCTAACGACAAAATCATTTATAAAAAATATTTTCACGTTGGTTTTGCAGTAGATACTCCTCATGGTTTAATGGTGCCTAAAATAAGAGATGTTGATCAAATGAGTATAAAAGAAATTGGAAGTGCTTTAAGAAAAACAAGTAGACTTTGCAGAGATTTGAAAATTGATAAGAAGGAATTTTTTGGCGGTTCAATGACGATATCAAGCTTGGGTGGTATTGGAGGAACTTTCTTTACTCCAATAATAAATCCTCCTGAAGTAGCGATACTTGGAGTTGGAAAAAGTTTTGACAGGTTAGTAAAAGTTAAAGACAAATTTGTTTCAAGAAAAATTTTACCAATTTCGCTTTCATACGATCATAGAATAATTGATGGTGCTGAGGGTGCTAGGTTCTGCGTTTATCTCGGTAAATGCCTTGGCAAAGACTTTGCTTTCAAGCTTGCTGTATAGATCAAATTAAATTAGTAAGGGTCATGAAGAATAATTTAATCCCTATATCTTGTGCCCTTGCGTGTTCGTTTCTTTGGGGAACAACTTTTGTTGCCCAAGATACAGGAATGGACTTCATTGGACCTTATACATTTTGTGCTGTTAGATTATTTTTAGGATTTTTAGGATTATTGCCTTTTTTTATATATTTTGAATTTAATGAAATTAAAAAAATCAATTTTAATTTAAAAAAGGTCTTTTTCTTTACATTAATACTAGGCTCAATTTTTGGAATGGCAAATATACTTCAGCAAGTTTCGCTTCTTTATACGGACATTGCTAACTCTGCAGTCTTTACTGTTCTTTATGTTGTCATAGTCCCGTTAATTTCATATTTTATTTTTTCAATAAAAATTCACCCATCTATTTGGCCTTCCGTTACGCTTTGTTTAATAGGTGGATTGCTTTTAAGTGAAATTAAAAATTATGATGTAAGATTTGGTGATATGCTAGTCATCATAGGTGCTTTTTTTTGGGCTTTTCACATAATCTTTATTTATAAAGTTTTGAAAATTTTTAATTTTCCAATAGCAATTGCAACTTTTCAATGCTTAGTTGCAGGTATATTTTGTTCTTTTCCTGCTTTAGCTTTTGAGACAGTGACAATCAATTTAATTTCAAAAGAAATTACAGAATTACTTTACGCTGGAATCTTATCTAGTGGAGTTGCTTTTATGCTTCAAGCATATGCTCAAAGAGTTTTATCTCCTGCATCTGTAGCAATTATATTTTCGCTTGAGGGAGTGTTTGCCTCAATTTTTGGATGGATACTTTTAGATCAGTTTTTAAGTGAAATAAAAGTGTTTGGTATAATGATTATTTTATTTGCAGTAATATTTTCACAATTGATACCAATTTATGGTAAAAAAAATTATGGACGAATCTAATAAAGGATTTATGAAACATCTCGGCGGGTTAGAGCTAAAAAAAATTAGTGAAAATCAATATGAGTTTACGGTACAGATTAAAGAAATTCATTTAAACACTGGTAAAATTGCACATGGTGGATTCCTCTCTACTATTGCTGATACTGGTATGGGGACTGCTGCACATAGAGTTGCTGGGGACAAGAGATGTGTAACAATTAATTTAGATATGAAATTTATCTCAGTAGGCCAACTTGGCGATAAACTTGTTGGAAAAGTAAAAATATTAAAAAAAACTAAAACACTAGTTTTTATTTCTTGTGAAATTTCTAATTCAAGCGACATAGTTGCCTCTGCAAGTGGTACTTGGAAAATACTACAATAGTATTTAATGAAATCAAAAACTGTCTTTGTTTCGCTATTATTTATTTTTATTTCAATTAAAAGTGCGTCTGCAAATTTCTTTAAGAACATTACAGATCTAATAGAAGATAACTATGAAAGTCTTAGATATGGTATTTCTGTGGCTGATGTTGATAACGATGGCACTTATGAATTTATTGTAGCTGGTTTTGGAAGTGAAAATTTAGCTTTGTCATACGAAAATAGTAAACTTATAAATATTATGAATGATGCTAAGTTTGCAGATAAAAGAAGTTTTACTATTGGTGTAGCTGCTTGCGATATTGATTCTGATGGGTACGAAGAGATTTATTTTTTAAATACTGATACTTATAGTGGTGAAAAGAAATATTCCGACCGATTAATAGATCAAAAAAATACAAAATTTTTTGATATTTTTGAACAAAAGAAGAATCAAGTAGATTTAAACTTTACAGCTGGTCGTTCCGTTGTTTGTGTAGATAGAAACGGAAATGGTAAATATGGTATTTATGTTGCTAATTATGGTGGTCCAACAAGATTTTATGAAAAGTTTAAGGGAAGAATAAAAGATAGGGCAGCAGAGTTCGGCTTGGATAAAATAACAGGAGGAAGAGCAGTCGTTGCTGGACATATATTATCAAACAATATTGATATTTTCGCAGCTAATGAAAGAGGAGTAAATTTTTTATATAAGAATGTTGAAGGTGTTTTTTATGATGTGGCATCAGGGTACAATGTCTTAGACCCTTATGAAAATGGAAGAGGTACAGCGTTAAGTGATATTTTGTACAGAGGTCAATTAGATATTGTTAGTGGTAATTGGGAAGGAGAACACCGTATTTTTATAAAGAAAGAAAACTCTTTTAAAGACATTGCTGATAGCAATTTTAAAAGGCCGTCTAAAATTCGAACGGTTATCTCAGCTGATTTTGATAATGATGGATATGATGAAATATTTCTTAATAATATCGGTGAAGCTAATAAATTATTTAAAATTAAGGAAAATGGGAAATTAGAGGAAATAGATATCACCTCTAACTCTGAAGCAAATGGTCTTGGAACTGGTGCTGCTGTAGCGGACATTGATAAAGACGGAATTTTAGAATTATTGATTGCCCACGGAGAAACAGGAAATCAAATACTTACACTTTACAAAGCAAATGTAAAAAAAGATAAGAATTATTTAAGAATTAAAGCTTTGAATAAAAATGGAGCTCCAGCTAGAGGAGCAACGGTGACACTTACATCCAATTTAAGAAAACATTCTAAAACAATAGACTCTGGTTCAGGATATCTATGCCAAATGGAACCTGTCGCCCATTATGGAATTAGAAATGGTGAAAAAGACTTTGAAATACAAATTAAATGGACAAACGGAAAAACAAATAATTATAAAATAAAAGAAACAGGTAAGACTTATATTTTCAAACAAAGCAAAATGACTATCTCGCCATCCTAATAAAAATATCACCCATACCAATATTCATTTCTTCTAGCGGAATATCGTTTTTAAAAGCACAAAATCTACCTGTAATTTCATTAGCTTCTATCTTTTTGATATCAGCTTTTTGACATTTTTTGGCTTCATAGAAAAGACCTATCACAAGCTTACCGTCGACTACAAATACTTCATCATCATTTAATCTTTTATTTTTACAAAAATAGTTTCTATTTACTTCCTCTGGAAAATCTTTTTTTGAACAAGGATTGTTAATTAGTAAAACATCAATTTTTTTAGGACCGTCTTTAAACTCGTGTTTAATTTTTTTAACTTTTGTATAATTCATTAGATCACAAGAACAGGGCCAACAACATCTATAAAGCTCACCACAAATATTTTTTTGCGTTCTTAATTCTTTAACATAGATATAATCAGGTTTTTCTCCAGGATTGATTAAAGAACCAGAAACAGGACAATAAAATTTATTATATTCTTTAAATTCTTCATAAGTTAAGTCTTGATCTATTAAATATTTGAAAAACCTTGGACCTGCAGCATTCCTATTACTGTCTGGAAATATTTTAGACCAATTTTTGACTAGGTTTTCGTAATAAAATTTTTTTTGTTGAAAATTTACTTCTGCTGTTGATGATGAGAAGTGAATTAATATTAAAAATGATATTTTTAGAAAAAATTTCATGAATTAAGTTAAATCATTTTCAAGTAAGTTTCACTGTGGTTTTCTTACTTAGCCGATTTCAATTTTTTCGTCTAATTTTTTTAATTCCGCAATCTTTACATTTTATCGTCTCAGTTGAACCTCCTGGTCCAAAACTATAATTAATATCAATTTTTTCATATCTATGAATTCCAAATTCACATAACAACAAATACAACCACCTAATCATAATTCTAACAAAAAAATTATTAATTATTATAACAGGAGGTAATTTAATGTCAGGTTGGGAAATTTTAATAGTTGTAGCTGTTCTTTACGCAATAGTTAATTAAGCTTATTTTAAAAGCTAGAAAATTAGAAAATTTTAATTTGGAGATAATTTTCCAGATTTAAGATTCATATATCCAAAAAATACTAAAAATAGTAATGCAAAAGGATAAACTATTGCTTTGTTTGGCCTGTCTGGGTTTTCAATTTTAAAATTACTTATAATATCACCCATTTGAATACCAGATTTTTTTGCTTCCCCTTTCCAGTTTAATTTATCAACTGTCAATTGATCGTTCTGGTCTGCCAAAGTCACACCATATTCTTCTAAGTTATAATTATTTTCAAATTTACCTTTATCGATAACAAATAATTTATATCTTTCTCCGTATTCAGTAACTCGAGTGACTTTAATATGAACTTCCTTTGACGGGTCAAAAGATAAACTTTGAATAGTTTCCGCCGAAAGTTTTTGCTCATTATATTTAGGGTAGAATTTACTCAAAACATAATCTGGAGCTAAAAACGATAAAGATATAACTAAGAAAGCTATGATCTCGTACCATCTTAATTTATTTATAAACCATTGTTGTGTAGCAGCAGTAAACACTAAAATTCCGATTAGTGAAGTAGCTATGACTAATAAAGCTTGCCAGATACTATCTACTCCAATTAATAACAGTTCGTGATTAAACAAAAAGACAATCGGTAAAATTCCAGTTCTCAAACTGTACCAAATAGCTTGAAGTCCCGTTCTTAAAGGATCGCCACCAGAAATTGCGGCTGCTGCATAAGAGGCTAAACCAACAGGGGGTGTTACATCGGCCATCAATCCAAAATAAAATACGAATAAATGAACAGCAATTAACGGAAAAATAAAGCCCGAAGCATTTCCAACATCAACTAAAACTGTAGCCATTAGAGAGGCAACTACCACATAGTTTGCAGTTGTAGGGAGACCCATGCCAAGTAACAAACAAAGTATAATAGTTAATAAAATTAATATAATTACGTTGTCTCTAGCTATCGTCTCAATCACTATGATTAAATTTGTACTTAAACCTGTAGAACCAACGGCGCCAACAATTATACCTGCTGTAGCTATTGCTATCCCTACTCCCACCATATTAATAGCACCTTTTTGAAGACCAACTATTGTTTGATTGTACCAATCGATTAAACCAGTTTTAAAATCAGGATTTTTAATTATACGGCTTACCAAGTTTACTAATATTAAAGATAAAGTCGCGTAGAAGATAGAAAAACCTGCTGTATATCTCATATAAACCAGTAAAAAAATCAAAACAAAAATAGGTATTAAAAAATGTAAACCAGATAAAAAAGTTTTCTTTAAGTGAGGAACATCAGCATCATCCATCCCTTTTAATCCTAATTTAAGAGCTTCTAAATGAGAGATATAAAATAAAGCAATGTATGAAATGATAGCTGGTAAAAAAGCATGTTTTACAACTTCAAAATAAGTTACGCCAATAAAGCTTGCCATAACAAAAGCAGCAGCACCCATAACCGGTGGCATTATTTGGCCGTTAACTGAAGAAGAAACTTCGATAGCTCCAGCCTTTTCTTGAGAGAAACCAGTTTTTTTCATTATAGGAATTGTAAAAGTTCCAGTTGTTACAGTATTTGCAATTGATGAACCTGATATCATACCAGTCATTCCAGATCCTAATATTGCGGCCTTAGCTGGTCCTCCTCGCATTTTTCCAACCATTGCAAAAGCTAAGTCTAAAAAATACTTTCCTCCACCTGCAGTTTCTAACAAAGCTCCAAATAATACGAATAAAAAAATGAAATCTACTGAAACTCCTATTGGAATTCCAAATATTGCCTCTTGATCAAACCATTGAAATCCTACTAATCTTTTTACAGAAAGTCCGCCGTGAGAAATAATATCAGGAGCATATTTTCCAAAATAAGAAAATAAGAGGAAACAGACTGCAATTATAACTAAAGGCAAGCCTATAGCTCGTCTTGTTGCTTCTAATAAAATTAATATACCTATGGCCCCAATTATAAGTTCAATTGGAACTTTAAAACCAAATATTTCTTTTACTAAAAGAATACCGCCTCTATTTACTAAATCGTCATAGAAAAAATAAATATACAAGCAACTTAATGCCCCTAAAATACTAATGATAATATCGATTACTGAAATCTTTTTTCCTCTAACTGCTGGAAAAATTAAAAAAGCTAAAGTTAAAGCGAAACCTAAATGAATAGCTCTGGCAGGTAATCCTTTAAACATTCCAAAGTTAAACCAAAAAGGAAATGGAGAGGCATACCAAAGTTGAAAAAATGTCCAAAGAATAGCAATTCCAAAAACTATTTTTAAATGAATGCCCGATAAATTTCGAGTTGGAGAAATATCTTCTTGTATTTTATCTTTTATCTTACTTTGAATGTTTTGATTCATTTTAGCTAAGATACCTTATTCTAAAAAAAAAGGCCCAAAAAAATTGGGCCTTTTTTAATTAAACTATAAAGTTGAATTACATTAATCCAGCTTCTTTGTAGTACTTAATTGCACCTGGATGTAATGGAGCTGATAAACCATCAGCTATCATATTTTTCTTTTCCAATGGTCCAAAAGCAGGGTGTTGAGCTCTGAAATCATCAAAGTTTTCCATTACCGCTTTTGTTACTAAGTATACAAGCTCTTCAGAAACATTTGCGCTTGTAACAACTGTAGCTTTTACACCAAACGTTGTAGCGTCTTTTTTCTGATTAGAATATGTTCCTTTTGGAATTACAGCTTTTGCATAGTAGTCAGCTCCATCAATTAAGCCTTGTACTGGTGCACCAGTTAAATTGATCGGGCTAGCTTTTGCTTTACAAGTAGCTGCTTGCTCCATGGCACCATTTGGAAATCCTACTGAGTATCCAAATGCATCTATTTTTCCGTCACAAAGAGCTTTTACTTGTTCAGAAGAAGTAAGTTCAGTAGTTGCTTTGAACATACTCATATCTGCTCCCATAGCTTTCATTAATTCTTCCATAGTTCCTCTTTGGCCAGAACCTGGGTTACCGATGTTTACTGTTTTTCCTTTTAGGCCTTTGAAATTTTTAATTCCAGATTTTTTACTTGCCCAAATTTGGAAAGGTTCATTGTGAACTGAAAATACAGCTCTTAAGTCGCTAAACTGTTTTCCTTCCCATTTGCTTGAACCATTGTAAGCATGGTACTGCCAGTCTGACTGAGCAACACCAAATTGAAACTCACCATCTTTGATTTGTCCAATATTGTAGTTAGAACCACCTGTTGAAGGTGCAGTACATCTATATGCTTTAGCTGTACCTTTTTTTCTACCATGGTCAGCACTAATTGCTGATTTGTGTAACATTTTACAGATGGCGTTACCTGTTTGGAAGTATACTCCAGTTGGTCCGCCTGTTCCTATAGTGAAGAACTCTGCTGATTTTGCGATTGAAGTAATAGGGCTTGAAAAAGCAAACATTACCAGCACCGCTGAAATCAATGACATCATTTTTTTCATGTGTACTCCTCTTTTGTTTATGATTAATTTAACTACGTAATTTGTTATAGGTCAAAGAGATTCTTATAAATTTTTGGCCCAATTTGACAGCTTAGTAGTACCCTCGACTACATTTGGGGCATACCTCTTGACCATTTCCTGACTAATAGATTTATAATCAGAAACATTTCTAAAAAATTCAACTCCATCAAAGTCTGTATAACTTAACCTTGCTAACATTTTTTTTGGATTAAATCCAAAATCTGAACCTGGTAACATTGCTACGCCTGTTTCATTTAAAATAGCTTCACATAATTCAGAAGATGTTTTATATTTTTTATTCTTAAATTCAGGCATTAAATAAAATGCTCCCTGAGGTGGATTAATTAAAACTTCATTTGATTTTAAGTTATTATAAACATATGTACCGACTGCTAATAGAATACTTCGCACTTTCAATTTATATTCTTCATAATCTCCATCATAAGCCTCAACTGCAGCAAACTGGGTTGGTGTATTAACTGTAGAATAAGACTCGCTTGCTAAAGATTTTAAACTTTTCATAAAATCTTTTAATCCATTTGGTACGGCCAGAAATCCTAATCTCCATCCTCCAGCACCGCACCATTTACTTAACCCACCGCTTATAAATGTATAGTGTGGATAAAATTTGGAAATAGATTTATAATTATTATCGAACGATAAATCTGTATAAATTTCATCTGACAAAATAATTAATTTATATTTTTTTGCAACTTTAGCTAATTCTTCTAAATTTTCGCAAACTGCACCTGAAGGATTGTTAGGTGAATTTAAAATTAGTATTAAATTCTTCTTTTTTCCAATTTTTCTTAATTTTTTTTCTAACTCTTTTGCAGTTGGAAACCAATTATTCGATTGAGAAGTTTCTAGCCAATGAACTTTGTTTAATCCTATTTGTGCTTGAGGTTCATAAGATACCCAACTCGGTGCTGGTGTTAAAATCTCTCCATTAAATGCTACATGCATCAGTAACATTGCTTCTTTTGATCCGGGTGTAATTAAAATATTTTCTTCTGAAAACTCAACGCCAGTTTTTTTAAACAAATATTTAGATATTTTTTTTCTTAGCTCAGGTAGACCTTGAATAGGTAAGTATTCTTTCTTATGAGCGTTCTTTTTTAATATTTCAACAATTTTTTCAGGTATTTGAAAAGGAGATTGTCCAAAACCAAATCTATAAACCTTTTTGCCTTTTTTAATTAAATTTTTAGATTTTTCATTAATTGCTAATGTCGCAGACTCTCTTAATTTTAAAATATTTTTTTTAACTTTTGACACCATCTAACTTGAAATACCTATACGGGGACTGCATATTGAAAGTCAAATCAAATATTGAAAATAGGAACATTTGACAAATTGATTCGGTCATGTTTTAATCCTAGTTTGTTCTCAAGTTTGGTCTACATATAGTATAAAAAAATTTAGCTAGCACTATAATGAAAATACAATCTGACAGAATTATCGCATTACTCGGTCCGACTAATACTGGAAAAACGCATGTAGCTATAGAAAAAATGCTTATGTTTGAAAGTGGTATTTTTGGATTACCATTAAGACTTTTGGCTAGAGAGGTTTACGATAAATGTGTCGATAAAGTGGGGGTTGATAAAGTAGCTTTAATTACAGGTGAAGAGAAAATAATTCCACAAGCAGCAAATTATTTTATTTGCACAGTTGAGTCGATGCCAAAAAATAAAGAAGTTGAATTTGTTGCTATTGATGAAATTCAAATGTGTGCTGATAAAGAAAGAGGACATATATTTACTGAAAGATTACTTGAGTCACGTGGAAGTAAACTAACAATGTTTTTAGGTTCTCAGGTTATGGAACATATAATTGGAGAATTAGTTGAAAATGTTGAATTTGAGAAGAAAGAAAGATTTTCAAAACTTAGCTATTCAGGAATAAAAAAGATATCGAGATTAGATAGAAAAGTGGCAATAATTGCTTTTTCAGTTGAAGAAGTTTATGCAATAGCAGAATTAGTCAGGAGACAAAAGGGTGGTGCTGCTGTAATAATGGGATCATTAAGTCCTAAGACAAGAAATTCTCAAGTAGGCTTATACCAGTCAGGTGATGTTGATTATTTAATTGCTACTGACGCAATTGGAATGGGTCTTAACATGGATATCAATGAAATTTATTTTTCAAATTTAAAAAAATTTGATGGTAAAAAAACCAGAAGGTTAAACTTGATAGAATTATCACAGATAGCTGGACGAGCTGGTAGGTATAAAAATGATGGAGGATTCGGTACAACAGGAGATTGTGAATCTTTAAACTCAGATGAAATTGAAAAAATAGAAAAACATCAACTCCCTCATACCAAAATGATTTTTTGGAGAAATTCCCATTTGAATTTCGAAAATCCTGAGAAATTAATATCTTCATTGGAATTAAAGCCAAATCAAAAAAATCTTTTAAGGACAAATGATTCGCTTGATGAAAGTGTACTTAGATTTTTTTTAAAAAAAGGCTCAAATAATATTATCTATCATAAAAATCTTGAATTACTTTGGGAATGTTGCCAAATACCAGATTTTGAAAAGAAAGCTTATGGGCAACATATAAATGTAATAGATAAGGTTTTTCAATTTTTAACAACTAGAAAAAATAAAATACCAAGTGCTTTTATGAAAGAACAACTTAAAGGTCTAGAAAAAGATCATGGAAATGTAGATTTACTTTCACACAGATTATCTAATGTGAGAACTTGGTCTTACGTAGCTAATAAAAAAAATTGGGTTGAAAATTCAGATTATTGGATACAGCTAACAAAAAATATTGAAGATAAATTATCTGATAAATTACATGATGAATTAACAAAAAGTTTTATTGATAAAAAAATTAGTATTCTTTCTAGAAGTTTAAAGCAAGACCTACTTTTGAATACTGAGATTAACAAAGAAAATAAAATCTATATTGACGGACAGCTTATAGGGGAATTGAAAGGTTTAAAATTTTTAATTGAAGTAACATCTAAAACGTTAGATACAGACATTAAATCAATTAAAAAAGCTGCTCGGAAAGGTATTGAGAAGGAATTAGTCAAGAGAGTGGATGAAATTTTAACAAAAGGTGAGATTAAAATTGATAACCAAAATAAAATTATTTGGAAAAATAATGCAGTCGCAAGATTAAAAAAAGGTAATGATTATTTAAGTCCTGAGATAGATATTATAGCAGATGACTCTTTAAACGCAGAGTCTAAATTAAAACTTACCAAATTTTTAAATAAGTGGTTATCTGATTATATAAATGATGTTTTGGGTGATTTAATAAAATTAACAAAGCACAAAATATCTAACCAATATTTAAGAGGGCTTGTTTTTCAACTTTACGAAAATAATGGAGTGATAATTAGAAACAATATTAACAAAATTGTTGACTCAATCCCAGCAGATGAAAGAAAGAGATTATGGGGTATGGGAATTAAGATAGGTAGATATCATATTTATCTGCCAAAAATGCTTAAGCCAAAAGCTGTGCAATTTAGAATTAATCTATGGAAAATATTTCACAAATTGTCAGATCAAAATACAATTCCTAAATCAGGTTTAAATTTTTTAGCTCATACAAACTTCGATAAAAAATTTTTACTTCTATGTGGTTTTGAAAAATTCAAAGAGTTTTTTATAAGAATCGACATTCTGGAAAAGCTATTTCTCAAAATTATTGAGAACTCAAAAGATAAAAAATTTAAAGTAAACTCTGAAATGATGAACTTATTAGGTTGCTCTAAAGAAAATTTTTACAAATTAATGACTTATATGAATTATAAAAAAGATAAAGCTATTGATACTTATATTTTTAGGGGAGAAAAAAAGAAAAAAGAGAAAATAATACGATTTGACAAAAAAGAAAATCCATTTAATAAGCTTTTAAATTTAAATATAAAATAGATGAAGAAATTAGAAAAAGATAGCATAATTGGAATTTCTGCTTTATTAGTTCATGCCGCTAATATTGATGAAATTTACTCTGAACAAGAAAAAAATTTAATAAAAGATTTTATTAAGTCTTATTTAACCGATATTGATACTAATGAAATTCTTAAAGAGGCTGAAAATATTGAGAAAAATTCTAACCAGCTTTTAAATTATACAAGTATAATTAAAAAAAATTCTTTAGATATTAAAAAAGATATTATTGAACATCTTTGGAAAGTTATAATTTCTGATAACTCAGTTGACCAGTATGAATCGAATTTGATGAGGAGGATTTGTGGTCTAATATACTTTCCTGACAAAGAAAGTGCGGAAATTAAACTAAAACTTTTAAATTCAAGATGACTTATATAGTAAAAGATGAGTGTATTAAATGTAAGTTAACTGATTGTGTTGATGTTTGTCCGGTAGATTGTTTCTATGAAGGTGAAAATATGCTTGTAATTAATCCGGACGAGTGTATTGATTGTGGAGTATGTGAACCTGAATGTCCAATTGACGCTATTAAAGCTGATACAGATGAAAGTGTAAAAGATATGAATAAATGGTTATTGCTTAACAAGAAGTTTTCTGCAATATGGCCTAATATTTCAAAAAAAAAAGAGCCAATGGTCGAACATGAGAAATATAAAAATATCAAAAATAAATACAAAAGTCATTTCTCTGATAAACCGGGGAAGTAATTTAAAATGCTTAAAAAGAAAAAAGTAAAAAAAGTAAAAAAAGTTAAAAAAGTTAAAAAACTAAAAAAAAATAAAAATCTTAAGCAGATTGATAAATCGAAAAATATTTTAAAAAATGGAGAGAAAAAAAATGTGGCTTTAGGAGCTGACGAAAAGCCAGAGATTAAAAAAGTAAAAAAACAACCCACTGAAAAGAGAATTTACAACCTGAAAGATTATGTGGTCTATCCAAAACACGGTGTTGGGAAAATAACAGGAATAGAAAAAGCTAATATTGGAGAAATAGACATTCAATTTTACAAAATTTTAGTAGAAAAGGAAAAACTTACACTCACTGTACCAATTAACCAGCAATCAAAATTAAGACCAATTGCTACAATAAATCAAATTAATAAATGTGTTTCAATTTTAAAAACAAAACCAAAAATTAAAAGAACTATGTGGAGTAGAAGAGCTCAAGAGTACGACCAAAAAATTAATTCAGGGAAAATTTATGATCTAGCAGAAGTAGTGAAAGACCTAAATAAAAATACAGATATAATAGCCGATCAATCCTACTCGGAAAGACAACTTTTTGAAAAAGCTTATGAAAGATTAAAATCAGAATTTGAAGCTGTTTTGAAAGTAAGTCCAGAGGAAGTTCAGAAAAAGATGGATAAAGCTCTTGGAAGAGTAAAAATTTCGGAAGAAATCCAATAAAAAAACGCCCTCTTTAAAATTATAAAAAGGGCGTTTAGTTAAAGAGAAAACTATCTTCTTCTTCTTCTCTTTTTTGCTTTCTTTTTAGTTTTCTTTTTAGCTTTTTTTCTTCTTTTAGCCATCTTTTCTCCCTTGTTAGAAACAAATCTTAATGATTCGTTTGTTAATTAATACATTAATTAATTAAGAATTCATGTCAAACATAAATTATTTTACAAATTTGATTCAGAATTTAAATTTTTAAATTATTTTTTTAGTTTTTATGAAAATTAAAAAAAGTTAGTAATATCAATGTTTTTTTAAGCAAATTAAATAAGTTATAATTTAATTTTTAATAAAGATTTTCAAGTTGTTGTTTATAATTTTTAATTATTTCTTTTCTTTTTAACTTTAAAGTTGGTGTAAGCATTCCGTTTTCAATTGTAAATTCTTCGTTAATTACTACAAATTTTTTAATTTTTTCTATTAAAGTTAAACTTTTGTTTATATTTTCAATTATAAGTTTAATTTTTTCTTTACTATTTTCTTTATCACTCACGATTAACGCTACCAAATAATTTTTCTTATCTCCGTAAACAAATGATTGTTTAATATTCTCATCCAAACATAAAATATTTTCTACTTTACTAGGGGAAATATTATCTCCACCAAGATTTACGATAATATCTTTTTTTCTATCCGTAATTTTTAAATAGTTATTATCATCAAGTTCTCCTATATCACCAGTATGAAGCCATCCATCTTTAATTACTTTTTCTGTCTCCTCTTTCAAATTCCAATATCCCAACATAATGTTTTCACCTTTAATTAGAATTTCTCCATCTTCTGCTATTCTAACTTTATTAGTCCTAAACGGTGGTCCTACTGATTCGACCTTGACTAAATCTGGTAAATTACAGCTTACAACTGGAGAGGCTTCGGTTAGGCCGTATCCTTGCAGTGTGGGTAAACCAACAGCATTTAAAAATTCTCCAATATTTTGATCTAAAGCCCCTCCCCCAGATACGAAGGCTTGAAGATTTCCTCCAAACTGGTTTCTGATTTTTTTTCTAACTAATTTTTCACACAAAAAATTTATGATTTTTTCGCTTAATTTTAGTTCCTCTTTTTTGAGTATTTTTTTACCTAAATTTAATGTCTGGTTTATAAGTTTTCTTTTTAATCCAGATTGCTTCTCAAAATTAATATTTATTTTTGTAAAAAGATTTTGATAAAATCTAGGAACGGCTGTCATGATTGTAGGTTTTGCTACTCCCATATTGGAAATCAGTTTTTCTAAACTTTCGGCATAGAAAACTTTTGCCCCAACTATGATTTGTATGAATTGAACTGTATGTTCATAAGAATGCGATAAAGGTAACCAAGTCAAAAATACTGGATCTTTTTTTTTTGTTAAAATTTCTAGTAACTCAACTGCCCCTTCACAGTTTGACAGAATACCGCCATGACTTAAAACAACTCCTTTAGGATTTCCTGATGTGCCTGAGGTATAAATTATGCAAGCAGGCATATTTCGTTTTAAATCTTTATTAACTATTTTTTCATTATTTTCCTCATTTAATATTTCTTTAATTAATAAACTCTCAGCGTCTATTTCTTCAAAAGATATTATTTTCTTAACATCGCTATTTATAAATTTTTTAATTTTATTAAATTGATCTTGATTTGATACAAATATCAATGAGGGCTTACAATCGTTTAAAATATATTCATAATCGTTTGCAGAATAAGTTGTAAAAATAGGAACTGAAATACCGCCTGCATTCATAATAGCAATATCGGTCATTAACCAATATGGTCTATTCTCAGAAAGTATTAAACATCTATCACCTTGTTTTATTAATGATTTAATTTTTGCAGAAAGTTTATAAATTCTCTCAGTTATATCCTCCCAGTTATAAGTTCGTTTATCTGGTTTTAACCATTTTAAAAATGGTCTTTTACCCTCAACCTCTTCTGTTTTTTTAAAGTAAAGTTCAACTAAACTATTTATTTTACTTATATCCATAACTTGGTGGGCGAAGAGAGACTCGAACTCTCAAGGTATTGCTACCACCGGATTTTGAGTCCGGCGCGTCTACCAGTTCCACCATTCGCCCTTTTTTTAAGATAATCTAATTGATTTTTCTTACTATGAGAACAAAAATAATAGAGGTACAAAACATTATTAAAGCATAGGCTGCAGTTGGTATCATAAATACAATATCATCAAATAATTGTGTTGTTACAAACACTGCTAAAGTTCCATTTTGTAAGCCACATTCTAATGAAATACATTTTCTTTGTGCAATTCCTGATGTCCAAAATTTTGCAACATAATATCCTACGAAAATCATAGTCATATTTAAAATGAAAGCTATTAGACCTGCTCTAGTAATATAAGAAACAATCCGATCCCATTCCTCTACCCAAATTGCAATAAATACTATTAAAAATAAAATTACTGATAATCTTTGAATAATTAGAGTTTTGGAGATAATAAAATTAGTCATTAAACTTCTAACAATCATTCCAAAAATAACAGGAACAGTTACCACAAAAAACATTTTAATTGCTATATTAAACATTGATATATCTTTTGCTATTTCAATCCCTAAAAAATCGGCAGAATTAAAAACTATCAAAGGAACGATGAAAATACTTAATAAACTGACAATCGCTGTCAAACTGACTGATAGAGCTACATCTCCATCTGCAAACTTAGTAAGGATATTTGAAGTAACACCACCTGGAGCAGCGGCTATTACCATAACTCCTAAAGCTATTTCTGGTGGAAGTGAAATAATATTAATTAAAATTAAAGCAATTATTGGAAGCAAAATAACCTGACATAAAAAACCTACTAAGAAATCTCTTGGATTTTTTAAGACCCTTGTAAAATCCCCAATCGTTAAGCCAAGACCTAAACCGAACATAATTATGGCAAGACACACGGGTGCAATTGTAGTTACGATTTCCATAATTTTATAAGCTCCTATTCTACTTTAAAGGAAGAGTTTTTCATGAGGTCGAAAATTGTAGTTACGAAACCAGCTTTATGCTTTTGGTTTTGCATGTAGTTTTCTTCAAAGGATTTGATATTTTTTGGAGAAGGTAAAAGCATATATTCTAGCTTTTTGTTTTTGATAACTAATTTTTGTTTTAAAAGATATTTTAATTTTCTAATCACAGTGGCTCTAGGGATCGTTGAAATTTCGGAAATAGAAGATGCATTTATTCCATTTTTAGGAGTATGTCTTAAAAGGTGCAAATATAAGTCTGCGTAAGTTCTAGGATCTTCAACAACTCTGCCTTTTACTTGTTTTGAATAATCTGTAAATTGTGAGATACCAATCGCACCCCAAACATTCCATGTTTCTAAATCACCAAAAAAGGTTCTGTGTCTTACTAAAAAAGGAATCTGAAGCCTTAGCCAATGTTGCCAACATATAGTAAAGTATGAATCTAAAAATTTCTCGATTTCTTCTTTTGAGTATGGTCTTCCAAACCAGTTTTCTTTCCCAAGAATAGAGCTAGTTTTTTCTAGAAAATTTGCCATCATTTTTTTTGAATTAGATGGTTTTTGCACACGATTTATTGCATTATTAAAAATAATAGATTTCCCTTTTCTAAAAATTATATTTTGATTTTGCAAAAAATTAACTTTTCTTCTTATTGTTTCTTTAGGAATATTAAGCTCTTTTGAAATCTCAATAAGGTTAATCTTATCAATATTTAATTCGGTTTTTTCATAAAATTCTTGAAATGTAAGATATTGAAAACGATCTGAATATTTTTGGAAAACTTGATTTACCAAATAAACTAAAATTAAATAACTATCGTAATCTTTAAAGGTGCTATAAGCATTATTGCACCATGATTGTTGTAACTTGAACCACAAAGCAACTGTTTCATTGGAATTATTAGATAAGACTTCGTAAACTTGGTCAGAATTTAATGTATTAAAAATTTTGTTTTCAAAAGATGGTTTTTTTTTTAAAGGCTCAAAAATGTTTACAGTTTTTAGATCTATTGGCTTAGACATTTATTTTTTCCACGTTACACTTTGATTGATTAAAATAGCCATCAAAATCCAAATAATAAATGTCCCCTCTGGTGAAAACCCGTAATCAGCACCAAACATTCCTGCAACTATAACGATTGAATAAATGGCAACTGTAGATAATATTAAACTTGCCAGATACCTAAGGATTGTGCATTTTAAATTCATGATTTTAAAAAAATTATACGATAGATGCGTGGAGCTTGCTAGGCATAAATTTTCAAAGCCTTTACTAGGTTTTGTAGCATTTATCGAAAGTTTCTTTTTTCCAGTTCCACCTGACTTAATGATTGTTCCAATGGTAGTGGCCAAGAGAGAGGATTATCTTAAGATATTTCTTATCGCTACGACAGGCTCTGTTTTAGGAGGTTTGTTTGGATATATGCTTGGAGTTTTCTTTTTAGATGCATCGATGGTCATTATTGAATTTTATGGTTACGAGGAAAAAGTTTTTGAGATGCAAGATAAGATGTCTACTAAAGGAGGTTTTTTTGCTTGGCTTGGAATTATGTTTTTAGCTGGGTTTACCCCTCTTCCTTTTAAAGTTTTTACAATTACTAGTGGGGTGATCGCCTATAATCTTCCAGTATTTTTTTTTATATGTTTATTTACTAGGGGGCTAAGATTTTTCTTAGTTTCTTATTTTACATTTCTTTTTGGAAAAAAATTCGGTGAATTTATCGAAAAAAGAGGTGCGCTATGGTTTACTTTGACTGGAATCTTTATTGTAGTTTTGGCTGTCGTCCTTTATATAATTTTTACTTAATGTTGAACAATAATAAGTTTATTTTAAACAGTATTTTAGCTTTTAGTTTTATATCTTTGGCTATAGCTTATTTCGTTCAATATATATTAGGACATGAACCTTGCAATTTATGCCTAATTGAGAGAATTCCGTATTTAGCGTCTTTAATACTTATCTCAATAATATTCATTATTAACAAATTTGAGAAAGTAATTGCTAGTATTGTACTATTATTTTTTATTTTTGGATCTGTAGTTTCTTTTTACCATGTAGGGATAGAACAAGGATTTTTTAGTGAGTCTTTCGTGTGCGATTTGGGTTCATCTGGTGGAGATATTTCTAAAGAAGATTTGCTAAAACAACTTCAGAATAAAACTCCAATAAGCTGTAAAGATGTAACTTTTAGGTTTTTTGGACTTTCTCTTGCTACAATAAATACAATTATATCAATTCTATTAAGTGGTATTATGATTAAAGTAATTAAAAATTATGGAAAAAACTAATAAAAAAACTTTAGAAGAAATTATAAGAGTTGATCACGCTGGAGAGCGTGGGGCTATTAAAATCTACGAAGGTCAGTTACTTGCTTTAAAAACTTTCAAACAAAATGCTTCTCTAAAAAGAAAAATTGAGGAAATGAAAGAGCACGAAAGAGAGCATTACGAATACTTTGATAGCGAAATAAAAAAGAGAAATATAAAGCCGACTAAACTTTTGCCTCTATGGGATTTAATGGGGGTTACTTTGGGGTTTGGGACTGCCATGCTTGGCGAGAAAGCAGCTATGTTATGTACTGCTTCGGTTGAAGAGGTAATAGATGGTCATTATAAAGATCAAACTTACAAACTTGGTAAAGATGAAGAAGAATTAAAAAAGAAAATAATGAAGTTCAGACAAGATGAAATTGACCATAAAGATATAGCTTATGACAATGGAGCAACAAAAAAAGGTTTATTCGGTGTATTAGATAAAGTTATCAAAACTTCGTCAAGGATAGCTATAACAATTTCTGAAAAAATTTAATTACGGTTCTAACTCTATATCCCAATATAGATAATCCATCCAGCTTTCATGTAAAAAGTTTGGTGGAAAGTTTCTGCCATTTCTATGTAAATCTTCTACGGTTGGGGCATAAGGTTTACTAGTCAGTTTTAAGTCACAGTCTTTGTAAAGTTTTCCACCTTTTTTAACATTACAACTTGAGCAAGCTGTAACTACGTTGTTCCAGTCTGTAAGACCGCCTTTGGATTTTGGAAGAAGATGATCAAAAGTTAAATCTTTTTTATCTCCACAATACTGGCAAGCAAACTTATCTCTCAAAAAAACATTAAATCTCGTAAAGTTTGGATTTTTTGATGGTTGTATAAAATTTTTTAAAGCTATTACGCTCGGTAAATTCATTTCAAAAGATGGACTTCTAATTTTTCTTTTATAGTTTGAAACGATGCTTACTCTATCTAAAAAAACTGATTTAACTGCATCTTGCCAGCACCATATTGATAGGGGATAATAACTCAAAGGCCTAAAATCAGCATTAAGAACCAATGCTGGGCATTTTTCTAACGGAACTTTTTCTGCAGAAGAAATAATCATAACCAAAGCTAACTGATAAGAAAAATTTTATCAAGTAATAATTATGTATCAGGTAAAATAGTTATCAATTAAAATGTCTTTTAATAAATTGTAGACCCAAACTTGACCCTTCAGTTGGTATACGATGTTCACAGTGTTTAAATATTTTTGTTTCAATTTCGTAATTATTTTTTCCAAAAAAATCTTTTGCCTCTAATAGTGATTCTACTGGGACTACTTGATCAAGATCTCCATGCATTAAGATTATATTAGGTCTAGAAGCTATATTTTTAGAAAGATGTTCTGTGCTTATAATTCTTCCAGAATATCCAACAATAGAATTTATAGTATCTTTTCTCTTTATTCCAGTTTGTAAAGTTATCATACAACCCTGGCTAAAGCCTCCAATAATGATTTCATTAGCTTTTAAATTATATTTTTCCTTAACTTCGTCTATAAACTTATTAAGTTTATTCTCAGCTACTAAAGACTTAGATAAAATCTGCTCAGGAGTTTGGTCCATTAAGTCAAACCATTGGAACCCTGTTGGGCTTGCTGCACATTTTTCAGGAGCGTCTGGACAAATTATAATAGTGTCTGGCAAATGTGCTCTCCAATAACTGGCTAAAATCGAAATATCTTTACCGTCTCCACCATAGCCGTGGCAAAGAATTACTGCATTCTTTGGTTTTTCTTTGGAAAGCGGCTCTAAAATAATTGTATTTAATGAAAAGGTCATATAGATAAAATATCAATGTCAGAATTTTTATTTAACTTTGTAGGTTTCACTTTATTAGGAGCAGTAGCCATTGTTTTAATAATGGGTATTTATACTTTATTTAAAGGTGGAAGTACTAGCAAAAAATATTCGAATAAACTTATGCAGTTAAGGGTATTATTACAATTTATTGCAGTAATAGTTTTAGTTTTACTTGCTTATTTTTTTAAAAACTAAATATATTTTCTTAAAAAGTTAATAAATTCATCACTAGCAAAATCAATTTCACCAATCACTTTTCCGAATTCTTTTCCTTCTTTATTAATAAGTATACTTGTCGGTAAGCCTCTTAATTTGAACCCTTTTACTAATCTTAATTCAGGATCATAGTAAGTTTTGAGACCTTTCACTCCTATATCTTTGAAAAATTTATCTACTTTTATATTATTTGGTTTTTCCATATTCACTGCAAAAATATCAATTTCTGGTAATTTGGCTCCTAGCTTTTCTAAAGAGGGCATTTCTTTTCGACAAGGTGCACACCACGTGGCCCAAAAATTAATTATCATGATCTTGCCTCTTTTGTTCATTAAATCAACGTCTTGAAGATTTGAGTCTTTAAATCTTAGTTCGCTAATAATTTGGGGTTTTTCATGAATAATAACGTTTTTTGAAAAATCTTCTGCTCCAATAAGATTTTGGCTAAGAAGAGATAGAACTATTATGTGAATATAGATTTTAAAAGATTTACTAATTTTCATATTAATTTAAATTGTAAATAACATAGTAAAATGAAAAATAAAACCGTTTGGGCAAATAGACTAAAAGGAAAGACATCACTTTCTTTTCAAAAAATAGGCTCATCAATTGGTGTAGATAAAAGACTTTATGAGCAAGACATAGCTGCGTCTATTATTCATGCTAAAATGCTCGTTAAACAAAAGATTATTAGTGGCAAAGAAGGATCTAAAATTATTAATGGTCTTAAAAAGATTAAGTCACAAATTGATAAAGGAAAGTTTAAATTTCAAGAAAAATTTGAAGATATTCATTTAAATATAGAAAAAAAATTATTTGAATTAATTGGTCCTTCAGCGGGTTTTTTGCACACAGCAAGATCAAGAAATGATCAAGTTGTGACAGATTTCAAATTATGGATTAAAAAATCATCAAAAGAAATTACAATTATCATTAACTCTTTAATGAAGATTTTAATCAAAAAAGCAGAGAAAAATGTTGATACTGTAATGCCTGGCTTAACACATCTTAAGAATGCTCAACCTATTTCATTTGCACATTATCTTCTGTCTTACTTTGAAATGTTTAAAAGAGATATAAAAAGATTTGAAAATAATATAAAACTTTTAGATGAGTGCCCATTAGGTTCAGCCGCATTAGCGGGAACTTCTTATAAAATAGATAGACATTATACTTCCAGACAACTGGGTTTTAAGAAACCAACTGATAATTCAATAGACTCTGTTGCAGACAGAGACTTTGCAGTAGATTTTTTATATGCTTCTGCTTTATGTGCAATGCATTTATCTAGATTAGCTGAAGATTTTATAATTTTTAATTCAAATGCATTTAATTTAATTTCATTTGATGACAGTATGTTGACTGGCTCATCGATGATGCCTCAAAAGAAAAATCCTGACCCTGCTGAATTAATCAGAGGTAGAGTTGGTTTGAACTATGGTAATTTAAATTCGATGCTTACTATAATGAAGGGACTTCCAATGTCTTATTTCAAAGATCTTCAAGATGATAAAAAACTTGTCTTTGATGGATTTGATGCCTTAAATGACTCATTGGTTTTAAGTCTTGAGTTAGTGAATTCAATAAAGCCAAATAAAAAAAATATGCTAAAAATGGCTAATGAAGGTTTTACCACGGCTACTGATTTTGCTGATTATTTGGTAAAGGAAAAGAAACTCACTTTTAGAGAGTCTTATGCGATTGCAGCAAAATTAGTGAATTACGCCGAAAAGAAAAATAAATTATTATCTGAGTTATCTTTACAAGAAATAATGAAAATTTATAAAAATTTAGATAAAAATGTACTCAAAATATTTGATATTAATAATTCTATGAACTCGAAAAAATCCCATGGAGGAACTTCTGCTGCTAATGTTAAAGCAATGATTAAAAAATATAAAAAAGAAGTAAAATGAAAATATTGGTATTAATTTGTATAATAATTTTAACTCTATCTGGATGTGGAAAGAAATCAGAACCAAAATATCAAGGAAAATTTAATTGTATACAAATAATTTTATAATCTTATGCAAAATTTAAAATATGTGGGTAAAAATTTATTTCTGGAGCGAGTATCTATCCGGAATTTTTTAAAGAAAAATAAAACTCCTTTTTATATTTATTCTGAAAATCAAATAGTTTCTAATTATTTAAATTTTGTAAAAACATTTAAAAAAACTAATCCCTTAATATGTTTTGCCGCAAAATCTAATAGCAATACTAATATTTTAAGAATTTTGGGTAAACTTGGTGCTGGAGCTGATGTTGTATCCGGCGGAGAACTATTAAAAGCTCTTAAAGCAGGTATAAAACCAAAAAAAATTGTTTTTTCGGGAGTTGGTAAGTCTGAGGAAGAATTAAAAATTGCAATTAATAAAAAAATTTTATTGATAAACTGCGAGTCTGAAAGTGAAGCGAAGTTAATTAATAAAATAGGGAAAAAATTAAGGAAAAAAGTTTCTATTGGTTTCAGATTAAATCCAAATGTTGATGCAAAAACTCATAAAAATATTTCTACTGGTAAAGCAGATAATAAATTTGGTTTATCAATTAAAAATTTTAAGTCTTTTCTAAAAGAGATAAATAAATTTAAAAATATAAAACTTGAAGCATTAAGTGTTCATATAGGAAGCCAAATTTTAAATGATAGGCCCTTTAAAAAGACGCTTAATGTAATGAATAAGTTAATTAAAGAACTAAAATTTAATTTAAAGTATATCGATTTAGGTGGAGGTTTTGGAATTAATTATAGTGATAATGAAAAACCAATAAATTTAAATAATTACGCAAAATTAGTAAATAATTTTGCAACAAAACTTAACTGTAAAATTATTTTTGAACCTGGTAGATCCATAATCGGAAATACGGGCTTACTTATCAGTAAAGTCCAATTTATAAAAAATGGGCCCAATAAAAATTTCATAATCTTAGATGCAGGTATGAACGATTTTATGCGACCAGCTTTATACGATGCATTCCATAAAATTATACCCATAACTAAAAATTCATCAATAATGAAAAGTGTAATAGAATTTGTAGGACCAATTTGTGAAAGCACTTGCAAATTTGGTATTTATAGAAAATATCAAAAATTAAATGAAAATGACTTTGTGGCAATTACAAATGTTGGTGCATATGGTTCTTCGTTGTCGTCAAACTATAATACGAGACCTTTAATCGCTGAAATTTTAATCAATAAAAACAAATTTAAATATATAAGAAAAAAACAAAATTTACTTAAGTTGATAAATTCTTAATGCAATTTATTAAATCTTTAATTTTTAATATCTTTCTTTATTTTGGGCTTATTTTAATTTTCATATTAGCAATACCATCATTGATTCTTCCTGATAAAGTTACAATTTTTTTCGGGAGGTTATCAGCAAAATATATTGTTTTAATTTTAAAAATTATAATGAACACTAAAGTAATTTTTCATGGAGAAGAAAATTTAAAAAAATTTGATCGTTATTTTGTAGCCTCTGCCCATCAATCAATGTTTGAAACTTTTGCATTACAAATTCCACTAGATGGTCCAATTTTTATTTTAAAAAAAGAACTTTTAAATATACCTTTATTTGGTTGGTATTTGAGAAAAATCGGTTCTATAGCAATCATAAGAGAGACTACTACAAAAGAAAATTTAAATTTTTTTGATAAAATAAAAGAGAGATTAAAGAAAAATAAAAGACCGCTATTAATATTTCCTCAGGGGACACGAGTAAAATTAGATGAGAGCCCTCCATTTAAAAAAGGAGTTGGTCGTATATATAAAGCATTAAGTTTACCCTGTATTCCAGTCGCTTTAAATACAGGAAAAATTTGGCCGAAAAATAGTTTTATGAAATTCTCAGGAGATATTCATATTTCATTTCTAGATCCTATTATGCCTGGTAAAAATAATGATGAATTTACAAAAGAAATTGAAAGTAAGATCTATACTGAAATAAAAAAATATTATTAATTATTTTCTTCCAAAGTCTGGTTTCTCTGTATCTTGCCCTGCTTCAATAATTTCTTTTCTCACTTTTTTAGTTGATGAAAATATTTCTAAAAGCTTTTTACTATCTTTGCTTTTAATGGCGCTTTTTATTTCATCTAGATTTTTAGAATAGTTATCTAGAACTTTTAAAATGTTCTCGCTATTATCAAAAAAAATGTCTTTCCACATCAAAGGGTCTGAAGCAGCAATCCTGGTAAAATCTCTCAATCCCCCTGCGCTATATTGAATTATATCATTTCTGAACTTATCTCCATTATTTATTGCAGTTCTAACAATACTGTATGCTACCGCGTGGGGAAGATGGCTTGTCAAAGACAACACATAATCATGGTCCTCAAACGACATGATTTTGATTTTACTTCCTAGTTTGGACCAAAATTTTTTAAGTTTTTCTAATTTTTCTCTAGTAACTTGATCTTGAGCTGAAAGGATGCACCATCTGTTTTTAAATAAACTTGAAAATCCTGCTGCAGGACCACTGTGCTCCGTGCCAGCAATAGGATGTGAAGCTATCCAACTAATATTTTTTATACCTAAATTATTTACAATTTTATTGACCTCTTTTTTAGCTGAGCCAGTGTCAGTAAGAATAGAACCTTCTTTTAAATTTGATTTTATTGAAAGTAAAATTTCTTTATAACTACTCAACGGAGCAGAAATTACTATTAGATCTGCATTTTTAGTAGCCTCAGATATATTAGGACAAATATCAGCTGTAAAATTTTTTTTCAAATATTCCATGACTTGTTTTGACTTGTCATGTACGCTTATTCTTTTGGCTATCTTTTTTTCCTCAGCTCCTCTCAAAATTGAGGAACCAATCAATCCACAACCTATAATACATATTTTATCGAACATTCAATATTTTTCTCATTTTTTTTATTAATGCAATATTTTCTGAAGTTGTTCCAATAGTTATACGCAAAGAATTTTTAATGCCATAAACATCCATTTTACGGACCAGTATTCCAGATTTTGCAAGTAATCTAAAAACTTTATCAGAGTTTATTTTCACTTTATCGAATTTTACTAATAAAAAATTAGTAAAACTTTTATTTGTTTCTATTCTCATTTTTTTAAACTCAGAAAACATTTTTTTACTCCATTTATTTACGTGTTTAATTTCTTTATTAAGCCATGAATTGTCCCTAACCGCAGCAGAAGCTGCAAATAGAGCTGGTCTACTCACATTAAAAGGTGGCTTAACCCGGTTTAATGCAGAAATAATTTCTTTTGACCCATAACCCCAGCCAACTCTAAGTCCTGCTAAACCATATATTTTTGAAAAGGTTCTTGTCATAACAACATTTTTAAAGTTTGTGAAAGTTTTTAAACCAGACAAATAATCTTTTCGTTTTACGTACTCAAAGTATGCGTCATCTACTACTAATAGGATATTGCTTCTCAATTTTTTTCTTAAAAAATGCAACTCTTTTTTTGAAATATATGTTCCAGTCGGGTTATTAGGATTAGCTAAAAAAACTATTTTGGTTCTCCTTGTAACTTTTTTTAGTATATCTTTTACTGATGCAGTAAAATTATCTTCCTTTGAGTAAATGACCTTTGCTCCATTCATCCTGCTGTAAATTCTGTAAATAATAAAACTAAACTTAGGAACTATAACTTCATCTCCTTTTTTTAAGAAAGATTTACATATTAGTTCGAATATTTGATCAGAGCCTGATCCTAAGATTATTCTATTTTTATCAATCTTAAATTTATTAGCCAAAGTATTTCTTAAAAAAGTTCCATCAGAGTCAGGATATCTTGCAAAGTTTTTTGAAACTTCTAAGTATTGTTTTCTCGCTCTAGGACTGGGGCCAAGAGCAGACTCATTGGCTGATAATTTAATTTTTGCTAATTTACTTTTAAATAAGCTCATTCCAGCTACATATTTCTCTGCAACAATGTTATTTGGTTTCGGAAATCTCATTTTATTAATGTAATATATAAATTGTTTAAGCTTTTCTATAGCACTTTATCGTATATAAAATTGACAAGTTTATGATGATTTAGTAAACATTAATCGCGCTGATTTAACCATATTGCAAGCGCATAATAAATGTAGCTAAAAAGGGGATGCCCAGTTTAGCTGGGCTTTTTTTTTGGATGAATATAAAACTTGAGAATATTAAGAAATTAAACGTTACTAAACCGCTTAAACTAGACTGCGGGAAATCTATTAAAGATTTTCCTCTCGCTTACGAAACTTACGGAAAATTGAATGGTAATAAAGATAACGCGATACTAGTGTTTCATGCTTTAACAGGAGATCAGTTTGTGACTGGAACTAATCCTATTACTAATAAAGAAGGTTGGTGGGTTACTGCAGTAGGACCAGGAAGAGCAATAGATACGAATAAATATTTTGTTATTTGTGCAAATGTGATTGGAGGATGTATGGGTTCTCTAGGTCCTAAAGATATTAATCCAGTAACAAAAAAACCTTACGGATTGGATTTTCCAGTTATAACAATTAAAGATATGATAAAAGCTCAGGAGTCCTTACTTGAACATCTAGGAATTAAAAAACTTTTATGTGCGACTGGAGGTTCAATGGGTGGAATGCAACTTTTACAATTCTGTGCAACATTTCCGGATAAAACTTTTTCAGCGGTGCCGATAGCCTGTAGCTCGAGCCATAGCGCTCAAAATATTGCCCTTAATGAATTAGCTCGTCAAGCAATTATGGCAGATCCTGTATGGGATAATGGAAAGTATGTTTTAAAAAATGTTCAACCAAAAAATGGCTTAGCAGTTGCAAGAATGGTCGGGCATATAAGTTATTTATCTGAAAAAGGTATGCAGGAAAAATTTGGTAGAAAATTACAAGAGAAGGCAGATTACGAATTTAGTTTTAATGCTGACTTTCAAGTTGAAAGTTATTTAAGACATCAAGGCTACGCATTTGTTGAAAGATTTGATGCTAACTCAGTACTATATATAACAAGAGCGATGGATTATTTTGATCTTTCAAAACAATTTAAAGGAGGTTTAGTAGAAGCATTTAAAAATCAAAAAACAAAATTCTTAATTATATCATTTTCTTCTGATTGGCTTTACACAACAAAAGATAACAAAGATATAGTAATAGCATTAAATGCGTCAGGTGCAGATGTCTCTTACTCTGAGATAATTACAGACAAAGGACATGATTCTTTTTTACTTGATGAGCCTGAATTTTTAAAAACACTAAAAGGTTTTATAGATTCTATGTATGAAAAATTTAAAAATGAAAAAAGAATTTAAAGTAATTGCAGATTTATTACCTAATAATACAAGGGTTCTTGATATAGGATGTGGAGACGGATCTTTAATGCACCTTCTTAGAAAAGAAAAAAATATAGAGGTACGAGGACTAGAGCTTAATCAAGATAATGTTAAAGAATGTATTTATAAAGGCTTGCCAGTTATTCAAGGGAATGCAGAAACTGAATTGCATCAATTTCCTGATAAATCATTTGACTATGTTGTGCTGAGTCAGACTCTACAAGCATTTTATGAACCAGAGAAAGTTTTGAAAAATCTTTTAAGAATAGGAAAATCAGTTATTATTTCAATTCCAAATTTTGGCTATTGGAAAGTAAGAACAAAACTTTTACTTTTTGGTGAGATGCCAGTTACAAAAACGCTGCCAAATACTTGGTATAATACTCCTAATTTACACATGTGCACAATAAAAGATTTATTTAATTTTTGTGATGAAAAAAATATTATTATTAAAAAAGTTGTTGGAGTTAATGAAAACAAAACTTCATTAATAAAAAAAAGTAATTTAGAAATTAAAAATCTTTTTTCAAAAGTTGGTATTTTTTTAATCAGTTAATATGAAGGTAGAAATTATTCCATGTTTGAGTGATAACTTTAGTTACTTAATTCACGATAAAGAGTCTGACAAGGTTTCAATAGTAGATCCTGCAGAATATAAGGCATGTGATAATGCAATTAAAAAATATAAAAAATTAGATTTTATTCTAAATACTCATCATCACGCCGATCATGTTGATGGTAATTTGGAATTAAAAAAAAAATACAACTCTAAAATTTTAGGTTTTGAATTAGATAAAGATCGAATTCCTGGGATAGACATCCTGCTTAAAGAAAACCAAAAGCATAGAATCGGAAAATTAGAATTTGAGGTAATTTTTGTTCCTGGTCATACAAAAGGCCATGTCGCATTTTTCTTTTTTAAAGAAAAAATAGTTTTTACAGGTGATACTTTATTTTCATTAGGATGTGGTAGAGTTTTTGAGGGTACCCACAAAGAAATGTTTAATTCTTTAAGTAAAATAAGAAAACTTCCGCCAGATACAAAAATATATTGTGGACATGAATATACTAAATCAAATTTAAATTTTTGTTTAAAATATGACTCCAAAAACCCTTTTTTAAAAGAGAAAGAAATTGAGATTCAAAAAAAATTAAGTTCTAATGAGCCAACTATACCAACTACTTTAGGTCAGGAAATTAAAACGAATATTTTTTTTAGGTGTAATGATCCTGAGATTAGGCATACTTTAGGACTAAAAGATTCATCAGAAGCTGAGGTTTTTTCAAAATTGAGAGATTTAAAGGACTCTTTTTAACTTCTATAATCTTGACTTGCTGGCAGTGAAGGCTATATTGCGTGGAAATTAAAAAAAAAATTTATGTCATTTGCTATAATTGAGACAGGTGGAAAGCAGTATAAAGTATCTGCAAGTAAAATTTTAGAAATAGAAAAACTAAACGCTAAAGTTGGAGAAACTATTAAATTCAATAACGTTTTACTTTTGAATGATGACAAAAATACTGAAATTGGAAGTCCTAAAATTGAAGGAGCAACAGTTGAAGCCAAACTTTTAGATAATGTTAAAGATAGAACTGTATTAATTTTTCATAAGAGAAGAAGAAAACACTCAAGAAAAAAAAATGGGCATAGACAACGTCATTCTAAAATACAAATCACGAAAATTTTAGCTAAAGGTGGAAAAGTTATAGGTGAAGCTAAAATCGTCGAAAAAAAGAAGCCTATCAAAGAAGAGAAAAAAGTTGTAAAAAAGGTAACAAAAAAATAGGAAATTAAATGGCAACTAAAAAAGCAGGTGGATCATCGAAGAACGGCCGAGATAGTAAAGGTAGACGTCTTGGAGTTAAAAAATATGGTGACCAAGATGTAATACCTGGAAACATTATAGTAAGACAAAGAGGGACGAAAATTCATCCTGGTGAAAATGTTGGTATAGGTAAAGACCACTCAATTTTTTCTTTAATTAAAGGAAAAGTAAAATTCAAAAAATCTAAATTAAACAGAACTTTTGTTTCTGTAATTCCCAATTAAATATATATAAATAACCAAACTTATTTATATTAAAATAAAAATGAAATTTTTAGATCAAGCAAAGATTTATATTAAAGCTGGGAATGGTGGATCAGGATCTGCAAGCTTTAGAAGAGAAAAGTTTGTAGAGTACGGCGGACCAGATGGAGGTGATGGTGGTGACGGGGGATCTATAATTGTCCAATCAGATAGAAACCTGAATACGTTGATTGATTTCAGGTATGCTCAACATTTTAAAGCACAACATGGAAAACCTGGGAGTAAAAGAAATAAAACTGGAGCTAGTGGAGAAGATTTAATTTTAAAAGTTCCATTGGGAACTCAAGTATACGAGGAGGATAATAATACCTTAATTTACGATTTTACAAAAAATAAAGAAAAATATCTTGTGGCATCGGGAGGCAAAGGTGGGCTTGGCAACGTAAGATTTAAAAGTTCGACAAACAGAGCGCCAAGAAAAAAAACTAATGGAAAGTTAGGTGAAGAATTTTGGATATGGCTTCAATTAAAAATAATTGCCGATATTGGAATTATTGGTAAGCCAAATGCCGGTAAATCCAGTTTGCTTGCAGCGTTAACAAGAGCAAAGCCAAAAATAGCAAATTATCCTTTTACAACAATCAATCCAAATTTAGGAGTGTCTTACTACGGAGGGAAAGAGATTATTTTGGCTGATATTCCTGGTTTAGTGGAAGGTGCACATAAAGGTATTGGTCTTGGAGATAAATTCTTGAGACATATAGAAAGATGTAAAATTTTACTCCATTTAATTGATTTATCAGAAGATGATTTATTAAA